>NZ_CAIZIZ010000181.1 GCF_903933125.1 uncultured Lamprocystis sp. | reverse complement strand
TCCCGAGACGGAATGTCCTGATCAAAAATTCAGTCTTGAGCAGGAGAGGGTTGCGCATGTCCACCGCCATCGCCGTCCCGAGTGAACCACAGATCACCGCTGGCCCCAGGCGCCACCCCATCACCGTGAGTGAATATTTCCGCATGGGCGAGACCGGCGTCCTGGACCCGGACGCGCGGGTCGAACTCATCGAGGGGGATCTCATCGACATGCCGCCCATCGGTCCGATCCATGCCGGCAAGACCAACCGACTGAACCACTTGCTCACGACCGCGGTCGGCGCCGCGGCCATCGTCTCGACGCAGAACCCCGTCGTCCTGGGGCGCCTGACGGCCCCGCAGCCGGACCTGGCCCTGCTGCGCTACCGCGCCGACTACTACGAACAGACGCATCCGGGGCCTGATGACTGCCTGCTCCTGATCGAGGTCGCGGAGACGAGCCTGACACACGATCGTCGCATCAAGCTGCCGCTCTACGCCCGCTTCCGGATACCCGAGGTCTGGATCATCGACTGCCCCGGGCGCCACCTCGACATCCACCAGGACCCGGACGAGGATCGCTACACCCGGCGGTTGCGCGTCGCCGATCTGTCACGGGTCGAAATTGCCGCGCTCCCCGGCGTCCTGCTGGATCTGCGCACACTGTTCTGAATCCTTCGCGATCTCGTACATGATTTTCCGGCAATCGCCGAAGGTGTCCAGCGGCGCCGCAGACCCAGCCCGCTATACTCACGACAGCGCCCCCTATCGGTTCCAGTCATGGCCACCTCCCTGAAGCGACCCTTCGTCAGCCTCGACGCGTATTTCGCCCTCGACCGCGGCGCGGACGCGCGTTGCGAGTACCGCAATGGGGAGGTGTTCTGCATGGGCGGCGCGCAGCCGGAGCACAACACCATTTGCGTCAACCTGTTGACCGAGTTGCGCGGCGGCCTGAGGGAACGCGGCTGCCGACCCTTCCCGAGCGATCAGCGGGTCAAGGTCAATACCGGCAGTCCGTATCTATACCCCGACCTGTCGATCGCCTGCGATCCGCGCTACGTCACCATCAATGGTCTGCGCACTCTGGTCAACCCGGTGCTGATCATTGAGGTGCTGTCGCCCAGCACGGCGCAGGATGACCGCGGCGCCAAGTTCCTGCAATACCAGACGATCGAAACCTTGACCGACTACGTGCTGGTGGACTCGACGGCGGTTGCCGTGCTCCATTACCGTCGGCACGGCAACTGGTGGCAGCCGCTCCTCACCGAGGAGCCGGACGGCACACTGACGCTCGACACACTCGGCATTGCGCTCCCGCTCGCGGCGATCTATCTGGATTCAGGCGTCGGATAGGAAACCGGAAACGGGACGCCTCAGGGGCCGCGCGGTAACATAGCGCTCACAAAATCGACACATCGGGCGCCCACCCGCGGCGCCTGCGATCCCCTTCCCCTCGAGGCGCAGGTATGTTCTCGCTCCAGACGATCTTTGGTAAAGGCAACCAGTTTTTTGGGCTGCTTGAAGACGCGGCCGTCGCTGCGGCCGACAGCACCACCGCGCTGCACACGATGCTGCGCGAAAACGACCGCCCACCCGCGCTGGACGCGTTTCGCCTTGCCCGCCAGCGTGAGCGGGTGATCGCGGACAAAATCAACGAGGAGTTGATCAACAGCTTCGTCACCGCACTGGAACGCGAGGACATCGAAGCACTGAGTTACGCCCTGGTGCGCATCCCCAAGCAGGTGGAGCGGTTCGCCGAGCGCTATGCCCTGGCCGTCCACTTGCTCGACGGCATCGACTTCGCCCAGCGGGCGGCCATGCTGGAGCAGGCCGCCAATGTGGTGGTGGAAATGGTCCGCCAGTTGCGCCGGATGAAGATCGAGGAGATGAAGATCCTGAACGATCGACTGCGCTCCATCGAAAGCGAGGCCGACCGCTTGATGCTCGAACTCTATCGCGACATCTACGCGGGCCATTTCGACGGTAAACAAATGTTTCTGATCAAAGAGTTCTTCGAGATCCTGGAGAAAGCCATCGACCGCTGCCGCGAGGCCGGCGTGGTGGCTTACCAGATCGTGCTCAAGAACAGTTGAGGAGACCAGCGTGCTGAACCTCCTCATCGCGGTGGTACTCACCGCGCTCGTTTTCGAGTACATCAACGGCTTTCACGACACGGCCAACTCCATCGCCACCGTGGTCGCAACCAAAGTACTCTCACCCATGCAGGCCGTCGCGCTTGCGGCGACCACCAACCTGATCGGCGCGCTCTGGGGCACCGCGGTCGCCAAGACCATCGCTACCGGTCTGATCGATCAGTCGGTGGTCGAGGTCACCTCGCAGTTGATCATCTGCGCGCTGGCCGGCGGCATCGTCTGGAACCTGGCAACCTGGTATCTCGGGTTGCCGTCCTCGTCCTCGCACGCGCTGATCGGCGGCCTGTGCGGCGCCGCGGTCGCGGCCGCCCAGGGTCAGTGGGGAGCGGTGATCTGGTCCCAGTCGGCCGACCCTTGGTACAAGGGCTCGGGCATCCTGTGGAAGGTCGCCGTGCCCATGTTCACCAGTCCGCTCATGGGATTCGTCGTCGGTTTTCTGATGATGGGCCTGCTGTTCGCCTTGCTCTGGGCGATGTCGCGCAGCGGCGGCCTGCTACGGCGGATGGCCCGGCCGCGCTGGGTCAACGCCTTTTTCGGCAAGGCGCAACTCGGATCGGCGGCCTATATGGGTCTTGCCCACGGGCTCAACGACGCGCAAAAAACCATGGGCATCATCGCGCTCGCCCTGGTCTCGGCCCAACAGGCCGGCACCCTGGAGCAACTGCCCGACTGGCTGACCTGGCTGCGCCCGAGCGAAGGCGCCATGACTCAGGGCGATATCGACACCTGGATCAAGGTGACTTGCGCCTTGACGATGGCCGCCGGGACCGCGGTCGGCGGCTGGCGGATCATCAAGACGCTCGGCCACAAGATCGTCCGCCTGCATCCGATCCACGGCTTCGCCGCCGAAACCTCGGCGGCCACCGTCATCACCATCGCGTCCTCACTCGGCATTCCGGTCTCCACCACTCACAACATCTCGGCCGCCATCCTCGGCGTCGGGGCTGCCAAGCGGTTCTCCGCCATCAAGTGGACCGTGGTCGAACGCATGCTGTGGGCCTGGATCCTGACCTTACCGGCCGCGGGCGCGATGGCCTTTGGTCTGTTCAAGCTGCTCCAGGCGTTCGATTTGACCTGATCGGCCCTTTCCAACGGGGACGTGGCGGCCCGGGCGGCTGGTGGTTCATCGACGAACCGGAACTGCACTTCATCCGCGACGCCGAGGTCGATGTCCCGGACCTCGCCGGCTGGCGCCGCGAACGGATGCCGGTACTACCCCGCGGGCACCGCGCCACGGTAGTCCCGGATTGGGTGTGCGAGGTGCTGTCGCCATCCACCGCCGGCACCGACCGGGAGATCAAGATGCCCATCTACGCCCATTTTGGCGTGGCCTACGCCTGGCTGCTCGATCCCTTGGCACACACCCTCGAAGCCTACGCTCTGGACGGCGGAGCCTGGCGGGAAATTGGCCGCTTTGCCGGCGTGGCGGAAGTATCAGTCGCGCCGTTTGAGGCGGTGACGATCAATCTGGATGATCTGTGGGCGCCGACGGCATAGACTGCCCCGCAGAGTATGCAAAAATACCGGGGCCCCGATCAAGATTCCGGCCACTTGGGCTCGCCGGGTGCGTAGTCAGGCCATCCTGGCCTGACACCGTCAGGGCTGGAAGCCCTGACTACGCACGCCGCTGGCCGGGATTACGATCGAGGCCAACACCGGACTTGATCATCATTCCGGCCACCGGCGTTCATGGCGCAGCGCCAGGATGTCGGGTTACGGCTCGCGTTAACCTTCTGTTTTCGCTTTCTAGGACAGGACCACGCGCCCCTAACCCGACCTACGGGACTGCTCCAGGCGTTCGATTTGACCTGCGCTGACAAAATAGCCGTGGGGAGTCGTTAAGCCAACTTCTCATCTTCCAGCTTGGCCTGTGCCATCGCCTCCGGCTCCAGTTCCTCGGCGCAGCAATTGAATCGGATGAAGAGACCCCAGGCCGCAAGCAGGAACCCGGCGACCAGACCCACTGTCGCCACATACGGCAGGAGTTCAGGAGAGTCATGGCTTACACGGAATACAAGCACCAGCGTTTCAATCGAGAGTGACACCACGAGCACGACCATGAAGCGGGATAAGAACCGCCGCACACGCGTCGGCGCGCTCATATGGGCCTCGCGCTGCACCTCTTCTTCGAGCAGGGTTTGTCCCAATTCCAGAGCGGCCACGGCCACGGTCAGTAAGGCAATACTTTCGAGGACACCATTCAGACGCTGCCTGAGTGCCAGGATGCTATCGAATTGGAGGCTTTGCCAGAGTTGCAGGGTAGCCAGCAGAATGAGAACGAAGGCACAGACAATGAACATCAGGCTGATCACGAAGTGACCGAGCGTGAACACCTTGTGCCAAAGTTTCATGAAGCACCTATGCGCTGGCCTTGGTCATCATTCCGGCAGGCGCCTGGGCGTCGCACACTGGAGGTCGAGGCTTTACCGTGGAAGTGCGTAGTCAGGCCATCCTGGCCTGACAGCGTCGGGACTGGAACGGTCAGGGCTGGAAGCCCTGAATACGCAGCCTCGTACGCCGGCAGTTGCGACAGCGGTCGAGAGGACTTTCATGTTCCGGGGTGGCGCGAGCGCCATGGTCGTTAGCCGGATGAGCACCATCCAGACGCGAGGTCGACCGGCTAAAGCCTCGACCTCCAGTTTTTTTGCGGCCGGGTCGGGTAGCCGGGTGGCGTTACCGCCGCCCAGCGTAACTTCTCAATAACCCGCGGCAAACAGCCGATGCGGCTCCGCAAGTCTATGTTTCTCCAAGGGTAGCCCGTGGGCTTGCCGTGACTTATTGAGAAGTTACCGCCCAGCCCCCTAAGAACCGTGCTTGCGACTTTCACCGCACACGGCTCAAGCCTTGATAAGCCCCTGTGACAGAGCCGGCCGTTCGGCCTTCGCGATACCAGTTTGCAGCCCTCGTA
>NZ_CAIZIZ010000180.1 GCF_903933125.1 uncultured Lamprocystis sp. | reverse complement strand
TTCGCGGTCACCGCGGCACCGCATCGCGGCGGGACGCCGCTCCCACGGGGGACATTCATCTTTCGGGGTAGCGGAACCATGATCATGCACGCGCACCACAGACCGGAGTTCGAGGCTTCAGCCGGACCCGGCACCGCCGCCCGCTAAAGCGTCGGCCTCCGGTTGCGTCGCCCGAATCCCCGGAGGTTGAGCCCGCGTGGTAGGAAATCCGTCGGTCCGCACAGCGGACCCTACAGGTCACGGTCTTACCGTAGGGTCCGCTGTGCGGACCCTCCGCGGCCGGCCGGAACGATGATCAAGACCCCGATACGCGCATCCGCAGCCGCGCCAATTCCGCCTCGGCATCGCGGGCGCGGGTCTCGGCCGCCGCCGCGCGCTCGGCCTCGGCGGCGAGTTGGCGGACAGCGGTTTCGGCCTGCGACTTGGCCGCCTGGGCTTCCGATTTTGCAGCTTTGCTTTCCGATTTGGCGGCTTCGGCCGCTGATCTGGCTGCTTCGGCTTCCGATTTGGCCGCTTCGGCCGCTGACTTGGCGGCCTCCGCTTCAGACTTGGCCGCTTCAGCCGCCAACCGGGCCGTTTCAGCCGCGGCAATGGCCGCCTCGGCCTCGGTCGGCAGCAGTTGCCCGTCAGGCGTCGCCCAACGAATCCAGCGGGTCTCGACACCGCCGTAGCTGCCGTCCCACCAGCACAGGTCGAGCCCCAGCAGCGGACTGGGTATCCGGCCCACGGTGCGCGGCAGCAGCGGTCGGTACCGCCCGTCCGCGAGGGTGAAGCCGGCGAAGTCCTCCGGGTTCCAGGGGTCGTACCAGAAATACTCGGCGACGCGCAGGCGGTCCTGATAGATGCGCTTTTTCTCGGTCGCTTTAAGGTATCTTTAAGCTTACAAGGCGTACGATTTGAATCCGAGGCGGCGCGTGCTATCCGTGAAAGCCTCATTCCATATCCCCAACTGCATCGACCCCGAGTCCCATGACCCGCTTGAGTGATATTCCGGTACAGGCCGAACCCGGCGAAAGCCAGGTCGTCGAGTCGCCCCTGGTGACAGCAATTCTGAATAACATTGCAAACACACTCGCGCAGTTCCTCACATCAAAAGTCGCTACCGCTATCGACTTGCGAGCCGTGCCGCATATGGATGCGGCCACCTACCAGTCCCTCAAGGATGCGTTGTCGGTGGGCGAGGTAAGCGCCAAAGTTGAGACCGATGTCACAATTGAAATCAGAGAAACGCAATATTCTGGAATATGGTGGGTCACGCATCGCAACGAGCAGGGCAGTATCGTGACGGAACTGATCGAAATCACGGATTTACCGGATATTTTGAAATCCCATGTTATCGACATGCGTGCCGGTTTGCAGCGTCTTCGACAGGCGCTCGCCGAGCCCTCACCGCCTTAGGGAATGGCGACGTCATCGACAGGACCGGTCCGGCAATCCACGGACTGAGCGGCTGCTTAGCCGGCAGGCCTAGGGCGGGGGTGGGCAGTCATCACCCCCGCGCCAAACACAAAATGCGGAGATACGACCATGAGCACCGATACACCGAGCAGATCGGATCACTCACAAATGCAGGTGGGTTCGGGCGACGACGTCACGTTCGACGAAGCAACGGCGGAGCGGCTATTGCAACTCGGCATCAGTCGGCGGCGCTTCATGTCCTACTGCGCGGGATTGGCGTCACTGCTCGCGTTGCCTCAATCGGTGGTACCACGACTGGCACAGGCCGCCACTTCAACGACCTTGCCTTCGGTCGTCTACATGTCATTTCAGGAATGCACGGGCTGCCTGGAGTCCATGGTCAACTCGTTTGCCTTCGGCGGCGGCACGACCATCGACAACCTGATTCTGAACATGATTTCGCTGGATTACCAGGAAACGCTGATGGCGGCGGCAGGTGATCAGGCGGAAGCGCAACTCCTGTCCGTCACCGCCAAGTCAGGTTATGTCCTGGTCGTGGATGGGTCCATTCCTGCACGCTGGGATAGCGGCTATTTCATCAGCGGTGAACGCAGCGGCGTTGCCCGCTTTCGAGAGGCCGCCAAGAAAGCGGCTTTGATCGTCGCAGTCGGAACCTGTGCGAGCTTTGGCGGTCTGCCAAAGGCTGACCCCAATCCAACTGATGCTCGTTCGATCGGCGATCTGATGGCGAACCTAAGAATTTCCAAGCCATTGATCAATGTCTCGGGGTGCCCTCCAATTCCCGAGGTGATTACCGGAGTCATCCTCTACTATTTGAGTAAAGGAATGCCAAAGCTGGACTCACTGCGCCGGCCCACGGTGTTCTATGGCGATACGGTTCATGAGGACTGCTATCGCAAAGAATCCTTTGAGGAGGGCCCATTAGCGCGGGCCTTCGATGACGCCAACTCCCGCAAAGGTAAGTGCCTGTATATGCTTGGGTGCAAGGGTCCGGTCACTCATAACGCCTGCTCACGTGTCCGCTGGAACCAGGGCACCAGTTTCCCGATGATGTCCGGACATGGGTGCATCGGGTGCTCAGAGCCGGATTTCTGGGATCGTCTCAACCGGAACAACGAAAAAGGGTTCTACATCCCGATCGCCTCAGGCTCGGGCCATAGTCGCGGCCTTCCGTGCAACACCTGTCATGACGATAACGGTGATGATGACGACTAGAACCACCGGGGGCCATCCGTCGGGTGGATTCCCTGCACCGCTGCCGCGAACACGAACAGATACGCAATGCCAGGAGAACGCGAATGGCTGCTACCCCGAATGTCATCATCGATCCCGTCACCCGCATTGAGGGTCATTTGCGCATACAAGCGCATGCCGTGCCGGACGGCAAGGGCGGCGGCACCATCACGGACCCCGGACTCAGCGCCAGTACGATGGTACGGGGGCTGGAAAAGATTCTCCAAGGCCGCGACCCACGGGATGCATGGGCTTTTACCCAACGGATCTGCGGCGTCTGCACCGTAGTGCATGGCTTGACCTCGGTGCGCGCCGTAGAGCACGCGATCGGCATCAAGGTATCCAAGAATGCCGACTACATCCGAAACATGATGATCGGCGCACAGTATGTCCACGATCATGTCATGCATTTCTACCATCTCCACGCGCTGGACTGGGTGGATGTGGTCAGTGCCATGAAAGCGAATCCGACCAGCACTGCCGCCTTGGCCAGGATCAACAATGGCACCTATAAGCCGAACAACGGCGCACTCCCGAACGCCGCCTATTTTCAGACTGTCCTGAGCAAGCTGAACAACCTGGTGAGCCGGGGTCAGCTTGGCCTCTTCGCGAATGGGTATTGGGGTCACTCCGCATACAAACTGAGCCCGGAAGAAAACCTGTTGCTTGTCTCCCACTATCTCGAGGCGCTGGCCTGGGCACGGGAGGTGGTCAAGCTACATACAGTCTTCGGCGGCAAGGATCCCCATCCCAATCTGGTGGTAGGCGGCATGCCCTGCACACTCAGCAGCAATACCGGGACGGTCAATGATGACAAGGGCGGCACCTCGCTCAACACCGCGGGCTTGGCGACCATCAAGACCGCCGTGGCAAGGATGAAGGCATTTGTCGATCAGGTCTATCTCCCCGACGTGATCTTGGTGGCGAAGCGGTATAAGGAGTGGGCTGATTTTGGCGCAACCGCTGGGAATTTTTTGTGCTACGGCGAGTTCCCGGACCCGGCGCTGGTGAAGCGGGAGTTCACTGATGGCGCGATCGACTATCCTGCCGGTTACATTTTTCCCCGAGGCGTCATCTGGGCACATGCGCCGACGACGCTGGCTCCCTTCGATGAGAAAAAAGTGACCGAGAACGTTGCCCATGCCTGGTATCTGGGCTCGGATACCGGTGAACATCCGTCCGTTGGCGAGACTGAGCTGTATTATGACGGACCCTTGCCTGATCAAGGCCGTAACCCGGATGGCACCTCAAAATACATGCTTGATGAAAATGCCAGGTATTCCTGGATCAAGTCACCCCGCTACGACGGTCAGCCGATGGAAGTCGGGCCGCTGGCACATATCTTGACAATGCATGCACGGGGCGGCACCGCGAACGCCCAGCCCACGGACAAGCTGGTTCGCGGGTATGTTCAGAAATTCTGGATCAATCCAACGGCGCAGGGCGGTCTGGGGCTCACCTTCACTCAGCTTAATTCGACCCTGGGGCGAATTTTCTGTCGCGTTCTGGAGACCAAGATCATCGCCGACCAGATCGCCGGTCGGGCGGCGGGTACCGCCGCCTATGCTGGATGGTATCAGCTTTATTACGACAACAGAGCGGGTGCCTATTGGAATCCCAACACCTTCACGCGCCTTCAACAGCCCACGCTGTGGCCCGTGCAGGTTGGATTCGGTTTCACTGAAGCACCGCGCGGGGCCCTGGGTCACTGGGTGAAGCTCAATCGTGTTTCGGGCCTGATCGATAACTACCAATGTGTTGTTGCCAGCCAATGGAACGCCGGGCCACGCGATCTCGACGGCGCGCCCGGGCCTTATGAAGAGGCCTTGCGCGGCCATGTCCTGGCCAATCTCAAGCAGCCGCTGGAGGTGCTGCGGACAATTCACAGCTTTGACCCCTGCATCGGTTGCGCGGTCCATATCGTCGACCCGGACGGCGAGCCGTTGGTACAGGTGGATGTGAATCATGGCGTCGGTTCGACCACCCGAGTGTCAGGCATGAGTTGCGCGTAGCAGGGTCAAGCCTTTCCGCGCGGCGGCAGCGGCGCGACATAGCCGACCACCAAGAGCAGCACGCCCACCGACAGGAAGGCGACGATGCGTGCCAGGGTACCTGAACTGGACAGGTCCACCAGGAATAGCTTGAGCACCACCACGGCCATGAGCGCGGCGCCGGCGAACCAAGCCCGGCGTTGCGCCAGGCGGTGGCCCAGCACCATGCAGATCAGCCCGGCCAAAGCCCAAAGTACGGCCAGCCCCGCCTGTACGGTCTGGGAGCCGAGCATGGCCGCGGGCGAGAACCCTACACCCAGCCAGTGATAGGCGGTCCGGAACCAGGCGCTGTTGAGCCAGAGAAACAGGGTGAGGCCCAGTGCCCAGGGGACGAAGGGCCAACGCCGGGCGGGTCGGTCCGGCGCCGCGGCAGCCGCGTCCGGGTCGACCCGATAGAGCCAATCGGCCAGGACCAGCAGAGCAAGCCCGATACCCATATCCAGCGGGTTCAGCAGCGGCAAGAAGGCCAAGGGAGCAGGGTCGCCCCGACTGACGAGACAGGACACCAGGACCCAGGCCCAGAGAAAGCACCCGACCGGCACCAGGGCCTGCTCCCGATACAGCCGCGGGTACGCCGACACCGGCCAGGGGAGCCGCCCGCCCAGGTGCCGCAGGATGAGCATCCCGGCCGCCGGGACCAGGGCCCAGGCCAGTGACGGCCAGGTGTCGGCACCCTGCATCCAGTGCTCCAGCCGCCAGGCAGACTCCCAGGCGAGCAGGATCAGGACCAGCCAAAGCCCGGCCTGATGCAGCAGGACGAGCAGCATGGGTTCGGACGCCGCCCCCTCCTCCTCCCGGCGCAGCAGATAGAGATGGCCCAGCAGTCCCGCCCCCCAGCCGACCAGACTCCAATCCGCGAATGGATGGTCGAGCGACCAGCCGGCCAGCGGTAACAGCAGGTAGAGCAGCGGCAGCAGTGCGCGTACCGGCCAGCGCAGATCCGTCCAGGGGAGCATCCGGCGCAACCAATCGGCGAGCAAGGCGGACACGGTGAAGCAGAGCGCCAGCACGGTGACCAACCGCGACACCTGGCCCACCTGATCGACGATCTCGGCGATCCAGGCGCCGTACCACCACAGCAACCCCCAAACCAGGAAGGGCCGATACAGCAGCACCTCCCACGGAACCGCGTCCGGGCGACGCTGGAGGTGCCACGCGGTGTAGAGCCCGGCGAGTGCGACGCCAAGCGCGCCAAGGAAGAGACCGTTCAGCATCGGCAAATCCGGCGGAGCTTCCCAGACGGCCAGGAGCAACGCCAGTGCCGCCCCGACCTGCAACAGATAACCGAACAGGCGGGGTGCGAGCCGGCCCTGACGGCCGCCCACCCACACCATGGCCGCCCCTTCCAAGGCCCACAGACCGGCGGTCCAGCGGGCATCCAGGGCCAAGGGCACAACCAGGGTGGCGAAGACCACGCCGATGGCCAGGAAGACCTCGGTCATCAGTCGCGGCACGGCGCCGCGGCGCGCGAACCCGAGGCCGGCCAGACCGATGTAGAAGACCGCCGCGGCGAACGCGCTCCAGGCCAGACCGTACTCATACCGCTGCACCAACCCTGTCTGGAGTGCGAACCCCACCAGCGGGACGCCGAACACCAGGCTCGCATCCACCTGGTCACGCGACTCCGTCGGTTGGCGGCGCGCAAACAGCAGGGCCACGGCCACATACAGCACCACAAAGGCGATCAGGAAGGGCTCGGTGCTGGTGAACTGGTCCGGCCGATAGAACCGGTAGCCCCACACCGAGGCGATGACGAAGGTAAAGACGAAGCCCACCCGGTTCAGCCCTTGCCAGGGGCGGAACCAGGCGATCACCAGAATGCCGAGATTGAGCACCAAATAGTAAGAGAAGAGGCCGACATGGCTATCGGTCCCCGCGGCGGTCAAGATCGGCGCCAGAAAGCCGCCGGCGGCGCCGAGCACCGCCAGCACCTGGGCGTTCTGAAGCACGGCCAGAGCGGCGGCACCGGCCGCCACCACCGCCAGGACGGCGAAGGCGGGACCGGGCGGAATCAGGGCATAGAGCCGCAGCGCCGCGAACACCGTGAGATAAAACAACCCGACCCCGCCGCCCTGCAGCGCCAGCCCGTAAAGCGGCCGCGACTGCCGCAGGCGCCAGCCGAGCGACAGCAGCAGGAGTCCGCCGACGGCGACTGCGCTCAGCCGCAGTTCGATGGGCAGCAGGGCGTGTTCCGCGGCAAGTTTGAGCAGAAAGGCGACGCCGAAGAACAACACCACCACGCCGGCCCGCACCATGAGGTTGCCGCCCAGGAGCCAGTCGCGGGCAAAGACCCACCAGGGCTCAGCGGCTGCGGGCGGCACCGCGGTGTCGGCACGCGCGGATCCGGCCCGGTCGGCGGGCCTATCCCACTCGGCGAGGATGTCGATCTCCCGCGCGGCAGCGGTCTCCGCGGTCGTGGTCGCGCGGAAGGGCGGCACGGACCGCGAGAAAAGCAGTGTGGAATCCGGTTCGGCGACCCGTTCAGTGGTCTGTTCAGTCGTCGGCCGCGGCGCCGGTACACTCTCACGCAAGCGTCTGAGCGCACGCTCAAGCTCCAGGGCGGCCACCCGCCGACGCAGATCGACGATCAGACCAAGGGCAAGACCGGCGAGCGCGGAGGCGAACCAGTCACCGAACAATGGCCCGCCGATGGCGATCCCGAGCAGTGCAAACAAGACGGGCAGCATCGCGACTCACTCCAGTTCCGACAGACGGCACCGGCAGGCTGACGAAACGCAGAAAAAACCAACTAAACTAAACTGTTGCTGGAACCGACACGATCACGCCGACGCCAGGTTGCACGTTGAACTGAAAATGTGCGTTCGCGCGCGTTATCAGACTACGGGGGACTTGACAAGAGCGCCGGTATATAAGAAACTGTTGATGTACTGAAGCGAACGCGCTTCGGTGCACTCCTCCATCCTCCTTTGGTGGTAACTTTAAGGCGCGACTCAGGTCGCGCTTTTTTTTGGTGCGGCGCCTGCCCCTCAGGGGATATCGAACCGCAGAAACTCCATGCTGAACTGGCCGCGTCCCTGGGTCTGACTGCGCAGCGTTGTGGTATAGCCGAGCAGAGCGGCAAGCGGCGCCTCGGCACGGATCGCGGCGTTGCCGTCGGCGGTGTCGCCAGTACGGGTTTCCAGGATCAGGGCGGCACGCGCCTGCAGATCCCCCAGGACCGCTCCCAGGTTCGCCTCCGGAATGATCACCTCCAGCGCCATCACCGGCTGCATGAGGACCGGCTGAGCCTCCTCCAACGCCTTGCGCAAGGCCTTGCCGGCTGCCGCCGCCAGGGCCTCCGGGGTGGAGCCCGCTCCGAACAACTCGGCCTCGCGGACCTGGACGGCCAGATCCATGAGCGCGGCGCCTTGCAGTGGGCCGGAGTCGAGCGCGCCGTGCAGACCCGACGCGATGGCCCGACGCTGCTCGTCACTCAGGACAGCGCCCTCAGGCAACACCCGCGGCGTCACGTCCACGCGCGTACCGGCACCGCGCGTCAGCGGCTCCACCGCCAGTGCGACCCGCGCCATGAGGTCCAGGTGTTTGCTGTCGGGCAGCGGCGGCGTCGTAAACAAGGCGTCGGCCGCCGCGCCGCGACGAATGGTCTCGCGCACCGCCACGGCCGGGCGCCCGCTGCGCACCTGCACCCCGAACTCACGCCCCAACCGCTCCAGGACCATCTGCAGATGCAATTCGCCCATCCCCTTGAGCAACCGCTGGCCGGTCTCAGGATCCTCTTCCACCGCCAGGGTGGGATCCTCCTGAGTGACCTTGTCCAGGACCTCCAGCAGGCGTTCCTCATCGGTCCCGGCGCCCGGTTCGATGGCCAGACCCAGGACCGGGGCGCGCGCCTCGATCCGCTCCAGACCGATCAGGTGACCGGGAGCACACAGGGTATCGCCGGTCGTGGCGAAGCGCAGACCGGCGATCAGGACGATCTGACCCGGCTCGGCCTGATCGACCTTGGTCTTCTTGCCGGCGTCGATGTCGAACAGGCGGGCGGCCTGTTCACGGCGGGTTTGGCCATCCGGTCCGACGAATTCCACCGGGTCGCCTGCTTTCAGGGTATTGCGATAAATCCGGGCAAACACATGGCGCCGACCATCCCAGAGCTGCACCTTGAAAGCCAGCGCAACCAGGGGACCGTCTCCGCCCAGCACCACCTCCTCGCTGCCGCCGTCGGGGCGGCGGCCGATGGCGGGCGGGCGGTCGAGAGGGGCCGGCAGGAAGTCGATCACCCCGTCCAGCACCGGCTGGACCCCGAGATTGCGCAAGGCACTGCCGCCGTAACAGGGAAACAAGCGCCCGGCCAGGGTTCCGCGACGGATGGCAGCGCGCAGGACCTCAGGCTCCGGTGTCTCGCCCGCCAGCACCTGCTCGATCAGGGACTCATCGAACTCGGCGGCGGCCAGACCCAGGGCCTCCCGGTCGGCGGCCAGTTGCGCCCATAGGTCGTCGGGGCAGGGCTGGGCCTCCAGCAACTCGCCTTGCTCGCCCATGAAACGAATCAGCGTCCGGTCGATCAAATGGACCACTGCCTGTTCGTCGGGCAGCGGGACCGTGATCGGCGCGGGTTCACCCTTGAGACGCTGCCTGATGGCCGCCAACGCCTGCCGATAGTCGGCACCGGGACGATCCATCTTATTGATGAAAAAGAGCGCCGGAAGATTGAATCGGGCACGCTGGCGCCACACGGTCTCGGTCTGGGGCTCGACGGCGCGCACCCCGTCCAGAACCAGGATGCAGCCGTCCTGCACCCGCATGGCACGCTCCACCTCGATGGTGAAGTCGACATGACCGGGGGTATCCACCACCTGGATCAGGTGTTCCCGCCACGGCGCCTTGGTGACCGCCGCGGTGATGGTGATGCCGTGACGCTGCTCCTCGGCCAGGTAATCCATGTGAGCGGCCCCATCATGGACCTCACCGATTTTGTAGGAAGCGCCGGTGTAAAACAGGATACGCTCGGTCAGCGTGGTCTTGCCGGCATCCACATGAGCCGCGACCCCGATATTGCGGACGTGCGACAATCGCGACAATTTCTTCATCATGCTTACGAGGTAATAGAGTGAACAATCTGAATATAAACAGGCAACCCGACCGGAAGCGACCGCACGCCGCGGCGCCCGCCAGGGCACGAGGCGGTCGCTGGCTGGCCGGCGCCGCGGCCCTGGGCCTGAGTCTCGGCCAAGTCTGGGCACCCGGCGTCCAGGCCGATACCTTCCGGCTGGCGCACCCGGGTGATAGCGTGATCGGCGTGCCCTTCTATGTAAAGAGCCGCAATCACGACACCCTGCTGGACATCGGACGGCAGAACCAGTTGGGCTATCAGGATATGGACCAGGCGAACCCCAAGGTCGACATCTGGGTGCCGGGCGACGGCAGCGATGTGTTGATTCCGACCTTTTTCGTCCTGCCCAACACCCCGCGCCGCGGTCTGGTACTGAACCGCCCGGAGATGCGCCTGTATTACTACCCACCCGGCAACCCGGACGAGATCCAGAGCTATCCGATCAGCATCGGGCGTGAGGGCTGGAGTACGCCGCTCGGAACCTTCTCCATTTCCAAGAAAGTCAAAGACCCCACCTGGACGCCGCCGGCCTCGATTCGGGCTGAGCACGCGGCCAATGGTGACATTCTGCCGGCGGTGGTGCCCGCCGGTCCTGACAATCCGCTGGGGCAGTTCGCCATGCGGCTGTCCGTTCCCGGCTATCTGATCCACGGCACCAATAAACCCTGGGGCTTGGGAATGCAGGTCAGCCACGGCTGTATCCGCATGAACAACGAGGGGATTGAGGAATTGTTCCCGCAGGTGAGCGAGGGCACGACGGTGATGATCGTCGACCAACCCTACAAGCTCGGATGGCTTGGGGATGACCTCTATCTGGAGGTCCACATCGACGACGAAAGCAAACGGAAGGCGGCGCGCTCGGTCATCCCGGAGTCGGTGGCGAACGCTGATGGGCTGACGATGGACTGGAAGGCGGTGGAGCAGGCGGTCAAGGAAAACACCGGCCTCCCGCAACTTGTGGGAAGCCGGCGCAGTTCAGCCGACAGGCTTCACTTGGACATGATTTTCTGATACATGCGATCCAGACGCTCGGTGTTGGCATCGCAGCAGGCCTGGGCGCCCTTGGCGGCGTCGAGGGCTTGCTGAGCCATCTCACGAGCGGTGGAGTCGGTGCAGGCGCTCAGTAGGGAGGCGCCAATCAGGGCAGCGGCGGACAGGGAAGCGAGCTTGACGATCTTGGTCATCGGTAGAATCTCCAAAGGTTGAGCCAATCGGCTCTCTTTTTATACCACAGGTTCGGGTTTTTCCGAATCCCCCATACTGCATCCGTTACACCAAAACGATGCGAGGGATGCCCGGTGGATCAAGATCCGATTGTGCGCTCCTGGCGAACCGTGAACGGTTTGACCGAAAGAGTCGGACCCGGTGTGTAAGCTTGCGTGAAAAACACCCGAACTGCAACATCCGATCGAGCGAAACCACACGAAATTTCCGGAACTGCCTTGACGAAGCGCCAGCTTGTAATGAAAACACGTTCATACGCGGCAAGCTCTGGTCACGGGGTTGTCGCTGGAACGCCGGGTTGCGCTCGGGCACAATCTTGGTCCACGCTGGGGATCCAGGCCCACGATCCCGACAGGCCCTATGCCGAGGTCCACAATTTATGCGCCGCTACTATGGTCGCCCGCTGGACGACCCGTCGATGTCGCCGTTCCGCTGTGATGGCTACGTCGCGGAAGGCCAGATCCGCGACGACCGGGGTGAGCCCATTCCGCTCGCCGCCCTCCCGCCGTTCCTGCGCGCCCTCCTGGTCACCGACGGGACCGTCACCAAAATTCTGGAAGCCTATTTTTGGGAACCCGTGGCCGTCGACACCCTGGAGCAACGCTTCGAGACGGCGCAGGCCGCGGTGCCCTGGATTGGTCTGACGCCGGGGACCCGGTGCCTGGTCCGCGATGCCCGCCTGCGCGGCGTCCATAGCGGGCGCGCCTTTGCCGAGGCCTTGTCGCTGATCCGCACCGAACTGATCCCCGAGGACTTTCGCCGCCGTCTGATCGACCGCGAGATCGGCATTGGTGCACTGATCCGTGACAGCGGGCTCGAGAGCTATCGGGAGGTGCTCGACGTCGGGGTCGAGCGGGACGCGGAAGGGGAGGTCGGCGAATCGGTGTTCCGCACCTACCGCATCATCATCGGCGGTCACCCCGTGATCCTCATCACTGAACGCTTTGCACTGGCGTTGTTTCAGGGCGACACGCCGCGATCACCGCCGGGGCGCCCGTCGGACACGCGGCAGACGCCCGCCTGAGCAAGCGTGTTTCCCCGTTCACCTAGGTTGCACTTCCTCGCGCACGACCGCGCCAGACCTGCCGTCGCGGCGCCCCGCGATACCGTCCGTCTGAACGAGACCCCGGAGGGTGTCGACCTGGGTTTGCGCCCGGCCGGCCCGACGGTGCGTGCCCTGGCACTGACCATTGACGGCGGTATTCGACTCCTGGTCTACCTGGCCCTTACGCCGCTGGCAGCCTTCGCCGGTCTCGGGGCCGGGATGATCCTGATCACCAGCTTCCTGCTCGAATGGTGCTATCCGGTGGTCTTTGAAGTCTGGACCGGGGCCACCCCCGGCAAACGCACGCTGGGGTTGATGGTCGTCCACGACGACGGCACCCCGGTGGGGCTGCCCGCGTCGTTGATCCGCAACCTCTTGCGAGTCATCGATTTTCTACCGCTGTTTTACGGTGTCGGCTTAGTCTGCACCCTGGCCGATCGGGATTTCCGCCGACTCGGCGATCTGGCGGCCGGCACCCTGGTCATCCATGCGGAAGACCGCATGGCCCGCCCCGCGGCCCTCGCCGCACACCGCGACACGCCCCCTCGACCGCCGCCCGCCGGCTTGTCGCTGACCGCCGCGCAGGCGATCCTCGCCTTCGACGAACGGGCGGCGCGGCTGTCGGCGGCGCGACGCATCGAACTGGCCGAAATCCTGCTCGCCCGGTTTCCCCCCGCCGCGGATGGCCAGACCTGGCCGAGTGGACCCGCCGCGGTTGCGCTGGTCGCCGGTTACGCAAGCTGGCTGACCAAGGGCCGCTGAACCATGCGACAACAACCCTTCGCAGCGGACCGGGCGGACCGGTGGGAGGAGTACCGTCAACTCCTCGACACACTGGAGCGCCGTGGCCGCGGATCGGACCCGGCGCCGGTCCGTTTTCCGGCGCTTTACCGCCGGCTGTGCGCCGACTATGCCCTGGCCCGAGCACGTCATTACAGCCCAGGGCTGATCGCCGAACTGCACGCCCTGGTCCGGCGCGGCTACCGTTGTCTGTACCAGCGTCGGCCCGCGCTGCTGGCCCCGACCCTGGCCTTTATGGCGGCCGGATTTCCCCGTACGCTGCGCCGTCATGCGCCGGTTTTCTGGCTGGCCGCGGCCTTACTGTTCCTGCCCATGGCGATCATGGGAGTCGCCTGCTACCAGAATGGGGAACTGATTTACAGCCTCATGGACAGCAGCGAGGTGACCGATCTGGAAGCACTCTACGACCCGCAGAACCGCAAGGTCGGACGCGCCGCGCAGCGCCAGGCGGACACCGATTTTCAGATGTTCGGCTATTACGTGATGAACAACATCGGTATCGGGTTCCGCACCTTTGCCGGCGGACTGCTGCTGGGACTCGGCAGCGTGATCATTCTGCTGTTCAACGGGCTGGCGATCGGCGCCGCGGCCGGCCACCTGACGCGACTGGGTTTCGAGTCGACCTTCTGGCCCTTTGTCAGCAGTCACGCGCCCTATGAGCTGACCGCCATCGCCATCAGCGGGGCGGCCGGACTCCTGCTCGGCCAGGCATTGATCGCCCCCGGACGCCGCACCCGCCTGGCCGCCCTGCGCGCCAACGCGCGCGACGCGGTGGTGCTGGTCGGCGGGGCCGCGCTGATGCTGCTGCTGGCCGCGGTGGTGGAGGCCTTCTGGTCCGGCGGCGGCGCGCCAGCCGAAGTCAAGTACGGGGTCGGCGCCTTGGGCTGGATGCTGGTCGCCGGCTATCTGAGCCTGGCCGGCAGAGGTGACCCTCATGGAGCTTGACCGGGCCGCTGCCGTCCTGCGCCCGCGCCGCTCCTGGGAGGGCGTGGATCTGGGCTTCACGCTGGCGCGCCTGTGGTTCCCGACCCTCTGGCTGTTGTGGTGGCTGGGGATCTTGGTGCTGGCGCTCCCGGCCTTGGCCCTGGTCGGGGGACAAGCCGATTGGTGGCTGGTGCTGGTCTGGTGGTTCAAGCCGCTCTACGAGGCCCCACTGGTGTTCTGGAGCAGCCGCGCGCTGTTCGGCGAGCCGGTGGCGCTGCGCGACGTCGGCGTCATCTTCAGATCCGCCTGGACCCGCCGACTGCTCCCCTATCTGCTCTGGCGCCGGCTCAGTGTCAGCCGCTCGTTCAATCTGCCCATCGTCCTGCTGGAAGGACTGCACGGGACGGCCGTGCGTCGCCGCCGTCGGGTCCTGATCGAGGGCGACGGGACCCCCGCCTGGTTGACGCTGATCTGCTATCACTTCGAGGCCATCCTCTGGGGCGGACTGCTGCTTGGCCTGTATTTTCTGATCCCCGCGGGCCTGCCGGACATCGATCTGGCCGCCGCCGTGACCGATGAGCAATCCTGGCCCTATTGGCTGAGCAGCGCCTGTTACCTGCTCGCCGCCTCGGTGATCGCGCCCTTCTATATCTGTGGCGGCTTTGCGCTTTATATCGGCCGCCGCACCGAACTGGAAGCCTGGGACCTCGAACTCGCCTTTCGCCAGGCGGGAAGCGCCGGGTCGACACCGCGGACCGGAACACCGGGCCGGCAGGGACGACGCACCGGGCCTGGCCGACCCTCGACCATGACGCTCGTCAGCACCCTGTTGATCGCCCTGACGGTGACCTGGCCGGGCGGCGGACTTCAGGCCGCGACACCCGCGACACCCTGGCCGGACGCTGCCGGGGCGCGGGCGATCATCGCCGAGGTCCTCGCCGACGAGACCTTCGGCCGCACCCGTGAGCTGACCGTCTGGGTGCCCATCACCGGACCGGATGAGGCACCCACCGAGACGCCACCCTGGCTGCGGTGGCTGGGCGAGCTGGCGCTGCTCCTCGGACCGCTGTTGAAGTGGCTGCTGATCAGCTGCGCCGTCGCCGCGGTCGCGCTGCTGGCGCGCCGCATCCTGCGCGACTGGCGGCCCGAGACACGACGGCGACGGCAGCGCTCGCCGGTCGTCGGCGCGGCGTCCCCGGCGACTGACTTCCATCAGACCCCGACCGACCTGGCCGCCGCGGTGCGCGCACGCCTCGCCGCCGGGGATGCACGCGGTGCACTGGCGCTGCTCTATCGCGGCAGCATCGCGCACCTGTCGCGGTGCGCTGTCGCGATCCCGGAGGGCGCCACCGAGGGCGAGGTCCTGCGCCTGGCGGCCTATCATCTGAACGCATCCGAGCTGGCGCCGTTGCGCCATCTGACGCGCGATTGGGAGGCCCTGGCCTACGCGCGGCGGGCGCCGGATCCGGACCAGATCACCGCGCACCTCGCCGCCTGGCTGCGCTGGACCGACACGGCCGCGCCGACACCGGACGGAGCCGACCATGGCGCCTGAGCGACGCACCCTGGCGCTGGTGCTGACCGGTCTGCTCCTGATCGGCATGGCGGCCTTCACCGCCTGGTTTCTGACCAACTTCGAGCGCCGGACCCGGGAGGTCCCGATCGGTGCCGCCGCGGCCGCCCGCCGCAATCCGATGCTCGCGGCCGAGCGCTTCCTCACCCGCCTGGGGATTGCGGTGGAGAGCAGTGCCGGCCGTGGTTTGCTGCGGCAACTCCCGCCCGTCACCGACACCCTGGTCGTCAATGGCCTGGGGCCGCTCAGCACGGAGCGCCAGGCGGCGCTGCGCACCTGGCTCCAGGACGGCGGCCGGCTGGTGGTGGAAGCGGTCGACCTGTGGGACGATGCAGGCGATGCGGAGGCGTCGTCCGATGATGCGACTCCGGCCGCCGCGCCGGATCCGGACGACCTGCCCGGCGCCTTCGGGATCAGGCTGCGTGAGACCAAGGAGAAGTCCGACGAGGGCGCCCGCGATGACCTTGATCAAGTCTTGACCAAGGCGGTCTGGATGCCCGGCAGCGAGCCGCTGAGCGTCGCCTTTCATCCGGACTGGTACCTGGACGCCGCCGGCGTCGCGGGCGCGACCGAGATCATTGCCGGAGAGCGAACGCGCATGGTGCGCCTGCCGGTCGGCGCAGGCATGCTCACGGTGTCGAGCGACCACCTGTTCCTCACCAACGACCGGATCGGGCGCCACGACCACGCCCTGTTTCTCGCCTATCTGGTTGAACCGGCCCCCGGCGGCAAGGTCTGGCTGCTCTACGACAGCGCGGTTCCCTGGCTCGGGACCCTCCTGTGGACCGCGGCACCGGCAGGCATCAGCGCGGCGGCGATCCTGGTCCTGGTGTGGGTCTGGTCGTTGGGCGCGCGGCTTGGACCGCTGGAGCAGGCCCCGAACCGGCGGCGGCGCGACCTGATCGAGCACCTGGATGCCGCCGGGGCCTTCCTGTGGCGTCATGGGCGCGCCGCCGGACTGGTCGAGGCGACGCGGCGACAGGTCTTCGCGGTCTGGCAACGGCGCCGCCCGGACCTGCATCCACTGGCGCAACACGACCAGATCGCCGGCATCGCCGCGGCCAGCGGATTATTACCGCAACAGGTGAGTGCAGCCCTGACGACCCAGGCCGATGACGCCCATGACTTCATCGAGCAGACCAAGGTCCTCAAGGCGCTCTGGCACGGGGCCAGGCCGCGGCGCCCGTGAGCCTGGTGGTTAGTGGTTAGTGGTTAGTGGTTAGTGGTTAGTGGTTAGTGGCAGAGTGCGCTGGAACTCCAGCAGACTCAATCTGGCGGCTTGATCCATCGGATGACTGTGACGGGACATCGCCTGAGGTGGCGTGAATGAGCGAATCGGACACTGGATTGGATGAGGCGGTCGCACGGGCCGCGGCACACCTGCAAGCCCTGGAGGCCGCGGTTGGGCGCGCGCTGGTGGGACAGCGCCAGGTGCTCCGGGAGTCGGTCGTGGCGCTGGCGGCAGCCGGTCATTGCCTGCTCGAAGGCGTGCCGGGGGTCGGCAAAACGCTCTTGGTGCGCGGCCTGGCGCAGGCCCTGGGCGGACGTTTTGCGCGCATCCAGTTCACGCCCGACCTGATGCCGAGCGACGTCACCGGACACGCCTTATTCGACATGAAAACCGAGGAGTTCCGCATCCGCCGCGGCCCCATCTTCTGCAACCTGCTGCTGGGCGACGAAATTAACCGTGCCCCGGCCAAGACGCAGGCGGCCTTGCTCGAAGCGATGCAGGAACAGCAGGTCACCATCGAGGGCCAGCCGCTGCCCCTGCCCGCGCCCTTCCTGGTCTATGCCACCCAGAATCCGATCGAGCAGGAGGGCACCTATCCCTTGCCCCAGGCCCAACTCGACCGCTTCCTGCTCAAGATTTTCATCGACTACCCCGGCGAGCAGGAGGAGCTTGACCTGGTGCGCCAGGTCACCAACGGGCAGATCGGCGACCAACTCGACACCTCGCGGGTAAGCCGGGTGCTGAACACCCAGGACATCACCGCGGTGCAAGTCGTCGCGGCGCGCCTGCGCATGGACGACAGCGTG
Organism: uncultured Lamprocystis sp.; assembly: GCF_903933125.1. Taxonomy (GTDB): domain Bacteria; phylum Pseudomonadota; class Gammaproteobacteria; order Chromatiales; family Chromatiaceae; genus Thiodictyon. The sequence goes on along the minus strand of NZ_CAIZIZ010000180.1, from coordinate 1,603 downwards.
CTGCACTATGCGGTGCGCCTGATCCGCGCCGCGCGCGACTGGCAGGGCATCGACACCGGCCCCGGACCGCGCGCCGGCATCGCCCTGGTCCGGGCCGCCCGCGGCCATGCGCTGGCCGAGGGCAAGGCCTTCGTGACCCCGGACGATGTCAAAGCGATGGCGCCGGCCGTCCTGCGCCATCGCATCAAGCTCACCGCCGATCTGGAGATCGAGGGCTACCGACCGGACGACGTCCTCGGCGACCTGCTGGCGGCCGTACCAGCGCCGCGCTCGTAGGGTCCGCTACGCGGACCGCCCCTTCTGCCGACTCGCTACTCGCTACTCGCTACTCGCTACTCGCTACTCGCTACTCTCTACTCTCCACTCGCCATGACCCCCCGCCCCCCCCTCGTCATCGCCCTCGCCGCCTGGACCGCCGTCGGCATCGCCGCCACCTGGCAGCCTTGGGCCTGGGTCCTCTGGCAATGGGGCGGGGTACTGATCGCCGGGGTCGCGCTCGCCGACCTGCTCGCCCTGCGGCGCTTGCCCGACCCGCTGCTGCGCCGACACATGGGCCGCACCCTGCCGCTGGGCGTCTGGAGCCCGGTACGGCTGGAAGTCGGCAATCCGTCCGCTCAGACGCTGCGACTGCGCGTGCACGACCTCCACCCCGCCGCGTTCGCCGCACGGGGGCTGCCTGTTGAGCTTCGGCTGCCACCCGGCGGACAGACCGAGGTCCAGTACCGCCTGTCCCCGCCCGAGCGCGGCGACTTCCCGATGACCGGCTGCGCGGTCGCCACCCGGTCACCCCTGGGGCTCTGGGTCCGCACCCGCTGCCTGCCGCCGACGCAGACACTGCGGGTCTTTCCCAACTTCGCCGAGATCAGCCGCTACACCCTGCTCGCCGCCAACGATCAACTGGCCCAACTCGGCGTGCGCCGACTCCAGCGCCGCGGCAGCGGGGCCGAGTTCCACCAGTTGCGAGAATATCGCGAGGGGGACTCCCTGCGTCAGATCGACTGGAAAGCGACCTCGCGGATGCGTAAAGTCATCGCCCGCGAGTATCAGGACGAGCGCGACCAGCGCCTGCTGTTCCTGCTCGACTGCGGCCGGCGCATGCGCCACCGCGACGCCGCGCAAGGCCGCGGCCACCTGGACGAGGCGCTGAACGCCCTGCTGCTGCTCGCCTATGTCGCGGTCCGCCAGGGGGACGCGGTCGGACTCATGACCTATGGCGGACCGCGCCGCTGGTTCGCCCCGCGCAAAGAGCCCGCCACGGTGAACCGACTGCTGGAGGCGGTCTACGACCTGCAACCCAGCCTGGAAGCCGCGGACCCGCTGGCCGCAGCCCGCACCCTGCTGGCCGCCATGCCGCGGCGCGCCCTGGTGGTGATCCTGACCAACAGTCGGGACGAGGATCAGGAGGGCCTGGAGCAGGCCGCCCAACTCCTGCGCCGCCGTCATCTGGTGGTGGTCGCCGATTTGCGCGAGGCCGCCCTGGATCGGGCACTGGAAGCGCCGATCGGGAACCTTGAGGAGGCGTTACGCTTCCACAGCGTCCACGGCTGGCTCGCCCAGCGCCAGCGGCACCAGGAGCGCCTGCAGCACCTGGGCATCCAGTCGC
>NZ_CAIZIZ010000179.1 GCF_903933125.1 uncultured Lamprocystis sp. | reverse complement strand
TCCAAGTCCGGTTCTGCGAGGAGCCGGGAACGAATCGCTGTATGGCAGAGATAGTGTGGCACCGCCGGGAAACCAGGCGGCAACAGAGAACACCAACGTCTGTCTAACCAGCGGCGAGAATCCGGCTTACTCTCCGGTCTTGGTGCGCCAAGCGAAGCTTGGCGTTTCTTGCCGGGTGCAAGTCCCGGTCGGGAGAGGGGTCGGAAGTGATTCCTCGTAAGGGCTAACCCGAAGTTCCAGACCGGAGCCTGCAATTTCTCTTTCTGAAACCTAACGATACAGTGAATTTTCGCGCACTTACATGGGAACGTGTACCCATGTGGCGGTCGATTTGTGCTCGGACTCGGGCTATAGTCAGTCTTAGCGAATCAATCGCTTACCTGTACCCAGACGCTTGCACGCGAAAATTTTTCAAGATTCTGATTCGCCTAAGAAACTTCTGCTTTGAGCCTGGAACTTCGGGCTAACCACCCACCCGTAGCGCGTGTTGCGCCCAGGGCGGACAGCGCTGTAATGGGAAGGAATCTGTGGCAAGCGTGAACAACCTGAGGTGAAGCGTACACAGCGAATCTGGTGGGCGAGAGGGGTGTCCGCGCCACCCTGAAGCAATTTTAGCCTCGTTAATGACGACAAAGCAGGCGGCGACAGCGTACGTCATCAGCGTGGACGCCAAGAAGTCCGAACTCATCGGTCCCTTCAAGAATGCGGGTGCGCGTTACTGCCAAACGGCCGATGCCGTCAACACCTATGATTTCCCTAGCGAGGCCGAGTGTCGCGCAACCCCCTACGGAGTCTACGACCGGTGCGCCAACCACGCCCTCGTCAGCGTCGGGACGCATGCCGCGACCGCGCAGTTCGCGGTGGCCGCGATCCGTCGCTGGTGGGAGCAGGTGGGCGGAACCCGTTACCCCCACGCCCGCCACCTGTTGATCGAAGCGGATGCGGGAGGGTCCGAACGGCCATCGCCCGCGGTTATGGAAACGCGAGTTGCAACAGTTGGCCAATGACACGGGCCTGTCCCTGACCGTTTGCCACTATCCCACTGGGGCCTCAAAATGGAACCCCATTGAACATCGGTTATTCAGTCAAATCAGTCGCAACTGGGCCGGGACTCCGCTACGCAGTCTCCCGCTCATGCGCAGCCTCATTCGCGGCACGACCACCAAGACCGGACTGACCGTGGACGCTGTGCTCGACACGACGGCCTACAACAAGGCCATCAAGGTGACGACCCAGGAAATGGCCGCATTGAACATCCGCCGCCGCCGACTGTGCCCGGATCTGAACTACACCATCAGACCAAACAAATCGGGAAGTAATTAATGGACAGTTTCTTAGCCAAGCACCTGGAGCGAAACTACAGCAACGTGCATACCGACACGGCCAAGTTGCTGGATTTAAAACTGGTAGAGAAGAACGCCGAAGGGTTGCTCCGGGTTCCTTGGGAGGAGATTCAGATTCGCGTCTCGGTCGGTGGGGCAAAGGCGGCGTGAGCTGATCCCCGGGCGGCGATCCGGCCGGGGGCTGGGCCTGCGGTATGGGTCAGATCAGGGTCGGCGGCGTTACGCTCGTCGCTTCGACGCCCGGCCGCTCGGTCACCCGAGTTTTTCAGGATACGCCCGCCGCGGCGGATTCGCGTTAGCATGGCACCGGTCCCCGCTGCCTGGATCATGGCATCGACGGCTTCAAGCGCTACGTGGCATTAGCGGTCGTGGCACGCAATGTCCAACGGCTCGGCGCCCTGCTGCGCCAGCAAGAAGCCGAACAGCGGGAGCGACAGCGTGGCACCCATCGCCTGGCCGCATAAGCACTACGAACGGGATGACGGAATACGGCCGGTGGGACTGGCCTGCCCGGATTTTGCCTGTAATAAGAGTAATTCTTATTCTCGCGCTGTTGCGAACACACTATGCGTGGTATTGATCGCGATGAATGATCAAACCGCGAATTTCCCTCGCTGCAGCGAATAGGCGCTGCGGAAAACATTGAGTTTTCTTTCAGGCACTAAGTATAACATCGGAGCCAATCACCTGTCCGTACTTGATACGTTGATGACCCGACAGCGCAAGCCTGCAAAATCCGTCAGGGGTTGTAGGGGCGACTTCAGTCGCCCCTACACGTATCGCCTTAGCGGGTGGCCCCCGGGTACGACGGCTGCTGGGGGGCGCCTGGGTAAGCCGGATAGGGGACATAGCCGGGCGGGTACTGCCCGGCGCCATAACCGCCCGGGTAGCCCTGCTGATACCCTGGTCCATACCTGTTCGGATAAGCGCCCGGATAGCCGCCGGGATAGCCCTGGGGATAGCCCTGGGGATAGCCGGGCTGCGCCATGTCCGGCCGGCCCGGATAGCGCGCGGGCGGACCGGCAGGGACGGGCGCGGCGGGTGGCGGGCTAGCCTGCCGGGTTGGGGCCGCGGGGGCGACTGCCGACGGAGCGCCGCGGCTTGGCACGGCGGCCACTGGGGGCGCCTTGGGGCCGGCGGGTCCCGCGCCG
>NZ_CAIZIZ010000178.1 GCF_903933125.1 uncultured Lamprocystis sp. | reverse complement strand
TGCGCTTGAGGCGCAATCCGGCGCAAGCATTCAATCTGCTTCTTCCTTCCGGAACCATCACTAAGCCATGACCAATATCCACGCCGACCGCATCCTGATCCTGGACTTCGGCTCGCAGTACACCCAACTGATCGCGCGGCGGGTGCGTGAATCCGGGGTCTATTGCGAGATCCACCCCTGGGACATCGCGGCGGCGGCCATTCGCGGCTTTGCCCCCAAGGGCGTGATCCTCTCGGGCGGCCCGGAGTCGGTGCATGCGGCCGAGACGCCGCGCGCCGATCCACTGGTCTTCGACCTCAAGGTGCCGGTCCTCGGCATCTGCTATGGACTCCAGACGATGACGGCGCAACTCGGCGGAGAAGTCGCCGCGGCAACCCATCGGGAATACGGTTACGCCCAGGTGCGTGCTCGGGGTCACTCCCGGCTACTGCGCGACATCGAGGACCACACGAGCCCCGAGGGCTATGGACTGCTGGACGTGTGGATGAGCCATGGCGACCGCGTGGAATCCCCGCCGCCGGGCTTTCAGGTCATCGCCGAGACCGCCAATGCGCCGCTGGCCGGCATCGCCGACGAATCCCGCGGGTTCTACGGGCTCCAGTTCCACCCGGAGGTCACCCATACCCGCCAGGGCGGACGCATCCTGGAGCGCTTCGTCCACGAGATTTGCGGCTGCGGCAACCTCTGGACCCCGGGCAACATCATCGCCGACAGCATTGCCGCCCTGTGCGCCCAGGTCGGCCAGGATCAGGTCCTGCTCGGGCTCTCCGGCGGCGTCGACTCCAGCGTGGTCGCCGCCTTGCTGCACCGCGCGATCGGCGACCAACTCACCTGCGTCTTTGTCGACAACGGCCTGCTGCGCCTGGGCGAAGGCGATCAGGTCATGGCGACCTTCGCCCGCCACATGGGCGTCAAGGTTATCCGGGTCGACGCCGCGGACCGCTTCCTCGACCGGCTCCAGGGCGTCACCGACCCCGAGCAGAAACGCAAGATCATCGGCAACACCTTCATCGAAGTCTTCGATGACGAGGCCACCCGACTGCGCGACGTGAAATGGCTCGCCCAGGGCACGATCTACCCCGACGTCATCGAATCGGCGGGCGCCAAGACCGGCAAAGCGAAGGTGATCAAATCGCACCACAATGTCGGCGGCCTGCCGGAGCACATGAAGCTCAAGCTGGTCGAGCCCCTGCGTGAGCTATTCAAGGACGAGGTGCGGCGCATCGGCGTCGAACTCGGCCTGCCCGCGGAAATGGTCTACCGTCATCCCTTCCCAGGGCCCGGCCTGGGTGTGCGCATCCTGGGCGAGGTACACCGGGAATTCGCCGAGACCCTGCGCCGCGCCGACCACATCTTCATCGAAGAACTGCACCGGGCCGACCTTTACGACGAGGTCTCACAGGCCTTTGCCGTCTTCCTGCCGGTCCGCTCGGTCGGCGTGGTCGGCGACAACCGCCAGTATGCCCACGTCATCGCCTTGCGCGCGGTGGAGACCATCGACTTCATGACCGCCCGCTGGGCGCATCTGCCTTACGACTTCCTGGATCTGGTCTGTCGACGCATCGTCAATGAGGTCCCCGGCGTCTCCCGCGTGGTCTACGACATCACGGGCAAGCCGCCGGGCACCATCGAGTGGGAGTGAAGACGAGAGCCCGCCGCGGTCGCCCAGACCGCCCCCGAGGGCCGCGACCGTAGGGTCCGCTGCGCGGACCGACGCCCCCGCAGACGCGGAGTCGTAACCTGGGCTTCGCCGCGCGGATCGCGCCAACCAACGCGATGATCACGCCGCGTTTTCCATGCGGAGCGTGACATGCAGAACCAGGAAAGCGCCATGACCCAACCGGAAGCAGCCACCGCAGAGGCCGACGCCCGCTGGATGACCCACGCACTGATGCTGGCCGAGCGCGCGGGAGCGGCCGGCGAGGTCCCGGTCGGCGCCGTCCTGGTCCTGGACGACGTCCTCATCGGCGAAGGCTGGAACCGCCCGATCGCCGCCCGCGACCCCAGTGCCCATGCCGAAATCCAGGCACTGCGCGCCGCCGGTCAACACCTGGACAACTACCGCCTCCCCGGGTCTGTGCTCTATGTCACCCTGGAGCCCTGCGTCATGTGCGCCGGGGCCATCATCCATGCCCGCGTAGAGCGTGTGGTCTATGGTGCCCCGGACCCCAAGGCCGGCGCCTGCGGCAGCGTCTTCGACCTGCTGCCCTCCGACAGCCGCTTCAACCACCGCACCGCCTGCTCAGGGGGCGTGCTTGCCGCGACCTGCAGCGAGACACTGCGCGCCTTCTTCCGCGCACGCCGCTGACCGCGCGCCCGGCGATGTCGGCACTGGATCGGCCGCAACTCGATCGGCCGCGGCTCGGGTGCGATCAGAACTGATGTGTTGACGCCGATCCCGTAGGGTACGCATCGCCCACCCACCGAGCAGCGGCAACCTCTGGGGCCGGGTCCGCGATGCGAGCCACCGGACCTTCTCACGGACCGCGCGTCGTTGTCGTTGTCGTAGTCGAACAATCCGAGTACGACAACGACAACGAAAGCGTACCCGGAATCTCGATCACCACATCAGTTCTGATCGCACCCCCGCGGCTCTAGGAGATGGACAAGGACACCCCACACGCATATACTAGTCAGCTCACCGCAACTTGTGCGGTGACCCAGTCCCAGGAGAGGTGCCGGAGTGGCCGATCGGGCCTGACTCGAAATCAGGTGTACGCGCGAGCGTACCGTGGGTTCGAATCCCACCCTCTCCGCCAGTCCGCGTTTCGGCAGTGCGATGCCCGATCGAGGTCACGCGGTTGGAGCACAGCGCAGTTGCCGCTCAGGAAATCCACCAGCAGGCGTCCGTCGAGCAACTGGTGGAGTGTGAAACTGTCCAAGTCCACCCGCTTCAGACTCCCGGTCTCGATCAGCTTTGCCGCGTCTGCTTCGCCGATCATTTCGAATTGCACGGATCTTGCCCTCTGTAGATTAAACGTGGCGGCCACCAGGACGCCTTATCATTGCGCTGGGATCCGGACGCGGCAGCACGGACGGATCTGATCTTCCATGTAGGAACTAAGGCACGCTGGCCCGGCCCTAACGAACGACGGTAGCTGTTCAAGCGGGTCTGTTCGATCGTCTCGATGCGATACCACAACAGAAACCTGGAAACAATACGGACGGTCGACGGACTGGAATCCGCGGCAGTCAACTGACCCCATGTGCTCTTCGCTTTCACGACGGATGGTCTCCGAAAAGCGCTTCCCCAGTGGAGGGCCCCGGGCGCGAACCCGGTACAGGACCGGGCGGCGCCCCGCGGCTGTTGGTGTCTTCCTCGTTTTTGTCGGGACTTCTCGGACCCACGAGGTTCTTGTCGTGGAAAGTGCGGGTAGGATAATCCGTATCAAGCTGCTTTGACATAGTTGACATAGGTGAAATTACTCAGCACCGCAATCAGTCGCGTTGTTGTCGTCCATCGCTCGCCTACGCCTTTTCCCACATTCCGACTCAGGTTATTGACTGTCTCAAGCCAGCCAAATACGCTCCAGGGCTCCCCTGGACACATTCCCGCGACCGTCTTCCGCTTCGATGTAGTAACGCGCGTCGCCGGCACCGATCGGCAGCTCGGCGGTCAGATAGTCCGCCGTCACCGCGGCCCCGGTTTCGCAAGGATAAGGGCCGTGGTTGTGCATGGTCAACCGTTGCTCTCCGGCCGCGGTACGCAGCACCAGGTCGACCCGCTTCAGTCCGCAAACATCGGCGACGAAGGTGTGCGCGACGCCCTGGGGCGACGCATCGAGCAGGCATCCCTGCCCCCAGCGCTTGCCACCCGGATTCTCCGGCGTCACCCAGGGTGCGAAGATGGTCGGCCCAAGGCGATCGTGGCCGGCCGCGATCAGCGCGTCGAGCGCCGGCTTGATCAGGCGCAGCCCCAGGTTGGCCGCATTGGTGACCTGCTGGTCCCAGACCTGCTGGCCGGTCCAGTACCAATAACAACTGGTTTCGGCGGTCAAGAGCAGACGGATGGCCTCGGCCAGTTCCGGATGATCGGCCGCGCTGGTTTCCAACGTATGCACGGCATTTTGGAAGGCGGTGAGCACGGCCCAGGAGTTCAGATCAGGCGAATAGGGCTGATCATAGCGGCTGAACCACTTCATGAATTGTGGATCGCCGTTGTCGGCGCCGGCCCAGGAACCCGGTTCGATGTGGACCACCTGGTTGGGGTCGGGCGGGAAACGCTGCAGATAATCCTCGGTCGTAGTCAATTCGAAGCGGCTATCCTGTTGCAGCCACTCGACCAACCGACCGGTGTTGTGCCCGTAGTAACTGTCCGCCCCGCCGCCGTGATTGTCGCCGTCGGAATGCAGCAGGAAAAATGGCGGATGCGCGGGATCGTAGCTGCCGGTCTCGACGATTCGATCGTAGACCTGGCCCAGCACATCCGCATATTGCAGCGCACCAAAGCCGCCGCGCGCGTCCTCATTGCCGATATACCGTTCGGCTGGAACGGCAATGATCGTGTGCAGCTTGCCATCCGGATCCTCGTAACCCACGTATTCGGGCCGCAGCAGGCGCGGTGAGATTTTCGATCCGGCCCAGATATTCTGCAATTGCACCCAGTCATCCACCGGCGGATTGGTCTGTTCGGCTGCATTCGGCGGTAACATGCCCTCGCCGAGGCCGGCATAGGGGTAGTCGCGACAGGCACGGAAGCGGTGAATCGAGTCATAGATCACCGCCGTCACGCCAGCCTCGATCAAGGCCGGAATCATGCGCACATGAAACGCGGTCTCCGGCGGGAACAGCACGCGCGAGGCCTCGATGCCGAACGCGCGCTTGATCACGTCGCGATGCCAGGCGATCTGGCGAACGATGTCCTGCGCCGGGATCAGCGGCATCAGCGGATGGAAGAAACCGAAGGCTGAGAAAGCGACACGCGGGTTGCCAAGTTCGGTCTTGAGCCCGCCCATCCGGCGCAGGGCGTTATTCCAGCCGGAGAAGCGGCCGCCGCAGAAGCCCTCGTCGCCGCAGCGGTCGAGCTGTTCGATCAGTGAGCCGCTCCAGCTCGTCGACAACCCCGCATGCGGGAGTTGGCCGTCATTGTATTGCTGCACGGCGTTGGGAATGAAATCGGTATAGTTTCCGCCGCGCGAGCCGAAGATGCCGTCTTTCTCGCCATCCCAGTAATTGCGGTCGGTGGTGTTGTAATAGGGCTGGTGCATGTGCTTGTGGATACCGAAGTAGAGCTTCACTTCGGCGCCGCCGGCTACCGCAACGCGCGCTTCGGCTTTAACGCGTTGCGGACGAATCAGATTCACATCCCGGTCATGCTTGATCCAGTCCGCGCCCTGCGCATGTGCGATGGCGGCCTGGCGGCAGCCTTCGATCTGAACGCTGATGCGGTGGCCGTCAATGGTCCCCGCCGGCACGGCGGCGACATAGGTCCATTCGCCGGAAGCGGTTTGACTGAACTGAATGGCATCACCATTGAGCAGCGTCTGTGTCCCGGGTGCACGCAGGATGACCTGCGGAAAGGGAATCTCGCCATCCGCGGTGAATCGGACCTCGAACGCCGGATACGAGCCGTTGGGCGCGCAATGGAGTTCCTGTGGACAGTCAATGAGCAGAAAATGAGTAAAAAGTCCCATCGATCACACCTCGCCGTCGGGTCGGTCAGTCAAGGCACCGAACATCGGCCGATCACCCCGCCTGAAAGAAACGAGCATAGTGCAAGATGCGCCGTCTGAGAACCTGGACAATCAGCGGACCCGAACGCTAGACTCGTCGCAAACCCCAAGGCGACACCAGCGTGAGCGCGCCGGCGTTGATCATCGTCTCGGCCAGTGCCCGGGCGTGGTGCACTAGGGGTCGGGGCTTTACCGTGAAAGTGCGTCGTCAGGCCATCCTGGCCTGACGGCGTCGGGACTGGAGCGGTCAGGGCTGGAAGCCCTGACTACGGAGCCTCGTACGCTGGCAGTCGCGACAACAGTTGCAGTGTATGAATCAGATTCAAGTCCAACATGAGCCCATCCAGGTTGCCGCCGAACAGGAAGCCCTGTGGCGCGGCAAGCCCCAGGTGGGGGCCTTGGTCACCTTTGTCGGTCTGATGCGGGACATCAACGCGGATCGCGAGGTCAGCGCCATGACCCTCGAACACTATCCCGGCATGACCGAAAAGGCCCTGGAAGCCATCGCCGCGGAGGCCGCCGAACGCTGGGACCTCCTGGGTCTGCGCATCGTCCATCGCGTCGGGCTCCTGACGCCCCAGGAGCCGATCGTGTTCGTCGGGGTGGTGAGCCAGCACCGCACCGATGCCTTTCGCGCCTGTGAGTTTCTGATCGATTATCTGAAAACCAAGGCGCCGTTCTGGAAAAAGGAGACGACCCCCGAGGGTGAGCGCTGGGTGGAGGCGCGGGCGACCGACGAAACCGCGGCGGGGCGCTGGTCGCCTTAGGCGATGTCTGTCAAATCGTGCAGTTCCGTGCTCGCCTCGAGGTATAGCCTTCCTACCTGATATCCGGACAGAGCCTTGGTGTAGGGGCGGGTTTGAAACCCGCCCCTACGTCCGGTTATCACGTCCGACGGCTATACCACCGGGTGTGATCGGCCGTGATGTGGTTTGTTTGAGGCGGGCCTTTCGGTAGGATGGGCAGAGCGAGAGCGATGCCCATCCTCAAGCGTCGCGGTGGCCCCGATGGGCATCGCTCTCGCTCTGCCCATCCTACGCGCGTCTGCGACCACATCACTTTGGACCGCACCTGGCACCATCCGTGGCGACTTTCTTCCGGCCATCCTGCCGGAATGACGCCGCAACGTGGACCAGGGATGCGCACGCGCTCATCGGCCTCACTGGGCGCCGCCCGGCTTTTCCGGCCCACCTGAACCACCGACCGGCAGCGGGTGGGCGGATACCGGCTCCAGGATCATCCGCTCCACGTCCGCGAGCTGAATCTCCCGGCCGTCCAGAGTGCGGAACCCGCGACCCTCAATCGTGCGGCGGCGCGCCTCGTAGCGGGTGACGCTCCCGGTGTTGGCGTTTACGACCTGCACCGCCATCACGGCATTCCCGGTCTCCCACTGCCAAAACAGGTACCAGCCCGAGCCGGCCAGCATGAGGCCGAGCAGCGCGTAAGCGATCGTACGGACCAGGCCCGCGGGCAGCAACGGCGGACCGGGCGGTGCCTTGTCCCAAACTCGGCCCGATGCGCGCCAGCGGGTGCGCACGACCAGATAGGCGCCAAGCATCACGACAATCGTCAGCAAAAACTTCCAGATCATGGGACTCCGAATGCAGTCGGCGCGGGTGCCGCCGTCGAATACGACGACTCCGGCAGGATACCGGTTGCGAGCGGTTCCCCCGGTCGATACCATCCGGACGAACCCGCGGTTCAGCCCGTAAGATACGCCAAACCGATCCGCATCATGCGCCACCTGTCCGCTTTACCGGCTCTGATCCTGGCCCTGTTGGCGACCTTGCTGCTCGGGGGCTGCGGCGAACCCGCGCACCCGACGGTGGACCTGAGCCGCGCGGTCCGGGTGGGCGATCTGGACCAGATCAAACGGCACGTCTACTGGAATACGGACCTGAATCAGGCGGATCCCGACGGCAACCATCCACTGCACGTGGCGGCCCGGGCCGGTCAGGTCGGCATCGCCCGCGAACTGGTCCAACATGGCGCATCGCTGGTCGCCGTGGATGGCGCCGGGCGCACCCCATTGGAACTGGCCCTGATCAACGGCCGGACCCAGGTTGCCGTCATGCTGGTGAAGCAGGGTGCGGCAGTGGATGCACAGGCTATGCTGCTCGCCCTGGTCCGGGCTGGAGTCGCGGATCGCGATAGCGTGGCCTTCCTGCTCCGCCGCGGCGCCGATCTCAACCGACCGGACGCGCAGGGCGACGCGCCGCTGCATCTGGCGGTCGGATTGGGCCACCTGGAAACGGTCAAGCGGCTGATCGCGCGCGGGGCCGACGTCAACCAACCCGACGGATCAGGCCGAACCCCGCTGGCACTGGCGCTGAGCTTGAATCCCAAGGGTACGAACACCGCTGCTATCCGGCAGGCATTGCAACAATCCGGCGCCCGTCCATGAAGGGGCCGCGCCATCGACTCGCGGAGAGAAGACATGACCGAGAAGGTCGAGGATCTGACCGTCTCCTACACGGAAGACGGCATCGAGACCTGTAAAGAATTGGACAAGGTGATCTTGTCCAAGGGCGCCTGGACCACCATCCTCTTCCGTTATCAGGACTGGGACCGCACCAAGGAGATTTATGGGCCGGACAAGTACACGATCCGCCGCTATCAGAAGCGTGCCGGTGAATACCGTCAGCAGTCCAAGTTCAACATCTCCAGCCGCGCCCAGGCCGAGGGCCTGATCAAGGCGTTGCAGGGGTGGATCGAGGAGGAGCCCGAAGCGTGAGCGTTGCGGCCTTAGGTGATTTCCGACAATTTGGATACCGGTGAGTGTAGGTGCGACTTCAGTCGCACCTGCGTCCGAGTCGGTGCGACTGAAGTCGCACCTACATCCGAGCCGACGGTGGGTGGTATCCGGTGTTCCGGAAATCACCT
>NZ_CAIZIZ010000177.1 GCF_903933125.1 uncultured Lamprocystis sp. | reverse complement strand
GACTTCGCAGACCGACTACTCTGCCATTAATCCTGCCAGAAGCCCGCAGCGGTGTCTACCCCCTTGTGCGAACGTTAACTTTTGTTAACCCCCGCCAGCCTGCGCCGTGACTGAGGTCGCGCGGTCATGCTTCAGGGCTGCGGCTGCATCCGGGGCCAGCCTTGGCAACTTCGCCAGTGCGCACAGGGCTTGGTCCAATGCATCGAGCGCGGCAAGAAAGTCCGCATCGGGTTTGCACAGGCGGGCGGCGAGCGGCGCCGGCATGGCCGCCATCGCCAACTGCTTCGCCAGCGCCAAGCAGAGGGTCGGGCTGGCTTCAAGGGCCGCTCTGATCTCCTGCTCGGCACCCTCAGGCAGGGCTGCGGGGCGGCGTTTTGGCTTTTCGTCCGGCGGTGGCTGCGGTATTTCGACTCTCGACGCATGGGGAACACTGCTTGGCGTCTCGGCAGATTCAACCCCTTGATAGGCACCCAAGGCATAGCGGACGAATTGGGCGGCGTTGGCGGCGGCGAGGGTCTACTTGGCGTCCTTGCCCTTCCCCTTGTGGCCGTCCGCGAAGTCGCAGACGGCCTTGACGATGATCCAGGCACCACCAACCGTATGCGCTGCGATCAGGATACCCGCGGCCTCCATTTCGCCGCCGATGGCCTCGGGATACGCCTGCCTGAGCTGACCCTTGAAGACCGGATCATCGATCAGCTTCTCACCGGACAGAATCTCCCCGAAACGGACCTTGGCACCCGTCCAGCACGGAGGGGTCGATACATTGTGCAGGAAATCATGAAGTTTCCCATCAACGGGGACGCTGACGCCGCGTTGGATAGGCTGGCCTTGACCGACCCGTTGGGGCTCGTAGCAGGAGACCCGGCTGGAGACCAGGATGGTGCCGATCGGGGTCTTGTCTTGGTCCATCCCGAAAGCGACACCGACCGCGATGCATGTGAAGTCCAGAGTTGATGCCGTCGGGGCTTGCCGCGCTCGGCTTGGGAACAGGCGCTGTGTCATGGCGGGCTGGCATCTGCACTGGTCCGTCGGCAGGCGCGGGAAGATCAACAGTGTGCGTCCCCTCCGGACACTCCGGCAGATGAGTATCCACCTGCCGGTCAGCCTTCCGCGTAGGGTGCGGTGAGGAACGAACCGCACCAGCCGCCGCGGGAAGATCAATGGTATGCGTCCCCTCCGGACACCCCGGCTGATTGCGATCCACCTGCCAGTCACCCTGATTCCAACAACGGAAGTGAAACAGCACCCGCCGGGGGTCGCGATGGAGTTCAACCCATTGGAACGCATTCGGATAAGGCTTGCCGGAGTAGCAGCACCCGGCGGCGGCCTCGATGCAGGAGCGCCGCGGGTCGGCGGGGACGATACGGAACAGGTCGGGCTCATGGAGATGACCGCGCAGGATGAGGTCGCGATGGCGGTGCAGCGTGCGTTGGGCGTCGTTGCGGTCGAATTCGGCCAGCGACGCCCAGGGATGGTGCAGCAGGGCGATGCGCCAGTCGCAGCCGCCCTCGCCTTTCGGATGCAGGACAGTCTGGTTGATCTGAGAGGTGCCGAGCAGGAGCCGGCTGTCGTCGTCGCCGCCGGCCAGCCAGGCGGAGTCGAGCCCGGCGACATGTAGATCCTGGTTGTGGAGGCGGATGCGGCGCTGCCACCAGGGGAGGCTTTGGCGCTGCTTCAGCCAGTCGCCGTGGAATCTGAGGTAGGCGGCGTGGCGCTTGAAGAGCAACTCCCGCGTGTCTTTGGACTTGAGGCGGTCGGTCACCGCGTCCTGGGTCTTGGCGGCGAGCAGTGCCTGGTGGGCATCGCGGGCGCCCGGTTCGATCAGGTTCCAGTCGACGTCGTGATTCCCCGGCACCAGCAGCAGGCGGTCCGACGGCAAGGGCGTCGCCGGATCGCGGGTCAGGTGGGGCCAGAGATCCTCCAGCCACTGGCGGGCGAGTGCGTACTCGTTGCGCTTGCCGGATTGGGCGAGGTCGCCGGTGATGATCACCAGGTCCGGGTACAGCGCGTTCTCGGCGGCATCGGCGGCGATGAAGCCGGCCAGCGCACGCAGAATCGGGTCGGCGTCCCACTGCGAGCGGGTGCTGAAGTGGAAATCCGACAGGTGCAGGATCCGGATCGGAGAATCGGCGGGGGTCGTGGTCACCGGGGCGCGCTCCATCGTCGTTGGTTTCTGTGCAGACTAACCAATGCGGCCCGGCGGTTGCAACCGCAGCAATTCCAAACTTGGGCAGCATCGCGCGGCCCCTGGTGGATGCGGCGCGCGCGACCAACATGCCGGTCCCTGACACCGAGCGGCGCGCCTTATCCACCCTACAGCGGATCCGGTTCTGTCGGGTGGATCAGCGTCGCGCGTCGGATGGGCAGAGCAAGCGCAATGCCCATCCTACCGAACTGACAGGATCGCGTAGGAGCCCGCTGGCGGGCGACGGGTGGGGCACAATGACTCGATTCCGGCAGCGCAAGTCGCCCGCAAGCGGGCTCCTACGGGGCCTTGATGGTGGCGCCCGACGGGCCGCGTTGCCGGATGTGGTGAGGCATGAACCGCACGACCCCGACGGCACTCAGGAGGTCAACTTCCGATAGATGTCCGACACTTTCAGCGGCAGTTTGCCCACGTCGGCGATGACGGCATAGTTGGCCGGGCCGTACATGTGCGGCAGGTAGTCGGCACCCTGCTCGTCGATGGTGATGCAGAAGGGGTGGATGCCGTCGCGGCGGGCCTCGAAGAGTGCGGCGCGGGTGTCCTCGATGCCGTAGACACCACGGTATTGGTGGTCGTAATCGTCCGGTTTGCCGTCCGACAGAGTGATCAGGAGCCTGGTGCGGGCGTCCTGCGCACGCAGCAGTTTGGTCAAATGCCGGATGGGGGCGCCCATGCGGGTGTAGTCGCGCGGGGCGATGCCGCAGATGCGCGCCTTGGCGCTGTCATCATAGGGTTCGGCGAAACGCTTGACCGGGTAGCACTCGCAGCGCTTGCGCGTCCAGCCGGAGAAGCCGTAGATGGCGAAGCGGTCGCCCAGGGTGTGCAGGGCCTCGGCCAGCAGGATCAGCGACTCGCGTTCCGCATCGTTGATCCAGCCCTTGGTGGAGCCGGACATGTCCACCATGAAGAGGACGGCGATGTTGCGCTCGTCCCGGTGCAGCCGGGTGAAGAGCCGGTCGGTCTGTTCCAGCCCGGCGCGGCAGTCGGCATAGGCATCGACCAGGGCGTCGAGGTCCACGTCCTCCCCGTGCGGCTGACGTCGGGCGATGCGTTCCTCGCCGCGCAGCACCTCGAAGGTGCGGCGGATGGACTTGATCAGGCCGCGGTGCTTGGCCAGGGTCCGGTGATAGCAGTCCAGGGACGCGGGCGGCACCGCGTGCTCCCGCAACACGCACCAGCCCTTGCGGTGGTGGCGGCGCTCGTGATCCCACTCGTCATAGAGAAAGGCGCCCTCCTCATGGTAGGTGCCGGCCCAGACCGCGTCCGGGTCGCGCCCCGCGTCCGCCGCGGCGCGCCGGTAGAGTCCGGGGCCGGCGGCCACCAGATACTCGGGCGGGATCTCGCCATGGTCCTGGAGGATGCTCTCCATCACCGAGCGGACATCGTCCGGCGGGGCCACCGGCTTGCCGTCCAGCAGGAGTTCGAAGCGCAGGCCGGTGGGGCTGTCCGGGTCGGCGCGGCGCTGCGCCCCCAGACGCGCGGCGGTCTCGGGAAGGGTCAGGGCCTCAGGTTGCTCCGCACCGGGGGGCCGACCGTCCTGATCCTCGACCAGCCGGGCCAGGGCGATGCGGAACAGATCCCGTTCCAGGGCCACGCGGGATTCCAGGCAGGCGCGCACCGCGTCCGGGTCCAGCGCGCCGCGGTAACAGCAGGTGTCGGGGCGGCGGCCGTGTAGCCGCGCCGTGAGATTCAGGCTGTCGGCCACGCCGGCGGCCGGGTCGGCCAGCGCCGCGGTCACCGCGCTCCAGTCCGGCGCCCGCCCCTCCGCGCCGCGGTCCAGCACGTGCCGCAGGGCCGCCATATCGCGCTGCAGACCGGGGAAGTCGCGGGCGATGCAGGCGTCCAGCCGCACCTGCTCCAGCGCGTGGAACAGACCGAGACCGGCCCCGGTCAGGCCGCGCGTCGCCACCGCTTCCAGCAGCACGCCGCCGCGCCAGGTGCCGTACCAGTTCTGCGCCCATTGATGGACGACCATCGCCTTATAGAGCCGGAAATTGGCCTCCGGGTCCGGCAAGCGGCCGATGACCGGCGGCAGCAAGCACTGCTCGGTGTCCGTGTAATGCCGGTCACCGGCGGCGAGCTTGAGCGGCCGGCCGTTGAGACCGCAGACAAAGCGCTCCAGCACTCCGACGCAGTCCTCCAGCGCCCGACCGGCCAGCTTCTCCTGCTGGTTTGACGCGAATTCGGCCACCTCCTGCAACGCGCGGATGGCCGGCAATTGGCCCTTCTTGTCATACAGGTCCATGGCGTACAGCAGCCAGGACTGCACCGCGTCCAGATCCATCAGCCCCATGGCGCGCGGGGCGAAGGCGGTGAACTGATAGGCCAGCTCGGCGTTATCTTTGGCGATCACCGCCCCCCAATGCAGCACGAACCCCTGCTCGGCGGCGCTGAAACCCGCCAGGTCCGCCGCCGGGCGCGCGGCCGTGCGCCGGGAGGACAGCGCCGGGTCCAGGTAGCGGTCCATACGGTCTTCGAGTTCGGCGGCGGTGAGGGGGGTGGTTGGGCTCATGTGCGGGAAGTCGCTGCCAAGTAAGGAAAGTGCGCCTTAGTCGTCGTTCCGGCCGCCGGAAGACCGACTGCGTAGTCAGGGCTTCCAGCCCTGACTGTTCCAGCCCCGACGCCGCCAGGCCAGGATGACCTGACTACGCACTCGGTCAAGCCACGACCTCCAGTGCACGACGCCCGGGCACTTGCCGGAACGATGATCGACGCCCGAAATTGAATCGCTTCTCCGATTACGACCACGACAACGACAACGATAACGACAACGATTCCGCTGGTGGACTAGAACAAAGACCCCGACAACTCATTGATCGCCGTAAGCATATCCGGGTCATCGGTCAGCGCCTGGGCGACGGCGCTCTTGCAGGCGACCACCGGGGCGACGCCGGCCACCATCAGCTTGGCGGCGTGGACCAGCAGGCGGGTGGAGGCGCCTTCGTCGAGTCCCTGCCCTTTCAGATTGCGGGTCATGTGGGCGAACTTCACCAGTTGGCGGGCGGCGCCGGACGCGATGCCGGACTCCTTCTCGACGATGCGCTGCTCCAGGGCCGCGCCTGGGTAGTCGAACTCGAGGGCGACGAACCGCTGGCGGGTGGACTGTTTCAAGTCCTTGAGCACCGACTGATAGCCAGGGTTATAGGAGATGGCGAGACAGAATTCGGTCGGGGCCTCCAGGAGTTCGCCGACCTTTTCCATGGGCAGACAGCGCCGGTCGTCGGCCAGCGGGTGGATGACCACCGTGGTGTCCTTACGCGCCTCGACGATCTCGTCGAGATAACAGATGCCGCCGGCCCGCACGGCGCGGGCGAGCGGCCCGTCGACCCAGATGGTCTCCCCGCCCTTGACCAGGAACCGGCCGACCAGATCGGAGGAGGTCAGATCGTCGTGGCAGGACACGGTGATTAGCGGCCGTTTGAGACGCCAGGCCATGTGCTCCATGAAGCGGGTCTTGCCGCAACCGGTCGGACCCTTGAGCAGGATGGGCAGACCGTGATGGTAGGCCGCCTCAAAGACCGCAATTTCGTCGCCCACCGGTTCGTAGTAGGGCTCATCCAGGATGAAATAGTCTTCGGGCTTGATGACCCTGAGCTGGTGCTGCACCGGCTGACTCCGCGGCGATGGTTTCGTGAGCGCTAACTGGGGGTTCCAGTCTGCCGTCGCAACCCGCGGCGGGGGTACCGCCGGGCGGCGGCGCAGGGCGTCGGCAAGGAGCCTGCCGGCTAAATATTAGCCGGCATCGCTAAGGTATTGACCTGTTTAGGCTCGGGCCGGTTAAGCACAAGCTATCCACAGAAGCGGGCACAGCGAATGTGGAGAACCATGCGGGGGCTCGGTTTACCTGGCGGACCTACCGGCCAAATGTTAGCCGGTTTCGCTAAGGTACTGAGCGGCTGAGTCTCAGGCCGGTTAAGCACAAGCTATCCACAGAAGCGGGCACAGCGAATGTGGAGAATAATGTCGTCTGGGTGTGGGTGCGGGTGCGGGGTCCGGTCCGCGCAGCGGACCCTACGGTTTGATGACCGCGTCCTCTTGCTTGAAGGCCTCAACCGGGATGATCAGGGTCACGTCATCGCTCACGGCGGGAGCGTATTTGCCGAGATTGAACTCCGAACGCTTGATCTTGGCGATGGCGTTGGCGCCGCACGCGGCCTTCTTCATGATCGGGTGGGGCTTGCACAGGATGGATTCGACCTTGAGCGCCACCGGCTTGGTGATGCCCTTGATGGTCAGGTTACCGTCCACGCCGATCAGGGTGTCGTCCTTGAACCGCAGGGTGTCGGATGTGTAGGTGATGGTCGGATACTTGGCGGTGTCGAAAAAGTCCTCGCCCTGGAGGTGCTCGTTGAACTTGGCGGACCCGGTGTTCACCGAGGTCGTGTCGATGCTCACATTGACCGAGCCGCTTTTGGCGACGCGATCGATAACGATGGTGCCGGTGGTGGTGTCGAAGCGCGAGGCCTGGTTGGACAAGCCCAAGTGGTTGTATTCGAAACGCGGCAAGGTGTGGCTGCCTTCGATGATGTAGGTCTCGGGGGCCGCCGCGGCGGCGCCGGACAGGGTGACGGTGACGGCCAGGGCGATCAGTCTATTCATGAGTGTATTCTCGGTGTGGTTGTAAGGCGTTTTAGTGCTGCGCCGCACCGGCGACGACGTGAAACTTGATCTGAATCTCGTTGGCGACCGTGCTGACATCCGACCAAGTGCCCTCGCCGATGCCGAAGTCAAGGCGCTTGAGCACAAAGACCCCGTCGAACACCCCGGCGGTGCCCTCCTGTTTGAAGGTGAAGGGAGCGGTCATATCGCGGGTCCGGCCCTTGATGGTCAACTGACCAACGGCCTCGAAGCGGTCGCCGCCCAGCGCCTTGACGCTGGTGGATTGGAACCCGGCGGTCGGGAACGCCTTGACGTTGAGCCATTGCTTGCCGACCACTTCCTCGGTGGCCTCCGCGGAGCCGGCATCAATGCTCGAAAGATCGATTTCCAGCCGGGCACTGGCGGCGGACGGCGCGGCCGGATCGAAGCGGATCTGCCCACTGAGTCGACCGAAACCGCCGTCCACGGGCACCCCCATTTGCTTGGAGGTGAAGACGAGCTTGGAATCCGCGGGCTGAATCTCAGTGAACTCGACGGCCTGTGCCGCCCCGGCAAGGAGCAGGACGGCGGACCAGGCAAGGCGCGGGTTGATCATGAGCGAGTCTCTCCGGAGGGCAATTTGACGAAGGGCAAGATCCGGCGCAGCGTGTCATCCCGATCGATCAGATGATGTTTGAGCGCCGCGGCGGCGTGCACCACGATCAACACCATGAGCGCCCAGGCGAGGCTGCTGTGCAGATCCGCCAACAGCGTGCCCAGCGCCTGATCTTTGCCGACCAGATCGGGCAGCGGCACCAGGCCCAGATAGACGACCTGGAACCCTTTGGCCGAACTCATCAGCCAGCCGCACAGCGGCACGGCCGCCATCAGCAGGTAGAGCAGCCAGTGGGTGGCCTCGGCCAGCTTGAGTTGCCAGGCGGGACCCGGCAGCAGTGCCGGCGGCGGCCGCACGAGGCGCCACAGCAGCCGCGGCATGAACAGCAACAACACGGTCATGCCGATCCACTTATGGTAGGAGTACAGGCGCAGCTTCTCGGGCGACAGCGACAATTCGTGCATATAGAGCCCGAGCGGGAAAGCGGCCAGGATCAGCGCCGCGATCAGCCAGTGGGCGAGTTTGGCGGGGGTGGAGTAAGGGGTTGTTGAGCTCATAGACTGTGGTCTTTGCCGGTACTTGACGGTTAGTCCTGGTTCGGTCTACAGCGTGGCGAGTCTCGATCGCGATTTCAATGCCCCGGACAGCGGCGACGCGCAACCGCACTGCATCCGCGAACCCCGGCCGGTCGGCGGATGTATTGAGCCGTCCGGTCACATGGCGATGCCGCCACAGCAGTCCCGCAGGCCGCGATGCCGATGTCGGTTGCCGTAGTGGAGGGCGCTGCGGTTGCCGGAAGACGGTGCTGACGATGACATGGTCCGAGGACCAAATGCGCTAGTCTTCGGGGCGTGAGTGTTGGCTTACTTTCCTGCAGCATCTGCTCTGGACAACACGATCCGAACGGCGCATGCCTCGATCTGAGGAGAAAAGAGCGAAAACGCGCCTCCTGAATCGCATTCGGGCACATTGCCGCCAGACCGAGCACGGGTTCCAGATGCCGATTGCATCGCGAGATGCAATGATTTATCCTGGTTCATTTAGTGGTATTAGAGGATATCGTGGTGACAATCGATAGGCTCATGCGCGCCATCACGCTTGGTGGCGCTTTACTCTTCACGGCAGCAGCGGCGCAGGCGCTCCCGGACTTGCTGATCGTTGCTGCGGACAGCAACCCGCCGACAGCGGAGATGACGGCGAGCGGCAAGTTTGCGTCGGTTGCCGTGTTCGACGCGCGATCGGGCACGCCGACACTCCCCCAAGTGCTTCAGTATGATGTCATCCTCGCATATAGTAATAGTATTCCGCTGGATCCGATCGGCCTTGGCGATGTGCTGGCCGATGCCGTCGACGCCGGCCGTATCGTGACGGTCGCAACCTACGGTATGAGCCAGCCTTGGGCGATCACCGGCCGCGTGCAGACCGCCGGCTACAACCCCCTGGGCATTGCGACCACCGGCGACGTGAGTGGGTCATTGACGGCCGTCGTGCCCGCGGACCCAATTTTCCGCGGCGTGACCTTGAGCGCGGTGAGCTACTTCCACAACAGTAACTTCGCACATCCCACTCTCGCCCCCGGCGCGACGCTGCTCGCCACTGATGGCGCCGGAATCAACATGATCGCCCGGAGTGCCAGCAGACGCGTGCAGGGCATGAACCTGTTCCCGGGTAGTAATGTCGGCAGCAACGCCGAGTTCTTCGAGCTGGTGGCGAACATCGTGTCGCGCTCAAGCGGAGCCGTCCCTTCTGCCTCTAATCCTATTCCGACACTTTCCGAGTGGAGTTTGATCCTGATGGCCCTGTCCGTCGTCGGCATCGCGGCCTGCACACCGCGGCTGCGCAGCACACGCGGTACAGAGCGCCTGACACCTGCCTGACCTTACTTAGAAACGGCCCATCAAGTGTTTCCCGATTTTCACTTCAAGAATGAGGGGCGCACATGAGGGCAAGTCGGGCCCCAGAGCCTTACTGGAATTGCGGTATCCCGGAGGAGAGCCACCAACTATCGAGCTTCGTATCGTAGGTCCAGGTCTGACGATCGGTGATGGTCTTCACTACCTGTCGGTCTTCGTACAGGTAGTCGATGGTGACGACCTGGACGGCCTCTCCCGGATTCTGCATCAGGGGCGGCTGCACGACTTCGTAGCCCGCAACGCGCAGATCCGTGAAGACCGGCGGCAGATCCTTGCTCTTGTCTTTGCGCTGGTCCGGGTGCAGGTAACCGTACGCGGTCTCGAAATATCCCCAGCGCAGGGCTGACTGATAGGCGGCGGTGGCTGCCTGAAGGCCCAGCGCGCGCTTGTCTTTCTCGATGGTGCCACAACTGGCGAGCAATAGACCAACGAGGGCAACGGCCGTGACCCGACCGCCTAAAGGCTTGTGCTTCATCCTGACTCCAGTGAAAAGGCGAGCGGACTGCGCTGCAATCCAGGATTCTACGGGATCTCCCGACGACGACCAACGGCACCCCGATCCCCCGCCCTGGGTTATGATGCTCGCCCACGCCTCGTGAGCGACCGCCGCAGGACCTGCCCCATGCCGCAACCCATCGCCTCGCCACCCGATGAACCCCAATGTGAGGTTGTGCTCGGCGAGACCCGCCTCACCTTGCTGGGCACCGCGCACGTCTCACGCATCAGCGTCGAGCAGGTCGAGCAGTTGATCGGCAGCGGGGAGTACGACGCCGTGGCGGTGGAGTTGTGCCGCAGCCGTTACGCCGCCCTCATGGACCCCAAGTCCCTGGCTCAGATGGACCTCTTCTCGGTCATCCGGCAGCGGCGCGTCTATATGGTGGTGGCCAACCTGGCGCTGGCGGCGTATCAGCAACGCCTCGCCGATCAGTTCGGCATCGAGCCCGGGGCCGAGCAGCGGGCCGCGGTGCGCCTCGCCCGCGAGCGCGGCCTGCCCGTGCTCCTCATCGATCGCGAAATCGGCATCACCCTGCGCCGGATCTCGGCGAGCTTGAGCTGGTGGAAACGTTACAGCCTGTTCGTCGGCCTCCTGGCCGCGCTGCTGACGACGGACGAGGTCACCGAGGATGAGGTGGAACGGCTCAAGGAGGGCGACGTGCTGGAGACCGCTTTTGCCGAGTTCGCCCAGGACCGTCAGGACCTGTACGCCCCGCTGATCGACGAGCGCGACCATTACATGGCTGCCAAGCTCCGCCTGGAGGCCGAGCGCAACGGGGTCAAGCGCGTCTTGGTGGTGGTGGGGGTCGGGCACTTGAAAGGCATCGCCCGGGCGCTCAACGCGGGTTGCGATGACTGCCAGGCGCGACTGACGGCGCTGGAGCAGGTGCCGAAACCGAGCCGCTGGCCGTCCGTCCTGCCCTGGCTGCTCCTGCTCTTGATCATCGGCGGACTCGCCTGGGGATTCGTGCAGAGCCCCGCGCTCGGCTTCGACCTGGTAGTCTCCTGGATACTGATCACCGGCGGGCTCTGCGCACTGGGCACCCTGATTGCCGGCGGCCACCCCCTGACCGTGCTGGCGGCCTTTCTGGCAGCACCGCTAACGACACTCCATCCGGCCATCGGCGCCGGGATGGTCACCGGGGTGGTTGAACTGTCCCTGCGCAAACCCAGTGTCGGCGACTTCAGCAGCCTGCGCGGTGATGTCGCCACGATTCGCGGCTGGTGGCGCAATCGGGTCGCGCGGGTTTTTGTCGTGTTCTTGCTGAGCACCCTGGGGGCCGGCATCGGCACCTATATCGGCGGCTTCCACATCGCGGGGAAGCTGCTGGGGTGACACAAGGACTCGATCCAGATGATCGCGGATCACCGTGATCGCCGCGTCCAGATGCTGGAAGGCATGATCCCCACCGTCCCACATCATCAGCCGACCGCAGTCCAGATAACAGGTCCGGGCGATGCGGTAGTCAATGACCTCATCGCCGCGGTCCAGGAAGAGCGTCGTCGGCACGCCATCGCACGGGTCGGCAATGCCGAAGGGGCGGGTCGCCTCGATCAGGTCCGCGGTGATCTGATAGGACTCGCCGTCCGCCGTGGTCATGGTCTCGCCGTGGTGCGAGAGGAGCAGGTCCCAGGGGGTGACCGCCGGATTGATCAGGAACAGATGCGAAAAGACGAAACGACGCGCCAGCCATTGGCCGTAAAAGCCGCCCATGGAACTGCCGATGACGGCGGGATGGACCTCCCCCAGTTCGGCGAAGAAATCACCCAACCGCTGCACCGCCGCGGCCGGTCGATGGGCCGGATAGTCCGGCGCCAATACCGCATGGGGCGAAAGACGCTCGCGCAGAACGCACGCCTTGGCCGACCGGCCGGAGCTGTTGAGTCCGTGGAGATAGATAAGCATGGTGACGGTGACTCAGTCGAGACGATGCTCCTTGATCAACCCTTCGCGATACGCCTGCAACAACGCATGCAATTCGTCGATCTGCTCCTGGATGTGACGCCCGCGGTCGGTATCGCCGATCAACATCCGGCGCGGATAGGTGTGGATGACCTCGGTCTCGGTGTCGATATCGAGCTCCTCCGATACGGCCTTTTGCGTCGACTCGAAGGGCTGGTGCGCGGCAAGCAGCAGGTAGCGTGAATTGGCAATCAGCGTATAGCCGGCAATACCGGTCTCTTTCTGATAGGCGCGCGAGAAGCCGCCATCGATGACGATCAGTTTGCCGTTGGCCTTGATCGGCCGCTCGCCCTTGCCGACCTTCACCGGCACATGACCGTTGATGATGCAGCCGCGGTCCGGGTCGAGACCGAATTCGGCAAGAATCTTGCGCGCGCTGTCCTCCGTGTCGCGCAATGCGTAGTAAGGATTGCGCTCTTCGGCATGGGTCGCCTTGTCGGCGATGAAACAACGCTCGAAGGTCGCCATCTTCTCCTTGCCGAAGAGCGGTGATTGGGGCGCGCACCACAAGAACCACATGACATCCATGCCGTACTGCTTCTGCGCCGGGTTATCGATATCGAAATAGCCTTGCCGCGCGAGCCGATCCACCCGATCGAGAAACGCCCGGCCGGTAAAGGACTTGCCATCGACATTGAAGGCACGGAACTGACCATCGTCATTCATGGCGACACAGCCGTGATAGAGCAGATTGCCGTCATGGACCAAATACAGGCTGCCGTTGGCAAAGAGGAAGCGCGTGTGCTGCTGCAGTTTGCGACTGTTGACGAAGGACTGCAGCAACTTGTCCATCACCGCCTGCTCTTCAGGCGTCAGGACATCCGGATTGGCCGGGTCGATCGTGGGGAACAGGTGGTCCAGCAGGGGATAGTCCACCCCGTCCAGCCTGATGCTGCCGCGCGCATAGTCGACCTTATCGAGCAACAGACGATCGTTCATCAGATAGTGCGGACGACGCTTGATCACCTGACTCTCCAGCTTGAACTGGATGATGGTGATCGCTTTCTGCATCTGCGCCAACAGGCGGATCTCCTGGCTGGTGAAGCTGTGTTCCTTGGGCAGTTTGGGAGCGAACAGCTCGCAGGGGTCGTCCTGGTAGGTTTCAAGCGCGAACGAGGCCAGCGGCAACATACTGATGCCGTAGCCGTTCTCCAGCGTTTCCATGTTACCGTAGCGCAGGCTGAAGCGGATGACGTTGGCGATGCAGGCCTCACTGCCGGCCGCCGCCCCCATCCACAGAATGTCGTGATTGCCCCACTGGATATCGACCTGATGGTACTGCATCAGCAAATCGAGAATGGTGTGCGCGCCCGGGCCGCGATCGTAAATGTCGCCGATGATATGGAGTTTCGCCACGGCCAGGCGCTGAATCAGTTCAGCGAGGGTGGTGATGAAGGTCAGTGTGCTGCCGGTCGAAACGATGGTGTCGATCTGACTCTGGTAATACGCCGTCTTGGACTCGACGCCCTGCTGATCATACAGCAGTTCCTTGATGGTGTCGGCAACATGACTGTGCAGAAAGCCACGCACCGTTTCACGACGGTACTTGGCGGTGAGACTACGACAGAACTTGACGAGACGGATCAGGGTCAGCCGGCTCCATTCGTCCTTGTCGGCGACGGCCCCCAGCATCATTGGCGCTTTCAGCTCGGGATAGTAGATCAGCGTGGCCAGATTGCGCCGTTCGGGTTTCGTCATCGAGTCACCGAACATCGCGTCGATCTTGCGCCAGATCGATCCGGCGCCATTGCGAATGACATGCTCGAAGGCTTCATGCTCACCATGGACATCGGAGAGAAAATGCTCAGTTCCCTTCGGGAGTTGCAGCAGAGCCGTCAGGTTGATGATAGCCGTTGATGCAGCCTGAATCGACGGATACTTCTCCGCCAACAGGTTCAGGTACTTCGTTGTGACATCGGAAGCGTTCTTGGGCATGGGCATGGTTCACTCAGGTTCGGCCAGGCACGGTGTCTGGCACCCTTGGTAACGAGTCAGAACTAATTTTAACCACAGGACTTCGCCGACCGTACAGCGGCGGCCCTTGCGTGCGATCGGATCGATCCCAGTACTAGGAAGCTGGCGGTTCGATTTCAGCCGTGAATCCTGTCCCCGAACGCGACGCGCGTCAATGGCGGGGGCACCCCCCGTTGAGCTTTCAGAGGCAGCGCTTTCATATGACACACGCCTGCATCCGCGGCCTCCTGCCGACCCTGCTGTTGTTACTGGTGGCAACCGCCCTCGCCGGCTGCAGTCAACTGCAAATTGCCTACGGCACCTCCGAGTTCCTCATCAAGCGCTACGCGGATGACTACCTGAAGCTGGACCGCGAGCAACTGGCGCGCTGGGAGCCGAGCCTGAAGGCCGCGCTCAAGACGCATCGGGCGGAGGAACTGCCGGGTCTTGCGGGCCTGTTCGACGCCTTGCATACGGCAAGTGTCAACGGGTTCGACCAGACCAACACCCGCTGCCTGACCACCGCGTTCCGGACCCTTTATCTGCGTCACGCCCGACTCGCGACCGCGGCGGCGGCGCCCTTGCTGGCGGGGCTGACACCCGCTCAAGTGCAGGCACTGGAGCAGCGCTTCGCGGCGGACTACGCCGACGACCGGATCAAGCCCGGAACCCGCGATGTCGGGCGGGAACTGCGCAAGCGCACCAAGCGGTATGTCGAGTCGATCGAGGAGTGGACCGGCCTGTTGAGCGCAGCACAGCGCACGCTGGTCGCTGACGTGACCGGACGGATGCCGGACACAACCGAGGCGCTCCTGGACTACCGCACGCGCAAGCGGGAGCAACTGATCACGCTGCTGCGCGCCGGCGCGAACGCGACCAGGATCGAGCGCTTCCTGAGCGCCTGGCTGGTCGATTATCAGGACCTGCCCCCGGCCTTGGCCGCGGCCGGGGACGCGATCGGTGAGCGCGTGGGTGAACTGCTGATCCGGCTCGGGACCACCCTGGATCAAGCCCAGCGCAAACGACTGAACAGCCGGCTGAAGTCGCTGCGGGATGACCTCATGCAGTTGCAAAAAGCACCGCGGCTCGTGCCTGTCGGTTGCCCGACCGCAGGCAGCGAGACGATAGTACAACTGCCACGGCCTTGAACGGTGCGGGAAACAGGAACATAAGCCGGTTAGGGAATGATTTCAGCACCGTTATCGTTCTTTTTGTCGTTGTCGTGATCGAGGATATCGTAGCGCCCCGTGATCAAATGGATTGATGGACTAGAAGAGGTCGTCCACCACCTTGGGCGCCGCGCGTGCGGGCTTGGCGGCCTGGGTCTTCGGCTTGACCGCGGCGGTCTTTTTCTTGGCACCCAACGCGTCCAAACCGCCGGCAGACACCGGTTCCGGCCCCATCAGCATCAGCCGGTATTCCTCCATCACCACCTCGATCAGACCTCCGGTGGACTTGGTTTCGGTACCGCGATTGCCATCGACCCGGACCCGGACCATCCCGGGCGGCATGTCGAGTTGGGCAATGGCCTTGTCTTTTAACGCATCGTCCATGTAGTCGGTCCACATGCTCAGGGCCGCACGCCCGCCCTCTTCACCGCGGCCGAGCTTCTCGTTGTTATCGAAGCCCAGCCAGGCCACCGTGACGAAATCGGCCTGGTAGCCGCAGAACCAGGAGTCGCGGACATCATTGGTGGTGCCGGTCTTGCCGACAATATCCTTGCGGTTGAGGCGCAGGGCACGGGTGCCGGTCCCCCGCTCGACGACATCCCGCATCATGGAAGTCATCTGGTAGGCAATGCGCGGATCGATGACCTGTTCGGCCAGATGCTCACCCGCGGCGGCCTCGGTCCGCGCGGGCTTGTCCTTCCCGTAGCGGTACCAGCAATCGGAGCAGGCACGCGGCGGCGATGCGTCGTAGATAACATCCCCGTTGGCGTTCTCGATGCGAGCGATGAAATAGGGCAGGACGTGATAACCGCCGTTGGCAAAGATGGCATACCCCTCCGCCATCTTCACCGGCGAGGTCTCGATGGTACCCAGCGCCATGGTCGGACCCAGGACTTTCGGATCCACCTCGAAGCCGAAACGACGGATGAAGCGGCTCGCGTCATCGAGACCGACGCTCTGCAGGAGGTTGATGGTCGCCAGATTGCGCGACAACGCCAGCGCCTTGCGCATCCGGACCGGTCCCATCTCGCGCCCGTCCGAATTTTTCGGGCTCCAGTTCCCGACGCCCTTGACCGACACATCCTTGAGCAGGCTCGCCGGGGTCCAGCCCTCATTCAGCGCGGCGGCATAGACGAAGGGTTTGAAGCTCGATCCCGGCTGTCGACGCATGTCCACGGCCCGGTTGAACTGGCTTTCAGTGTAAGCGTAACCACTCGCCATGGCCTGCACCGCCCCGTCGCGCGGTGCGAGGGTGACCAGCACTCCGGTGACTGCCGGGATGGAACTCAATTCCCATTGGCCTTTTTGATCGCGACGCAACCGGATCAGGTCACCCTTGGCCACCACGTCGGCGACCCGGCGAGGAACTCCGCCGCGCCACCCGGCGTTGCGGAACTGCCGTGCCCAGCTCACCTGACTGAGCCCCAGGGTCGTCCAGCGGCCGCCACCCAGGTACACCCGCGCGGTCCCCGATTCGATGCCGGTCACCAGCCCCGGCTCCAGGCCAGGCACGCGCGCCACCCCCTCCAGATAGGCGTCCATATCCGCCTCGGAGGCCCCAGCCAAGTCGACATTCGCCTCGGCGCCACGATAGCCATGGCGCCGCTCATATTGGCGCAGGGCCTTGCGCAAGGCCTCCTGGGCCGCGGTTTGCAGCCGGGAATCGATGGTCGTGGTCACCCGCAGGCCCTGCTTGGCCGCCGCCTCACCGTAATAGCTCTGGATCTCCCGCCGCACCATTTCCGCGACGTA
Source organism: uncultured Lamprocystis sp. (assembly GCF_903933125.1). Taxonomy (GTDB): domain Bacteria; phylum Pseudomonadota; class Gammaproteobacteria; order Chromatiales; family Chromatiaceae; genus Thiodictyon. The sequence goes on along the minus strand of NZ_CAIZIZ010000177.1, from coordinate 15,963 downwards.
GCCGGCTTCGAGATCCACCTGTTGACCATGGAGTTTGGCCAGATCAGGCGTCTGCACGGCGGTGTCGAACTGGGTCTGATCGATAAAACCCAGTTCCAGCATGCGGCCGAGAATGTAGTTGCGCCGTTCGAGCGCGCGCTCCGGATTGGACACCGGGTTATTAGACGAGGGCGCCTTCGGAACTCCGGCAAGCATCGCCATTTCGGCGACACTGAGTTCGGACAGGTCCTTGCCGTAATAGAGCGAGGCGGCCGCCGCGACGCCATAGGCCCGATGGCCGAAGAAGATCTGGTTCAGATAGAGTTCCAGAATCTCTTCTTTGCTGAGGGTTTTTTCTACATGCAGAGCCAGCAGCACTTCCGCGAGCTTACGTCGGAAGGTCTTCTCCGGGGACAGAAAAAAGTTCCGGGTGACTTGCATCGTGATGGTGCTGCCGCCCTGCGCCTTGATGCCGGTGGAGGCGTAGTTGACCAGCGCGCGGCCCATCCCGACCACGTCGATGCCGCCGTGCTCGAAGAAACGGCTGTCCTCCGTTGCCAGAAAGGCCTGGATCAGCAGCGGCGGAAACTTGGCAAAGGCCATGGGTTGCCGCCGCTCGACGCCAAACTCGGCCATCAGGGCGCCGTCGGCGCTATAGACGCGCAGCGGCTCCTGGAGCTGAACCTCGCTCAACCCCTGCTTCACATCCGGCAGCTCCGGCAGGGTCACATTGACGAAGAGTGCCGCCCCGAACAAGCCCAGGGTCAGGAATTGCAGAGGCGTCCCCAAAGGGGCCAGATAGTGCAGGAGCCAACCGAAGACGGTTCGCGGTGCGCGGCGCAAGCGACGCCGTGCCGGCCGCGTCGGTGCGGCAGCCGCTGGGGCCGCCCGCGACCGGCGCGCCGGTTCCGCCGCCGCGGCCACCGCCCGGTCAGCTCCAGGTCCGATTCTGGGGATCCCGGTCGCCGAGGATTTTCCACCAACCGGCATGTCACCCCTTCGCGGTGGGTCGTTATCGCTCACTCTTGGCACGCTCAACTCCGGCCGCCCGGGTCACGCACGGATGCGCACCGCCGGTACGAGCCTCACTCGTGTGGTGGTAAAACCGCGATTCTACACGATGACAAGGCACCGCCAATGTGAGGCATTTGCGCTGTGACGAAATAACCGCAGCATCTAGTGTCTGCGAGGTATCAGCAACCACAACATCTGGGCACAGCGCAAATGCCTCAATGATCCGCGCCGGCGACCCGCCGGCCGCATCATCCGCGCGCTACTCCGTGCGCTTGCCTGCGGATACGCAATGCAGCGGCACCCCGTCTTCCATAGCATTGCGCAGTCGGTCGGCCGGTATCACGGCGGCCCCATCATCCAAACCCAGCCCGAACCCCTTCCCGGAGGTCATCACTCGTGGATCGCTTTACCCGAAATTATAGCGTCGTACTTGGCATCATCGTCCTCGCCGTATTCGTTATGTGGATGCGCTCGACCTGGCAACCCCGGGTGTGGGAGATCAACCGCATTCTAGAATCCGACCCGGCGGTCGCTGATTACCCCTACCAGTTTCGCGTCCTCTCTCTGGAAAACGGCGTTGCAACCCTGTCGACACCAAGGTCCGCGGCCTTTCCCGCTATCCTCTTCCTGCCGATCGTGTATCCGGAACTGGCTGGCCTGAGTGATGACCATCCGTCCATGGTCAAGGCCCAGCAGTCCTTGGTGGCTCACCAGAAGCGCGCAATGGATGTGGTGCAGGCACTGCCCGATGTCCAATCCGTGACCTGGGGGCTCGATGTGCAGTGGCTGGCGGACCGTGGGGTCCAGGTGCCGAGCACGCGCTGAAGCGATTTCCGTCAATGCGCCTCGGGGTCGATACCGAGCGCCCTCAGGCGCGCGGCCAGTTGATCCGCGCGCGCCCGCGCCTGCGCAGCCTGGGCGTGCTCCTGATCGGCCCGCATCCGCTCCTGATCGGCCCGTATCCGCTCCTGATCGGCCCGACCTCGCTCCCGCTCGGCCTGTGCGCGCTCCTGGTCGGCTCGCGCCCATTGCTGGGACGCTCGCGCCTGCTCCTGAACCACCGATTCGGCCAGGGTCGGGACCAGAGCGCCATCCGGGGTAAAGAACCGCAGCAGACCCTCATGCACCCCAAGACTCAAGCCGAGCATGGCGCTGGGTATCCGGCCTGCCGGGTCGGTCGCGATGGGCTGATACCGCGCATCCACGAGGTGGAAGCCAGCCAGATCATGCGTGTCGGGTGAAAACCAGAAATACTCCGGAGTACGGAAAACGTCCTGGTAGAGCGACTTCTTAGCCGTCCGGTCCGTGCGGGCGGTCTCATCGGACAGCAGTTCGATGATCAGATCCGGGTACCGCCCCTGCTCCAGCCAAACGGTCCACGAACGTCGTGGTCGACGCTCCACCCCGCGCACCAGAAAAAAATCCGGTCCGCGCAGCTCCCGCGGGGCGAACTGGTCACGCCGGAAATAGACACTGAGGTTCGCGCCGATAAAGAAATCGTCCCGGTCACGCCAGTGCCACTCCAGCGTGCTGACCAGGAGGGCCAGTTGATCGTAGTGCAGGGAGCTTTCCATCTCGGGTTCGTCGCTGTCGGGCTCGCGGCCTTGGGCGAAGGCCAGGTAAAAATCCTCGGCGGTTTGGGACATGGCAAGAGACCTCTCGGGCACTGATCCTGAATAGGTAGCGATTGCCGGAAAATCATGAGGCACTTGCGCTGTGCCAAGATGTTGTGGTTGCTGATACCTCGCAGACACTAGATGCTGGGGTTTTTTCGTCACAGCGCAAATGCCTCAATCATGCTCCGGATTGACGGGGTGCTCCGGATTGACCCCAGTATACTTTGGCTTGAGCCGCCCCGTGCTTGCGCCAACGGCGCCGATCCGGCTAAATACCCAGGCGCTGGTATGTATTGACCGGCCGCGGGCCGCACACTCCCGGCGCGGAACATTCCACTAAAAACCGCAACACAGGCGACCGACCATGGAACAAAGCAATCCCTACTCCAGTCCCCGCAGTGATGTGAGCCGACCCGCCGCGGGCCTGGTCGACACCACCAACCCGTTCGATCCCAAGGGCCGTTTCACCCGGCTGAGCTGGCTGGCCTGGAACCTGGTGCTCGGGGTCCTGATGATGATCGCCGTCTTCGGACTGATGGGGCTCGGCGTGGTCGCCATGCCGGAACCCGAGGCGAATGAGGCGTTACCCTTGTTCATGGGCATCGGCCTGCTGATCCCGCAGATTCTGTTCCTCGTCGTCTATCTGTTGCTGGCCATCCGCCGTTTCCACGACCTCAACGCCGCCGGCTGGTGGTCCATCCTCCTGATCGTCCCGCTGGCCAATCTGGTGGCGGTGCTCGTGCTCGCCTTCAAGCGCGGGGACGCGACGGCCAACCGCTTCGGACCACCGCGCCCCACACCAAGCTGGGAGCGCGTGGTAGGCATTATTTCGATCGTCTTCATGGTGGTGGGACTGGTGGGCGGAATCATCGCCGCCATCGCCATGCCGGCCTTGATGGAATACCAAAGCGCGGCCATGGGTCACTGATGCCACCGGCCGGCCGGCGCCAGACAGACAGTGCGGATCAGTCTGCCGGCCGGCACCGCCGGATACCGGACCCTGCGGACCTTCATCCTGGCGTGCTGATCCTCGAACTCCAGGGATCTGGCTCCCGTCACCGCGGTGTGGCGGTCAACTCAGGCTCCGACCGCGGCGAATCGCGCAGTTCCAGATCCAATGCATCCGCCACGAAGGCAGGATCGCGGATCTCAGCGAGCGGCGGCAGGTCATTGAGTGAACGCAGGCCAAAATAATCCAGGAACTTGCGCGTGGTGGCGAAGAGCGCCGGCCGGCCGGGACAGTCACGGTGCCCGACGATCCGAATCCACTCACGCTCGGTGAGCGTCTTGATGATCGCCGTGGTGACCGCCACACCGCGGATGTCCTCGATTTCGCCGCGGGTGATGGGCTGCCGGTAGGCAATCAGCGCCAGGGTTTCCAGCAAGGCGCGCGAGTAGCGGGCCGGCCGCTCGTCCCACAACCGGCCCACCCAGGGGGCAACCAGCGCCCGCACCTGAACACGCCAGCCGCCGGCGACCGCCGCGATCTCGATGCCCCGCCCGACATAGTCGGCGGCCAGGGTCTCGATGGCCGCCACCAGCGCACCGCGCTCCGGACGCTCCCCCTCCGCGAAAAGTTCCTGGAGTTGTTCCAGCGTCAAAGGACCGCCCGCGGCGAACAAGGCCCCCTCGACAATCGCTTTCAGACCGGGCGTACTCATCGGCTGATGGCGCCATCCGCCGCAACAGCGTCCTTCGTTGCGTTCATGTGCGGGCTACTCTTCTTCTTGATCCGACGGATCGCTACCCGCTCGCGCCTCGCGCAGCCGCACGTGAATGGGGGCGAAGGGCTCCAACTGGACCAGCTCCAGGGTCGCCGAGCGGATCAGCTCCAGGATCGCGAGAAAACTGACGACCACCCCGGCACGGCCCTCGGTGAGGTCGAAGAGCGTGGTGAAGTTGACGAACTGCCCGCCGCGCAACCGATCGAGAACCATCGACATGCGCTCCCGCAGCGACAGCGATTCCTTCTCCACCCGGTGGCTGGTAAAGAGGTCCGCGCGGGCCAGGACCCCGCGCAAGGCCATCAACAACTCCCGCAAGTCCACCGGCGGCGGGATGCGATTGAGGTGCCCCGACGGCAGTTGCGCGTGCACGGCAAACAGGTCGCGCTCCAGGCGCGGGAGGGCATCCAGGTCCAGGGCCGCCTGCTTGAAACGCTCGTACTCCATCAGCCGACGGATCAACTCGGCACGCGGGTCTTCTTCCTCCTCGGTGAGCGATTCCGGCCGCGGCAGCAGCATCCGCGACTTGATCTCGGCGAGCATGGCGGCCATCACCAGATACTCCGCGGCCAGCTCCAGCTTGAGCCCCTGCATCAGATCGATATATTCAATATACTGATCGGTAATGACGGCGATCGGGATATCCAGAATATCCAGGTTCTGCCGTTTGATGAGGTACAGCAGCAGATCGAGTGGACCCTCGAAGGCATCGAGAAAAACTTCCAGCGCATCCGGCGGGATATAGAGATCCAGTGGCAGGGTGAGATAGGGCGTCCCCTGCACCAGGGCAAAAGGCTGGTCCGGCGCGTCGCCCACGGCCCTCACAGCATGACCAGGGACATGGCGTGCCGGACCTCCTCCATGGTTTCGCGGGCAACCGCCCGCGCCCGTTCACAACCATCGTTGAGCACATTGCGCACCAGTTCAGGTTGGGCTGTGTACTCGCGCACCCGCTCGCGCATTGGGGCCAACTCCACCAGGACCGTGTCGATGATCGGGCGCTTACAGTCAAGACAGCCGATTCCGGCGGTACGGCACCCCTGCTGCACCCACTCGCGCACCTCCTCATTGGAATACACGAGATGGAACTGCCACACCGGACATTTTTCCGGGTCGCCGGGGTCGGTGCGCCGCACCCGCGCCGGGTCGGTCGGCATGGTGCGCAGCGCCTTTTCCACGTCGGCCGGCTCATCGCGCAGCGCGATGGTATTGCCATAGGATTTGGACATCTTCTGACCATCCAACCCCGGCATTTTGGAGGCCTTGGTGAGCAGCGGCGTGGGCTCGGGGAGAATGACCCGGCCGCCGCCTTCGAGGAAGCCGAACAGCCGCTCGCGATCCGCCACGGTCAGATTGGCCTGACCCTCGAGCAGCGCACGCGCCACCGCCAGGGCTTCACCGTCACCCTGCTCCTGATAGGCCCGCTTGAGCTGGTCGAACAGCTTGGCGTTTTTCTTGCCCATCTTGCGCTTGGCCTCTTCAGCCTTCTCCTCGAAGCCCAACTCACGGCCGTAGAGGTGATTGAAACGCCGGGCGATTTCCCGTGTCAGCTCGACGTGGGCCACCTGATCCTCACCCACCGGCACTTGTCCCGCCTTGTAGATCAGGATGTCCGCCGACTGCAGTAGGGGGTAACCGAGGAAGCCGTAAGTGGCCAGGTCTTTCTCTTTGAGCCGCTCCTGCTGATCCTTGTAGCTCGGCACCCGCTCCAGCCAGCCGAGCGGCGTGATCATGGACAACAACAGGTGCAACTCGGCGTGCTCCGGCACCCGCGATTGGACGAACAGGGTTGCCGAACCGGGGTTGATCCCCGCCGCCAGCCAGTCGATCACCATCTCGCGGATGCTCTCCGGGATTTGGGTCGGGTTGTCGTAGTGGGTGGTCAGGGCATGCCAGTCGGCGACGAAGAAAAAGCACTCGTACTCATGCTGGAGTGCCAGCCAGTTCTTCAGCACCCCATGGTAGTGGCCCAGGTGCAGACGGCCAGTCGGGCGCATACCGGAAAGCACGCGGGCGTGCGTAGCAGAGACGGAAGTCACGTCAAGAGCCTCGGTTCAAACAAAGAACAGTTCTTTTACGATACCGGCGCCCGGCAGCCACTCCAGGGTGCCGAGCACCAGCGGCAGAAGCAGACCGCCCAGCAGGCCGGTCGCCAGCAGGGCAATCAGAATCAGCAGCCCGAAGGGCTCGAGCCGGGAATAATAACGGGCGGCCAGCGGCGGTAAGAGCGCGTTGAGCACCCGCCCTCCATCCAGCGGCAAGAGCGGCAACAGATTGAGTACCATCAGAAAGACGTTGATCAGCACCCCGGCGGCGCCCATGTAGATCAACGGCACCGCCACCCACTGGCTGGTCGCCCAGAGCAGCAGACCGCCCTGGATCGCCAGTCCCCACGCCAAAGCCATGGCGAGATTGGAGGCCGGTCCGGCCACCGCGACCAGCGCCATGTCACGACGCGGATGATGCAGGTTGCGCTGATTCACCGGCACCGGCTTGGCCCAGCCGAACAAGATCCCGGTGAAGAGGAAGGAGAGCGCCGGCACCAGAACGGTGCCGATCGGGTCGATGTGCTTGAGTGGATTGAAGGTGACGCGCCCGAGCATCAGGGCGGTGTGGTCACCCAGGCGGTTGGCCACCCAACCGTGCGCGGCCTCGTGGACGGTAATCGAGAGGATCACCGGCAGGGCGAGCACCGCGAGTAACTGGATCTGATTCAGTGTTTCCATTGCGGCATTATACGGGGGCGCCGCGAATTCCTCGACGGCGATTCCTCGCCGCTCACTCCTGAAACACCGAGGGGTCGCCCTTGCCGACCCGGATCAACTGCGGCGGTTCGCTGATCATGTCCACCACGGTCGTCGGATCGAGCCCGCAAAAACCGCCGTCGATGATCAGATCAACCTGTTTGTCCAGCAGTTCGCGCATTTCCTCGGGGTCGGTGAGCGGATGCTCCGCCGCGGGCAGGATCAGGGTCGTACTCAAGATCGGTTGATCCAGCTCCGCCAGCAGCGCCCGGCAGATCTCGTTGTCCGGGACCCGAATGCCGATCGCCTTGCGCTTGGGGTGAAGCATCCGGCGCGGCACCTGTTTGGTCGCCTCATGGATGAAGGTGTAGGGCCCGGGTGTGAGTGATTTCAACTGCCGAAAGGCCCGATTGTCGATCTTGGCGTAGGTCGTGATCTCGGATAAGTCTCTACAGACCAAGGTGAAATTATGCTTTTCATCCACCTGGCGGATGCGGCGGATACGCTCCATCGCATCCTTTTCACCGAGCTGGCAGCCCAGCGCGTAAGAGGAGTCGGTCGGATAGATGATGACCCCGCCGGCAAGCAGAATCTCGACGCAGCGGCGCACCAGGCGCGCCTGGGGATTGACGGGGTGAATCTGAAAAAATTGGGCCATAACCTGCTACTGCCGAAATCCTGGGGAATCATCCTGTAGCGACCACAGCCCGCCCGCCGGCGGCAACGATCGCTCGCACGACCGGCCAGTCCTGCCAGATCGGCGTACAACCCTCCGGCAAATCCGGGAGGCGGCCCAGATCGATCCAGGGCTGACTCGACAGGGCCAATTGCGGACCGTGGAAATCCGAACCCGCCGAGGCCAGCAGCCGCTGCTCTCTGGCATGGCGGGCAAAGTGCAGCGCATCGTCGCGACTGTGGCTGCCGCACACCACTTCCAGACCGACGCCGCCGAGTTCCTTGAACTCGCCAAGGAGTTTCAGCAGCTTGGTGCGCGTCAGCTTATAGCGCGCCGGATGGGCGATCACCGCCTGGCCGCCGGCGGCACGGATCCAGGTCACGGCCTGCTCCAGGGTGGCCCAGGCACCGGGAACATGCCCCGGTTTCCCATTGACCAGGAAGTGCTTGAACACCGCCCGCTCATCCGGGGCGTGCCCCTGGGTCACCAGAAAGCGAGCAAAGTGGGTACGGCCGATCAAGCGGCCGTTGGACAATCCCTTGGCGCCTTCGTAAGCACCCGCGATGCCCTTGTCGGCCAGACGCCGACCGATCTCCACGGCCCGCCAGTCGCGATATTCAAGGATTCCGGCCAGCGCCGTGCGCAGCGCGGCATCGGCAGGGTCGATGCAAAGTCCGACGACGTGGATGGTCCGTTCACTCCAGGTGACCGAGACCTCGACCCCGGGAACGAAGGCGACACCCTGGGCGCGGGCCGCGGCGGCGGCCTGATCGAGCCCCTCGACGGTATCGTGGTCGGTCAGGGCCAGCACCGCGACCGCGGCCGCCGCGGCGCGCGCCACCAGCGCGTCCGGGGTCAGGGTGCCGTCCGAGGCCGTGGAGTGGGTGTGCAGGTCGATCTTCGTGTTCATGACGACTATTGTACAGGGTTGGCCGCGACCACAACCCTCCCAATCGACTTGGACTTTACGCTTGACCACCACTGTCGCGACTGCCGGCGTGCGAGGCTGCGTCGTCAGGCTTCCAGCCCTGACTGTTCCAGTTCCGACGCCGTCAGGCCAGGATGGCCTGATTACGCACTTTCACCGTAACGCCTCGACCTAAAATGACAGGCGATTGGCGGGGAGACACCGGCCCGACTGGTTGCTATGATCTACCGTATGCTACCCCCGGTCGACATCCATCATATCAGCCACGAGCTCGCCCGCCTGGGTGAGCATCTCCAGCGCGCCTATGACGAGCGGCCAGGGGTGCTCGACTCCGGCCCGCGTTTTTTGCTGGACGGTCTCGGCGACCTCCTGGATACCCTGAGCGATACGGCGGCCAACACCCCGGCCGAATCCGCCCGCGCCCTGCATGCCGCGACCGGCGGCACGCCCGATGCCCTGCTGGCCCACGGGCTCGACCTGCTCGCCCAACTCGCTGACCAAGCCGAGCGCCTGAGCCTGCCGCGCACGGCCAGTGGCCTGGAGCGTCTGAGCCTGGCCTTGACCTGCTGGATGCTGCGCCTGGGGGCTGAACTGGACCGCCCGGAGTTCGTGGTCAACGCCACCGCCGGGTTGGCCAACACCCTGCACGCGACCGACGACCTGGCGGGACTGTACGCACTGATGACGGAGATGGTCGAGGGCATGAGCCCGGCGCGCATTCAGGACTCGGGTAACTTTCCCAGCCGCCCCTGGCGGGTCCTGTTGCTCAACCGGGCCATCGTCGCCACCCGCAGTCAACGACCGGCCCTCATGGTCGCCGCCTTCGACTCCCTGGTCGAGCACCTGCCGGAAGACGCCCCCGACTTTTTCCGCGAGGGCATGGGCCAAATGGAAGCCCTGCAGTACCCGGCGCCAGTTCGCGAACTGATGCAACGCTACTACGACCGCTGGTGCACCGGCCAACGGCTGCACTGACAATCTCTCCCGCCATGGGCGATGAGAATGCCCGTCTGACCCAGACCGATCCTCGCGCGGTGATTGCGTGCGACGCCGCTGGATTCGCCGATGGGCTTTGATCCGGCCCGACGCCCCTTATCTCCGAGTCACCGAGAGGCCAACCGGCCGCGTCCTTTTCCGGAGCCACCCGTGCCGCCAGAGACTCTGACCCGCATCGAGATCAGCAAGGAATATCTGAATTTCAGCGCCGGCCACTTCACCATCTTCTCGGCCAACGAGCGGGAGAACCTGCATGGTCATAACTTCCAGGTCCGCTGCGCGGTCACGGCCGCCGTCGGCGCCGACGGCCTGGCCTTCGACTATGTGCTGCTCAAGCGCGTACTGCGCGAACTCTGCGACGCGCTGGACGAGCGCGTATTGCTGCCGGAACAATCGCCTTACCTGACTCTGGAACACCGCGACGGCATGGTGATCGCGCTGTTCGCGCGGGAGCCGATCCCCTTTCTGGCGCGCGACTGTTTGCCCTTGCCGATCCGCAATGTCACCATTGAAGAATTGGCCGGCCTGCTGCTCAACCGGCTGCGCGCCCGGCCCGAACTGGCGCCCTGGGCCATCCGTGCCATCGAGATCGGCGTCTCCTCCGGCTCCGGTCAATGGGCCTTTTCACACTGGGAGCTCGCATGAACCGCTTGATCGTCACCGGTGCGTCCTCCGGGATTGGGCTCGCCATCGCCCGGCGTTTTCGTCGCGACGACTGGAGCGTGATCAACATTTCGCGCCGCCCCTGCCCCGAACCGGGCGTCACCAACATCCCCTGCGATCTGGCGCAGCCGGGCGCGGCCGATGGACTGGCCGACGCCCTGTCGCCCTGGCTGCTGGACCGGCCGCGCCTGTGTCTCGTCCACAACGCCTCGATCATGCAGTCAAACCGGGTCGACACCCTTGGCAGTGCGGACTTGCGGGCCACGCTGGAACTCAATCTGGTCGCCCCGAATGCCATCAATCGCATCGTGATTCCGCACCTGCCGCCGGGTTCCAGCATCCTTTACATCGGCAGCACCCTGGCCGAAAAGGCGGTTCCGGGCGTGGCCGGCTACGTCATTGCCAAACACGGCCTGGTCGGCATGATGCGCGCCACCTGCCAGGATCTGGCCGGGCGCGGCATCCACACCTGCATGATCTGCCCAGGATTCACGGATACCGAGCAACTACGCAACCTCATCGGCGACAATGCCGGAACCCTGGCCGCCATCACCGGCCTGTCCGCCTTCGACCGGCTGATCGCGCCTGAAGAGATCGCCGATGCGGTCGCCTTCGCGGCCGCCGCGCCGGTGCTCAACGGCGCCCTGATCCATGCCAACCTGGGGCAGCGGGAACGATGACCGCGACCGGAACCGGTGCGACCGATCCGCCCGCGGCCCGCGTCATCTGTGTAAGCGGCGGCAGTTCCGGAATCGGTGCGGGCCTGGTCGCCGCCTTCCTGGCCGCCGGGGACCGGGTCTACAGCTTCGGACGCAGCCCGGCCGACCGGACTGCGGTACGGCATCCGGAATCCGTAGCCCGCGGCGACCTGCGGGTCCTGGTCGGCGACGTCACCGACGCCGCGTTCCGCCGCGCATTGGCGGAGCGCATCGACGCCGAATGCGGACAGCTCGACTGCCTGATCAACAATGCCGGGGTGATCCGCGGCGGCGGCACCCTGGAGGAGAGTGTCGAGGACTGGCGCGCGACCCTGGAGACCAACCTGATCGCCCCCTTTGCGCTGACCCAGGCCTGTGCGCCCCTCCTGCGGCGCAGCCCGGCGCCGGTCGTCATCAACATCTCATCGGCCTGTGCCCAACACCCCTTCGCCGCCTGCACTTCCACCTGTTACTCGGTCAGTAAGGCCGGACTCGACATGCTGACCCGCCGCCTCGCCCTGGGCCTGGGGCCGGAAGGCATTCGGGTCAACGGCGTCGCCCCGGGTGTCGTGCCCTCGCCGATGTGGGGGGAGGAGGCCGGCTTGATCGAGGGCATCGTCGAGCGGCGGCACGTGCTCAAACAGCAGATCGTCGAGCCCGAGGACGTGGCCCGCGCCGTACTTTTCCTCGCCTCCGATCAGGCACGCTTGATCACCGGGACCATTCTCAATGTGGACGCGGGTTATACACTCGGTTGATTATAATACGAGCGGAAAGCGGCAGCGGGCGTGCCTTCACCGTCCCGGTCATTGTCGTTGTCGTCTTTTCGTATATTACAGACTCATCACTTATCAGGACAGAACCTTTGCCCCACCTTCTCCTCGCCGTCAGCGCCCACGGCTACGGCCACCTGGCCCAATCCGCGCCGGTCATTGAGGCCCTGACCCAACGCATACCCGGTCTCCAGGTCACACTTCAGGGCGATATCGACCCCGCGTTCGCCCGCCATCGACTGCCCGCAGGGTTCACCCATCTCCAGGAAGCGACCGACCCGGTGCTCCTCATGGATGGGCCGTTGATCACCCGGTGGGCGGAAAGCCTGGTGGAATACAACCGTTTCGAGGCCGAGTACGACCGACATCTCGAGCGCCAGATGGACAGCCTGCGCCGTCTGGCCCCGGATTTGGTACTCTCCGATATCCCCTGGTTGCCCTTGGACGCCGCGCGGCGCTTGGGGATCCCGGCCGTCGGGCTCTGTTCACTCTCCTGGTACGACATCCTGCGCGAATGCCCGGTCCGGGCGCAGGTTCCGACCGCACTGCTGGAGCGGATGCGGCGCATTTATGGCGCGGCGGATCTATTCATCCGCCCCGCCCCCGCCATGCCCATGGACTGGCTGCCCAACGCCCGCGACGTGGGACCGATCGCCCATTGCCGCCCGGACCAGAGCGCCAAACTGCGCGAGCACCTCGGCGTCCCCGCCGACCGGCCGCTGGCCCTGATGCAGTTCGGCGGCTTTGCCGGATTCGACCCACTGACGGCGTGGCCGGAGCAGGATCAGGTCCACTGGGTGGTGCGCGATCTCGGGGGGCGCGCCCGCGGTGATGCGTCCAGTCTGTCCGACCATAGACTCGACCTGCTCGACCTGCTCGGTTCATTCGACCTGATGCTGACCAAGCCTGGATACGGGTCCTATACCGAAGCGGCCTGCAATGGCGTACCGGTCATCCATGTCCCGCGCCCGGACTGGCCGGAGGAACCCGCTCTCAATCGCTGGATTCGCCGCCAGGTCCCCACCCGTGAACTGAGCCTTGCGGACCTCAAAGCAGGACGGCTCGCTGCCCCCATCGCCGAGCTACTCGCCGCCGGGCGGCCAGCGCCGGTCGAGCCGAGCGGCATTACGGCAAGCGTGGAGTTGCTGGAGCCGCTGTTGCGGGATTAGGCCATTCTCAGGCTTCATAATTGTGCAGGGCCCATTTTACCGGACCCCTATTTCCCTTTTACCTATGGCAAGAACCACCGCCAGGGGCGCGGCATCAGAGTCGTCTCCACGTCGGTCGCGTTGATGGTGATATCGGGGGCGGAGGTATTGTGCAAACTGGGCACGGTGCGTCCAAATGCCAAGGTACTGCCCCCAATGGCATTCCAGAGACCCAGGATGGGCGTGCTCGTGGGGCCGCTTTCCAGATGATCAACATCCGCATTGCCGTCTTCCACCCACATAGAGCGGAAGGTCACAAGCGGCAGAGCGATGCCATAGGCAGGCATAACGTCGAGCACCGCCGCATGACGGTCCACTCTCAGACAAGCACGCGCGGTGCCACCTCCAGCGTATTGGATGGCAAAACACGGCACGGCCGGGTCGATCACTACCGACGCGATGTCGACGAAAGGCCGCACAGGGTCCACGGCCGCCGGACCGACTATGACGGAACTTCCCAGACAGACATCCCGCACCCCCACCGGCGGATGCGGCTTGAGCCGTATGTTTCCGTCCTCGTAAAGCACAAAAACCTCCGGCCAGGATGCTTCGTCGGCGATCTTGCGGTTCAGCACGAGCCGATGGCCCACAAAGTTGGCCCCAGCGATCGTGACGGTCATGGCAGAAGGACGCCACCAGGAAAGTTCGGTGCAAAGGGTAAAGGCATTGATGCCATCATCGAAGATCTTCTGACACGAGAGGCTCGCGCTGCGCAATCGGGCAGAGGTCGTTGCGGATGACGGGCAGCCGGAGAAATCCGCGGCACAACAGATGGTCGCGTCGAAGTCCGCACCGCAACCCGTGCGTGTGATCTGGTACGCGGGATGGGTCGCCTGCACCGAAAAATAGGCTGCGGCGTGAGCCGTCAGCGGCCAGCAGTTCCAAATTTGGGTGGCCGCCGCCAACAGCGTGTCGGCAGCGAGGCCGATGGTGGATGCGCTGCGCTTATCCACCCTACGAAACCGTCTCCGTTGTAGGGTGGTTAAGGCGCGCCGCTCGGTCTCAGGGACTCGGCACGGCGGTCGCGCGCGCCGCATCCACCAGAGGTCGCGCGGTGCCGCCCAAATTTGGAATTGCTGGTCAGCGGCACATTGACGTTATCTTCCTCAGCACAGGTCGTTGGATAGGAATGGTTAGTTGCCGTGAGTACATCGAAGGCACCCGACCAGACCGGCAGGCAGGAGAGAAAAGTAAATAGAACAACCGCAAACAGACCGCGGGCAGACTGCGATGTGACCGGTGCAAGGCCCAAGGATGCCTCAAGTTCGCGCGACATATCCACCTCCTGAGAATTTATTGCAATATCATGGCTCGTTGCTCAGCCTCCGCCGTAGGAACGCCGGTTACCCGGCGCCCCCGGCGCAATCCCGGACGTGCATTTTTCCATGCTCAATGACTCGGCCCGTGCCCACGCCGTTTCCAGGTTCATCACCCTGACGTGTCCCAACACTGACGGCTCCATCATCTCGCTTCATCCATAAAGCCCACGGGGCTTCCCGAGTTCTCCGACGTCTCTCTTTCTGCATACCACGGCCTGAGGACTCCGACGGACCTCCACAAGCCAGTCAGGGTGCTTCGTGTCGGCTTCCAGTACGTTAAAACTGTCGCCATCCGCGGGTTAGCGGTCTCGAAGCTGCCCCGATCTGAACAAGGGCACTTCAGGGAACGCGATTTCCCCTACGGTCTACAGAATACTCTGTGTACGCTTGCCCCGCAATGTTGTTCGCGGCTTGCGCCACTCCACAGCAGGACCAACACGCGATACGGGCGGGCGGCTAACCCTTACCCGACCGGGACTTCCACCCGGCAAGAGACGCCGAGCTTTGCTCGGCGCGATAACGTAAGCTAAAGCGGTGCGCGCCCCTGATGACGCTGAGAATTAGCACGACTCTCGTGGTGCGCGCTCGCTTCTGAGCCAAAGGTTAGGCCATTTTCTGGGTTGATAATTGAGCCTGGACCCTTTTCCTTCTTTTCCTTTCCTTAATATGAGCTAATAGGCAATATTGACGCCCGACATAACAAATGGGGTAATACAGTTTTCTTGACCCATCATTCCGATCGGATTCTTTATTTGCCCTACCAGCGTTACAGCTTTCGTTGTATTTGCCAATATTGATGGTGTTTGGCTTGTAACTTTTATAAATGAAGGTTTACCTGCGTGATAAGCTAGATTTACACTAATGCCCTGCCCGATGACAGACTTAAAATTAGATGTAAAACTACCTCCATTTATTGCATACGAAAATCCGCCAATACTATTGAGCCCATTACCGAGCGGAGCACCAAAAATGTTTAATGAACTAAAATTAGCATTAGCAGATCCTGTTACGTTCTTAGGGTAAAATGTTGCCGCGAAGGATGCGCCTGGTCCCCAGCAAGTTGAATTTGATGGAGTGGGTGGATCAAATACCAAAGTTCCATAAAAAACTATTTGTTTCCGAGAAGATGCTGCCAGCCCCGGCTGACCTCCTTGATCATAGCTTTGAGCGAAACTAGATGAAGTGGTAGAAACCAGAGCTACAGCAAGAAAGAGTTGTGTTGCGTTCATATTTCCTCAGTTTCCTCAGTTTCCTAAATGCGACTGTGCGCCATAAGTACTCCAACAGAATATTTTATATGGCGCTATTATGTTAAGTCTGTTTTTAAATTTTTTTCTTTTTCTTTTATCTCTGATCTCTTATAAACAATTGTGTTGATGTACTTACTTATACGATCAACACTTATGGAACAACAGCCTGCGTAGGACAGACTAGCCAATGTAGCCCGCATGGAACGCCAGCGGAATGCGGGCTACGCTGGCTGATTTTAATCCATGGCAACGCCTAACGTGTTGCCCAAGGCGGCGCGCGCCACCCACGGACCCTGCAAACCAGTTAGAACCTTGATGGCGCGCGCTCGCTCTTTGGGCGTTCGTTAGGCATTGTCTGCGGCTCTTAGGTTCGGG
>NZ_CAIZIZ010000176.1 GCF_903933125.1 uncultured Lamprocystis sp. | reverse complement strand
GCTGGAGCCGGTATCGAATTTTCTGCTGGCGGAACAGTACGCGGCGGATCGCACGGCCGCCACTTGGACGCTGGCGTTACGCGACGCTCTGGCCGGCTTGAACGTGACGGTGATGCAGGGCACCAGCGATGAGGCCACGGCATTGCGCCGGCACATTGAAACGGATTTTTTGGCCCATCACTCACCGGACCTGTTCCATGGACAACAGGAGGTATCGAAGGGCACCAGCCTGCACCTGGCCCGCCAAGTGAAGCAGGCTGAGGGCCGCGTCGTGGCCGCGCAGGGGCGCTTGGACGCCGCGCGGGCCGCCGAGCGGGCCTATGAAGCGCAGTCGCCGCGTCCCTGCGGGCGTCCACCCGCCTTCGCGGCGCGGATTGAAGACGCGGTGGCCGCCGTGGTGCAGGCCGAAGCCGACCACGCGCAGGCCCAGACGCGTCAGACGGACGCGCGTGACGTGGTGCGTGAACTGGGAACCCTCTATCACCCCTACGACCTGGCGCACGGACAGGCGCAGCCCGTGGAGCGTATTGCCCAACGTTTTGCCGATGTCTGGGCGCGGCTGCAACAGCTGGCCGACGCGGCCGATCTGCCGACGCGGGCCCGCGAGCGCCTGGCCAAAGCCGAGCGCCTGACCATCCAGTTCCTGGCCACCATCACCTTTTTCTTCGCGACCGTGCAGGCCAAGGTCGAGGCACTCAATCTGTCGCCCGCCCTGGAGCACGCCCTCCTGACGCAGGTGATCCCGGCGCTGTACCTGGAGCGCGTCGCCGCGCGCAGCACGCACGCCGAACCGCGCCACCGGCTGCGCGCCTTGAGCCGCCAGTTGCTCGAACCGCTTGGTCAACCCGATCATCCGTTCAACGCCCTCCCGGCAACCGAGCGCGCGCGTCTCGAACAGGTGGCCGGCGACTGCGCGGACCTGTTCCAGCGCAGCAGTTCCGCGGTGGAGGGGCGCAACGGTCAACTGTCCCTGCATCATCATGGCCGGCATCGCCTGAGCGATCAAAAACTCGCGGCACTGACCGCGGTGCATAACTTCCACATCCGGCGCGCCGACGGCACCACGGCCGCCGAGCGTTTCTTCGGCCAAGCCCACGCGGCGTTGTTCACGCTGGTGCTCCAGCGGATGCCGCTACCCCCGCCACCCGCGCGCCGACGGCCCCGCCCACCGAAGCCGCTCTCGCTGCTGCCGGTGGCGGCGTAGCGGGGGGTGGCCGGAACGATGATCAAGGCCCGCACAGCGGACCCTACAGACTATTCCAACCCCAGAATGAACGCCCATTGCTGCGCCGTCACCGGCATCACCGAGAGCCGGTTGCCGCGGCGAACCAATGGCATGTCGGCCAGGGGTCCGTCCGCATGGTCTTTCAATTCGCTCAGCGCAATGGTCCGCGCCAGGTGGCGGAGATAACGTATCTCCACCAGATACCAGCGCGGGTTCGCGGGGTCGCTTTTGGCGTCGAAGTAGTGTGCCTGCGGGTCGAAGGCGGTGGCGTCGGGATAGCTATCGCTTGAGACCGTCGCGAGTCCCACCACGCCGGGCACCGGGCAGTTGGAGTGATAGAAGAGCACGCCGTCGCCGATGCGCATCTGATCGCGCATCATGTTGCGCGCCTGATAGTTGCGCACCCCGTCCCAGGGCTCGCCCGCGGCGGCTCGCGCCGCCAGATCGTCGATGCTGAAGGCGTCCGGTTCGGACTTGAAGAGCCAGTAGGCCATGGTGCTACCTGTCATCCCGATAAGAGCGGCTTTCACGCCAAAACGCCAAGCCGCGAATGTTGTCTCCGTTCGCGCAGTTGATCCTGCTGCGCGGATCGATCACGACGCGTCCGAACCTGAATCCAGGCCGGGTCCAGAATAACCAGTCCGTGGCTTCTCAACACGATGCGTCCTATACTTGACCTCCCCCGAAGGACGATGACCCCTCTGGATGTGAATATGAACGCAACCGCCCAGGATCACGCCAACGCCAGACCCGGCCCGGATGGATTCCCCGTTCCCCTGCCGGTCGACGCGATCCGTTTCAGCGGTGAGGCAGTCTACGCTGCCGCCTTGCGTCAGGCGCTCCATTTGACGGTCGGGCTCAGCCTGCCGGCCCCGGACCCGGCCCGCATCCGCCGCGAGTTGATGGCTCGCTCGTTGCTTCTGAGTGAGGGGATGGCTCCCGCCGTCTATGCTGCCGCCCGCGAGTGCGCCACCCGCTTCGGAATTCTATCCCAGGTCGAGGTGTTCCAGAGTGCGGGTGCCGAGAACGCCGCGATGCATCAAGTCGATAGCCCGGGCTCTTCGACCCGGTGTTGCTGTCGGTAGCCTGCAGCAAGCCAGGTCGTTGGCCGAAACAACGACCAAAGCCGAGCGGTTGTCGTCCGCGCCCTGCTGCAATCTGCCGCGTTCTGGCGGATACTGTATTTATATACAGTTTTCCGCCAGGTGCCGACGGCCGTGCCCCCCATCTCAATTCCGGCTTACGCCGAACTGCTGTGCCGCTCGAACTTCAGCTTCCTCCAAGGTGCCTCGCACCCGGAGGAACTGGTCCGGCGCGCCCATGAACTGGGCTATGCGGCGCTCGCCCTGACCGACCTCTGTTCGCTGGCCGGAGTGGTGCGGGCGCATGGGGAGGCACGTACCCTGGGGCTGCACTTGATCATCGGCGCGGAATTGACGGTGGAGGCCGGTCCGCGCCTGGCGGTCCTGGCGATGGACCGGGGGGGTTACGGCAATCTCGCGCACCTGATCACGCGGGCGCGGCGGCGGGCGCCCAAGGGGGAGGCGCGCGTGACGGCGGATGACTTGGCCGATGGGTTGCCGGGTTGTTTACTGATCTGGCTGCCGGGCACGCAGGACAGCGCGGCGGAACTGCGGGAGCAGGGCGCCTGGCTGCATCGGCTGGGGGCCGGACGGCTGTGGATCGGCGTGGTGGCGCACCGGTGCGGCGGCGATCTGGCCTGGCTGGCACGGTTGCGCGGGCTGGGTGCGGATTTGGGGCTGCCGCTCACCGCCTGCGGGGCGGCGGCCATGCATGTCGCGCGGCGGCGTCCGCTGCTGGATACACTCACCGCTATCCGGCTCGGGGTGCGGGTCGATCAACTGGGTGCCGCGCTGGCGCAGAATCGGGAGCACCATCTGCGCGACCGGGCCGAACTGGCGCGTTTTTATCCGCCCGATCTGTTGGCGCAGACGCTGGTGCTGGCCGCGGCCTGCCGCTTTTCGTTGGATGAACTGCGCTACGAATACCCGGATGAACTGGTGCCGGCCGGTACCACGGCGGCGGCTCATTTGCGCCGGCTGACGGAGGCGGGCGCTGTGGTGCGCTGGCCGGACGGGATGCCGCCGCGGGTGCGCGGCCAGATCGAGCACGAACTGGCCCTGATCGCTGAACTGAAGTACGAACCCTATTTTCTCACCGTCCACGATATCGTGCGTTTCGCCCGCTCCCGCGGCATCCTGTGTCAGGGCCGCGGTTCAGCCGCCAACTCGGCAGTCTGTTTTTGTCTGGGGATCACGGAAGTGGACCCGGCGCGCATGGAGATGTTGTTCGAGCGCTTCATCTCGCGGGAGCGCGGCGAACCGCCGGATATCGACGTGGACTTCGAACACCAGCGCCGCGAAGAGGTGATCCAGTACATTTATGCCAAGTACGGTCGGGAGCGCGCCGCCCTGGCCGCGACGGTGATCAGCTACCGGCCCAAGAGCGCGGTGCGCGATGTCGGCAAAGCGCTGGGGATGGACCCGGATCAAGTGGACCGCCTGGCCCGCAACCTCAACTGGTGGGACGGGCAGACGGTGGTGCCGGAGCGCCTGCTGGAGGTCGGGCTCGATCCCTACAACCCGCTGGTATTGAAGGTCCTGCGCCTGGTGCATGAGATCCTGGGCTGTCCGCGCCATCTGTCACAGCATGTCGGCGGTTTCGTGATCTCCCGCGGTGAACTGTCCCGGCTGGTGCCGGTGGAGAATGCGGCCATGGACGGGCGCACCGTGATTCAGTGGGACAAGGATGACCTCGATACACTGGGGCTGCTCAAGGTGGACTGTCTGGCATTGGGGATGCTCTCCGCCATCCGCCGCGCCCTGGACCTGATCAATGGTTTTCGCGGCAGCCGGCTGACGCTGGCCGACATCCCGCCGGAAGACCCGGCGGTCTACCAAATGATCCAGCGCGGCGAGACCACCGGGGTCTTCCAGATCGAGTCACGGGCGCAGATGGCCATGCTGCCGCGGCTCAAGCCGGCCTGCTTTTATGATCTGGTGATCGAGGTCGCCATCGTGCGGCCGGGCCCCATCCAGGGTGATATGGTGCATCCGTATCTGCGCCGTCGACAAGGGTTGGAACCGGTGAGCTATCCGTCGGCGGCGGTTAAGGAGGTGCTGGGGCGCACCCTGGGGGTGCCGATCTTTCAGGAGCAGGTGATCAAGGTCGCGACCGTGGCGGCGGGTTTCTCGCCCGGCGAGGCCGATCAGGTGCGCCGTTCCATGGCCGCCTGGCGTCGCCGCGGCGGGCTGGAGTCGCTCAAGGGGCGGCTGATCGGCGGTATGTTGGAGCGCGGCTATGAGCGCACCTTCGCCGAGCAGATCTACCATCAAATCCTGGGTTTTGGTGAATACGGTTTCCCCGAGTCGCACGCCGCCAGCTTCGCGCTGTTGGTCTATGTGTCCGCCTGGCTCAAGCACCATGCGCCGGCCGCTTTCTTCGCGGCTCTGATCAACAGTCAGCCGATGGGCTTTTATGCGCCGGCCCAGTTGATTCGGGAGGCGCGTCGGCAGGGGGTGGAGGTGCGGCCGGTCGCGGTCACCGCGAGTGCCTGGGACTGTACGCTGGAGCCTGCCGATGGTGAACCAGCAGGTCAAGGCGCCGCGTCCGCCAATGGCGGGCGGGGAGAGGTGGACGGTGACCAACCGGCCCTACGCTTGGGCTTGCGGTTGGTCAAAGGGCTGTCCCGAGCAGGCGCTGGGCGGTTGATCCAGGCGCGGGATGCCGCGCGCTGGTTGGATCTCACCGACCTGATCGGGCGCGCCGCGCTCGATCGGGGGGATCTGAAGGCACTGGCCCAGGCGGATGCTCTGCAACCGCTGGCGGGGCATCGCCACCGGGCGGCCTGGTCGGTCTCCGGTCTGAGTGCCGCGCCGCGTAATGATCCGCGTGCCGGTCAGGCGGCCTTGGCCCTCCCGCCGCCGCCCGCGGACCCCGTCGGTCTCGCCTTGCTCGCCCCGCCCACCGAGGGGGCGGAGATCGTCGCCGATTACGGGAGCCTGGGGCTGAGTCTGCGCCGTCATCCCCTGGCCTTGCTGCGTCCGCAGTTGGCTGAGCGGCACCTGCTGACCGCGGACGCGGTGGCGGTGGTGCCGCCGGGCGCGCGGGTCGCGACCGTCGGACTGGTGATCAACCGCCAGCGTCCGGGGTCGGCCCATGACGTGACCTTCGTGACCCTGGAGGACGAGACCGGTCAGGTCAATCTGGTGGTCTGGAAGCACGTCGCCGAACGTCAGCGCGCGGTGCTTCTGGGCGCACGGCTGCTGGGGGTCTACGGTGAAGTCCAGCGCGAGGCCGGGGTCACCCATCTGATCGCCCGGCGGCTGGTGGACCAC
The DNA here is from genome assembly GCF_903933125.1 of uncultured Lamprocystis sp. Lineage (GTDB taxonomy): Bacteria > Pseudomonadota > Gammaproteobacteria > Chromatiales > Chromatiaceae > Thiodictyon. The sequence goes on along the minus strand of NZ_CAIZIZ010000176.1, from coordinate 2,648 downwards.
TCAGCACTGCTCGGTGGGCTGGTGACCCGGTCGCGGGATTTTTGCTGACGGTATTCAGGCCAATCCTTTTCTCTACCAATCGATGAGGACTTGGGCGATTTCCGGAACACCGGATACCACCCACTATCGGATCGGATGTAGGTGCGACTTCAGTCGCACCGATTCGGACGCGGGTGCGACTGAAGTCGCACCTACATTGACCGGTATCCAAATAGACGACTTGGGCGAGAAACTCCCGACGCGCCTCGGCGAGAAAGCGGGCCGATCTCACTGACACAGACGTCCGGCTTCGGCAAATACGTCCTCCGCGGCAATGGTCCGCGCCTCAGCGCCCCATCCAGGCCGCCAGCCGTCCCGCCAACGCACTGTGCAGACTCGCCAGCAGCCGTTCGATCGGCTTCTTGTGCGCGCTGTATTTGAGTTGCAGCAGGTCAGTGGTCTCGCTCGCGGTGAGCAGCAGGTCGTCACTGGTCTGGATGGCGTCGATCAGACCCAAGGCGACCGCCTGGCTGCCGTGCCAATACTCGCCGGTGGCGACCCGCTCCAGGTCCAGGGCCGGGCGGTATTCGCGGATGAAATCCTTGAACAGGCCGTGGGTGTCTTCCAACTGCCCTTTGAGCTTCTCCCGCGCCGCGTCGGTGTTCTCGCCGAACAGGGTCAGGGTGCGTTTGTACTCACCGGCGGTATGCAGCTCGAAGTCCACCCCGTGGCGCTCCAACAAGCGATGGAAGTTGGGCAGTTCCGCCAGGACGCCGATGGAGCCGATGACCGCGAAGGGGGCGGCGACGATGCGGTCCGCCACGCACGCCATGAGATAGCCCCCACTGGCCGCGACCTTGTCGACCGCGACCGTCAGGTGAATGCCTTTGGCGCGCAGCCGGGCGAGTTGGGAGGCGGCCAGCCCGTGCTCGTGGACTGTCCCGCCGGCGTTTTCGATCCGCACCAGCACCTGATCGCCATCGCGCCGGTCGAGCAGGATGGTGGTGACCAGCACCCGCAGTGCGGCGACCTCGGTGGCCCGCAGGTCGCCATTGAAGTCGATCACGAACAGCCGTTGGCGCTCCTCGGTCTGGGCTTTGTCGCGCGCTTTGCGGCGTTTGCGCTCGGCCTTGACATAGGCGCGGTACGCCTTCTTGGACAGGGAGGATTCCTTGAGCGCCTGCGCCAGGCTCTGGTAGCGCTCGTTCAGGTCCAGAATCTCCAGACGATCACCGTCGTCGCTGCCGCTCATCCCCCGGCGGGCGCGCACGGCGACCATCATCAACAGCGCAATGGCCACGACGACCGTCAGCGTCTTGGCCAGGAACAGGCCGTACTGAAGCAGCACGTCGGTCATCGCGCGCCTCCCGCGGCGGCGGCGCGTTCAGACCGCGATGGGTGCGCGGATGGCCGGATGGGGGTCATAGTCCAGGATCTGGATGTCCTCGAAGGTGTAGTCGAACAGACTGGGCGGGCGCCGCGCGAGCTGCAGCCGCGGCAGCGCGCGGGGCGCGCGGGCGAGTTGGGCGAACACGATGTCATCGGTCAGATGGTTCCGGTAGAGGTGAAGGTCACCGAAGCTGTGCACGAAGTCGCCGACTTCCAGGTCGCACTGCTGTGCCACCAGGTGAGTGAGCAAGGCATAAGCCGCGATATTGAAGGGAACGCCGAGAAAGAGATCGGCGCTGCGCTGATAGAGTTGGCAGGACAGCCGTCCATCCGCGACATAGAACTGAAACAGACAATGACAAGGGGCGAGTGCCATGCGTCCGGCCGCCGCATTGGCCTGGGGTGGCTGGGTCTCGTCCGGCAGGTCGGCGGGGTTCCAGGCCGAAACCAGTAGGCGGCGCGAGTCCGGGCGGGTGCGGATGGTCGCGATCAGTTCACCGAGTTGGTCGATGGTACGCCCGTCCGGGCAGGTCCAACTGCGCCACTGGGCGCCGTAGATCGGCCCCAGATCCCCAGAGGGTGCCGCCCACTCGTCCCAGATGCTGACCCCGCGGGCCTGGAGGTCACGGTTGTCGGTGGAGCCGGACAGGAACCACAGGAGTTCGTGAATGACGCTCTTGAGATGGATGCGTTTGGTCGTAACCAGCGGAAAGCCCTGACTGAGGTCGAACCGCACCTGGCGTCCGAACACCGAGCGCGTGCCAACCCCCGTTCGGTCGGGCTTGTCGCTGCCGTGGTCGATCACGTCCTGCAGCAAATCCAAATAGTGGCGCATCGGTTCTTCCGCACGGGTTCAAACAGCCGCCAAGCTAACCACGAAGGGCGGTCAGACACAAATCCAGGGAGACCTTGGGGTGCGATCCAAACTGATGTGGTTGCCGGAACTGTCACGCAGCTTGCTTAACGAGACCCTGCCAGTACGCTGACCACTTCCCGTTGGCCCGGGTCGTGCGCAACGCGAGCATGGCCTCCGCGTTGTCCGGCGTCCACCACGCGCCGGGGCGCTTGAGGCGCTGCTGAACCACATAGCGGTGGGCACTTTCGATCTCGCCGGAGCCGATCGGCAAGCCCTGCGCCAAGGCGCCTTGGTCGTCGAGATGATCGAGCCGGTTGCTCAGATAGCGATGGCACGCCCGTACCGGGGCGTCCGCATCGGCCACCGTGACGGGCTCCAGGGCCTCACTCAGCGCGGCCAAAACCGGGGTTATTTGATTGCTTTT
>NZ_CAIZIZ010000175.1 GCF_903933125.1 uncultured Lamprocystis sp. | reverse complement strand
GGCCTCCGGCCGCGATGGGGGCGCGCCGTGAACTCAGACGCTGCGGTGGCCTTATCGCGGCCGGAGGCCGCTCCCACGGGATCAGGGTGCGACTCTTGCGGTCAGCAGGCGGTACCACCCCGCAACCGCAACGCATCAATGTCCAAGCGGACCTGGGGTTCGGTTACACTTTTGTGCAGTGCACGATGAACCCCCGTTGGACCGCCGACCCCCCATGATTCCCGACAGCCAGCCACGCATCCGCGAAATCCCGTACAACTACACCTCGTTTTCCGATCGGGAAATCGTGATCCGCTTCCTGGGCGAGCCGATGTGGGCGCTCATCGATACCCTGCGCGGAACCCGGCGGACCGGCCGCTCGGCGCGCATGCTGTTTGAGGTGCTCGGCGACATGTGGGTCATCACCCGCAACCCCTATCTTCAGGACGATCTGCTGGAGAACCTCAACCGGCGTCGGCTGCTGCTGGGCGCGCTGGACCATCGTCTGGATCAGTTCGAGCAGCGGCTGAACGACAACGCCGCGGCGGCACAACTCCTGGCCAGCGCCCGGGCGGCGGTGGCCCACTTCAAGGCCTGGTTCGAGACCGAGCGCGCGGCGCGGGCGCGCTTGCGCCAGGCGCTCGCCGGCATCACCCGCCCGGACAATCTCGATTTCGGCGGCCTGGCCCGCGTCTCGCACGCGACCGACGCGACCGACTGGCGGGTCGAGTTGCCTTTCGTCGTCATCACCCCGGACACCGAGGCCGAGGTGGCGCCCATCGTGCGCGCTTGCATCGACTGCGACCTGAGTCTGATTCCGCGCGGCGGCGGCACCGGCTATACCGGCTCGGCCGTCCCGCTGCACCCGATGACGGCGGTCGTCAACACCGAAAAGCTCGAAGATCTGTCCGCCGTGGAGCGGATTGCGCTCCCCGGTGTCGCGGGGCTGGTCCCCACCGTGCGCTGCGGTGCCGGCGTCGTCACCCGGCGGGTCTCGGACCTGGCGGACGCCAACGGGCTCGCCTTCGCGGTGGACCCGACCTCGCAGGACGCCTCCTGCATCGGCGGTAACGTGGCGATGAACGCCGGGGGCAAGAAGGCGGTGCTCTGGGGTACGGCCCTGGATAACCTGGCGTCCTGGCGCATGGTCACCCCGGACGCGGACTGGCTGCTGATCGAGCGCCTGGACCACAATCTGGGCAAGATCCACGAGCAGCAGACCGTGCGCTTCCGCCTCTCGCGCTTCGCCCCGGACGGTACCACGCCGCAGGGCGAGCCCGAAATCCTGACCATGCCCGGCAGCGCGCTGCGCACCATCGGGCTGGGCAAGGACGTGACCGACAAGTTTCTGTGCGGACTCCCCGGTGTCCAGAAGGAGGGCTGCGACGGCCTCATCACCTCCGCCCGCTTCGTCCTGCACCGGATGCCGGACCATGTGCGCACCGTCTGTCTCGAGTTCTTCGGGACCGACCTGGAACTGGCGGTGCCGGCCATCTGCGAGATCAAAGACTCGGTCGACGCCTTGGCGGATGTGCAGGTGGCGGGTCTGGAGCACCTGGACGAACGCTACGTCCGGGCGGTGGGCTACACCACCAAGGCCAATCGGCGGGAACTGCCGAAGATGGTCCTGATCGCCGACCTGGTGAGTGACGATGAGGCGGCCGTGGCCGCCGCTGCCGAGCAGGTCGTCGCGTTGGCGCGGGCGCGTGATGCCGAGGGTTCTATCGCCGTCAGTGCCGAGGCGCGCAAACGCTTCTGGCTGGACCGCGCCCGCACCGCCGCCATCTCCCGTCACACCAACGCCTTCAAGATCAATGAGGACGTGGTGATCCCCTTGCCGCGGCTGGCGGACTACAGCCGCGGCATCGAACGGATGAACATCGAGCAGTCAATCAGGAACAAGGACGCAATCATGGCCGCTGTCCTTGAGTATCTGTCCCAGGGGCTGCCGGAGGCGCGTCCGGCGGGCGACTACGACGATTCGGCCGAGGAGGCGGCCATCCTGAGCGCCAAGCGCGATGCCGCCCGCGCCGTGGTGACCGGCGCTCGCATCCGCTGGCAGACGGTGCTGTCCCAGCTCGATGCGCCGGCGAGCGCGCACCTGTCATTGCTTGATGCGGCGGCGCAGTCCCGGCTGCGGCCGGACGATCTGCTGCTGGACCTGATGCTGCGGCGCGACCTGCGGCAGTCCTATCGGGAGGAGGTCGGCGCCCGCCTTGCCGAGATCTTCGCCGGGCAGGATCTGACCGGCGTGCGCGAACGGCTCGCCGCCATTCACCGCCGGGTGCGCGACTCCCGGCTCTTCGTCGCCCTGCACATGCATGCCGGGGACGGCAATGTCCATACCAACATCCCTGTCCATTCAGCCGATTACGCGATGCTGCAGGAGGCCGATCGCTTGGTCGATCGGATCATGGCGCTGGCCGGCGTGCTGGGCGGAGTCATCTCCGGGGAGCACGGGATCGGCATCACCAAGCTGCGCTACCTGGAGCCGGCGAAGCTCGCCGCCTTCGTCACCTACAAGGAGCGGGTGGACCCGCGCGGCCGATTCAACCCCGGCAAGCTGATGCCGGGGTCCGGACTCGCCGGCGCCTATACGCCGTCACTGCGGTTGGTGCAGCAGGAGGCGATCATCCTGGAGGAAAGCGAGCTCGGCGCGCTCAACGACGACGTGAAGCACTGTCTGCGCTGCGGCAAATGCAAGCCCAAGTGCATGACCCATGTCCCGCGCGCCAACCTGCTTTACTCGCCGCGTAACAAGATCCTGGGCACCGGGCTCATCATCGAAGCCTTTCTCTATGAGGATCAGACCCGGCGCGGGTTGTCGCTGCGTCACATCGACGAGATGAATGATGTGGCCGATCACTGCACCGTCTGTCACAAATGTCTGAACCCCTGTCCGGTGTCGATCGACTTCGGAGATGTGACCATGCGCATGCGCCGTATCCTGGTCAGCCGCGGGCAGAAGCGCTTCAACCCCGGAGCCTGGGCCGCCATGCAGTTTCTCAACACCACGCACCCGCGCACCATCCGTTATCTGCGCAAGGGCCTGGCGCAATGGGGGTTCAGCGCGCTCAACCTGGCGCACGGGGCGGCGCGCGCTCTGGGCCTCACCCGCGGGCGCACCGCGCACCCCAGGGCCACCACCGGCCGGCCGGCCATCGCTGGTCAAGTGCTGGACCTGGTGAGCCGGCCGATCCGGGTGGAACTGCCCAAACGCGGCTTCCGCCAGATGTTGGACCTGGAGGACCGCACCCAGGTGCCCATTCTGCGCGACCCGCACCAGAGCGCGGACGAGGCCGAGGCGGTTTTCTACTTCCCCGGCTGCGGGTCGGAACGCCTGTTCTCGGACGTCGGGCTGGCCGTGCTCGCCATGCTCTACCGCCAGGGCGCCCAGATCGTCCTGCCCCCCGGCTATCTATGCTGCGGCTATCCGCAACGCGCCTCGGGCCTGGAGGCGCGCGGCCGGCAACTCACCATGGAAAACCGCGTCCTCTTCCATCGCGTCGCCAATACACTCAACTATCTGGACATCCGCACCGTCCTGGTATCCTGCGGCACCTGCATGGATCAACTCCTGCAATACGAATTCGGGCAGATCTTCCCCGGCTGCCGATTGCTGGATATTCACGAGTGGCTGATGGAAAAAGGCGTCAGCCTCGCTGGCGTGCCTGGCGTCCAATACCTCTACCACGACCCCTGTCACACACCCATGAAGACCTATGCCCCGGTCAAAGTGGCGGCAAGCCTGATGGGCCAGGACGTGCGGCTCTCCGAGCGCTGCTGCGGTGAGGCCGGCACCTTGGGCACCGCCCGGCCCGACATCGCCAATCAGGTGCGCTTCCGTAAACAGGAGGAATTGGTTTCCGCCATCCGCGGCCTCACCGGAACCGACCGCGTCACCGACGGCAAGGTCAAACTACTCACCGCCTGTCCGGCCTGTCAGCAGGGGCTCGCCAAGTACGCCGACGACACCGGACTCACCACGGACTACATCGTCGTCGAATTGGCCTGCCGGCTGCTCGGTGAGGGCTGGCAGACTGCATTTATCCGGCAGGTACAGGCCGGTGGGATCGAGCGGGTGCTGTTGTAGGGTGCAATAGCGTAGGGTATTGAGCCGTAGGTTTTCCGACAATTTAGATACCGGTGAGTGTAGGTGCGACTTCAGTCGCACCTGCGTCCGAGTCGGTATTAAGAATTGCGAATTGAAGAATCGCTTAGCCACTGAGCAAGTTCTCGTTCGGAGAGGTCGCCGGCGGCTAGCTTTTCAATAATAACGACCGACTGCGGTTCGGGCGCATCTAGAGTAAATCCGTTTATTTCCAGAAATATCGCAGCAACTGCAAGGGCGACACGCTTGTTCCCATCAACGAAGGGATGATTTTTCGCCAGTCCATAGCCATATGCAGCAGCGAGATCAAAAATAGTCGCCTGCGATTCGTAGAAGAAGCGCTGTCGGGGCCTGGCTAAGGCGGAATCAAGCAAGGCTTTGTCGCGAATACCAGGACTTCCACCGTGTTCCGCAACTAACATGTGATGAACAGAAACGACAACTGAGTCCAAGATCCATCGCGGCTCGATCATTTCGCAAGTTCGTGAAAGGCATTCCTGTACTTTTTCAGCACCTTTTCGGCGGCCTCCATCTGAAGCTCAAAATCTTGCTGATACGGGGTAATGGTAAATCCCTCTGCATTCTCGACAAGATACAGCATATCGCCTTTCCCGACTTTTAGTTTGTTAAGTGCTTCTTTTGGTAGCAAAATACCCATGGAATTACCGATCGAGGTCACTTTAACTTTCAGCATGGCAGTGGGTCCATTGCGGGGTTATTACATTTGTTACCACGAAGTCTAGTCGTACCAAACAAGTGGGTCAAGCCGATTGCATGCTGAGGAGAGGAACATGACTAACAGATTGCTCAACCGCCTGGATGAGATCGGTGCGTCGCTCGAACGCTCAGGCCATGCCTTGGCTTTGATCGGTCTGGGCTCCGTCGGCGTTGAACTGGAGCGGTTGGATGCCTGGTCCGATCTCGATTTCTTCGCGATTGTGGAGCAGGGGTACAATGATCGGTATCTCGGCAATCTCGATTGGTTGAGTTGCCTGTGTCCGATCGCCTATCGATTCCAGAATACGCCTGATGGCTTCAAGCTGTTGTTCGAAGATGGCATTTTCTGCGAGTTCGCGGTGTTTGAACTTGCCGAGTTGGGCGCCATCCCGTTCTCCCGTGGGCGAATCGTCTGGAAAGTGCCCGGTCTGGATGAGGGGATTGGTGAGCCTGTTGTCGCTACTCCGGCCTTCCATCAGAGCGCGACTGAATGGTTGGTCGGCGAAGCATTGACGAACCTGTTCGTCGGTTTGGGGCGATTCCGGCGCGGCGAAAAGTTGTCGGCGAGTCGGTTTATTCAGCAGTACGCGGTGGACCGGGTCTTGGAGTTATCCGCTGTTATCGAGCAAGAGCGACGGGCACCCAGGGATTTGTTCGCCAATGAACGGCGGTTTGAGCAGCGGTTTCCGGGTGTCGCACAAGAACTCCAGTATTTCATTCAGGGCTATGACCGCAGTTGTGAGTCGGCCCAAGCGCTGCTTGCGTTCCTGGAGAGGCATTTTGATGTCAATCAGGCGATGGCTGAGGCCATTCGCGCGCTCTGCGATTCCGGGAAAGGATCGACGGATGTGTGGGAGGGCGACTAAAGTGTCGCCCTTACCGGCCTTTATCGTCGTTCCGACTGGTCGCGGACGGTCCGCACAGCGGACCCTACGGTAACGTCGTGACCTGTAGGGTCCGC
>NZ_CAIZIZ010000174.1 GCF_903933125.1 uncultured Lamprocystis sp. | reverse complement strand
TCACCCCAACCTACCGGGCTCCGCCGAACCGGCCAGCCAGGCCGCGGCCAGTGGGGCCGCGGTGACGATCACCCTCACGTACAATGTCGGCGGTGCGGACGCGACCCTGACCGGCCTGGGTGTCCGGCTGCACTGGAACTCGACACACCTGACTTTCGCGGGCCAGACGGGGGCGCTGGGGCAGGGCCTGGTGGCGCAGGACACGGCCTGCCGCGACGACCGCACGACGAATTTCGACCAGGACGCCGCCACCGATTGTTTTGTGCTGATCGCGTGGGCCAGCCGGTCGGGCGACTGGCCGGGCACCCTGCCCAAACCACTGCTGGTGGCACAGTTCACCAGTCGCCTGGTGGCTGGCCAGAATACCCGGGTCCAGCTCAGCGCCAGCGCCAATCCCGCCGGCTATGGATTCGCCGCGACACCCGCGGTCGTCGATGGCCCAGCACTGGACAGCGACGGGGATGGGGTGCCGGATGCGCAGGACAACTGTCGGCACACGCGGAATCCTGACCAGGCCGATGCGAATGGAGACGGTATTGGCGATGCTTGCGAGGCCGGCGATTTCTGCTGGGAGTGCCTGCCCAACCGGGGCGGCTGGCGGGCGATCCTGGGGCGGTGAGTCTGGCGGCGGCCCACCCGCCGCCGTTCGGCCGTGGTATTTGACAGGCCTTGATCACCATCCCGACCACCTCGGCCGACACGAGGCCGCTGGTCCGCAAAGCGGACGACGTCGCATCCTGAACCAGGATTGCGGCATTCTTCCGGAAGGCGTCCAGCCGCGGCAGCCGGTGCGCTTGAAGAGCCCGCCCGCCGCCGCCACTCCAGGGCCACCGGGAGGCCGCTCGCTCCCCCTCGTTTCAATTGCACCTGTCACAGGATGAACCATGTCCAATCCGCTCCTCGATCACGTTGGTCTCCCCGCGTTCGCCCGCATCCTGCCGGAACATGTCGAGCCCGCGCTCGATGCCCGGCTCGCGGCCTGCCGCACTGAGATCGCCCGCCTGACCAGCGCGGTGCCGGTCCCCACCTGGGAGAATTTCGTCGAGGCGCTGGAGGAGATGGACGACACGCTCAGCCGGACCTGGTCACCCGTCGGTCACCTGAACGGGGTCATGAACAGCGACGCCCTGCGCGCCGCGTACAATGCTTGTCTGCCCAAGCTCAGCGACTACGGCACCGAGGTCGGCCAGAACGAGGATCTGTTCCGCGGCTACCAGGCGGTAGCGGCTCTGGAGCATCTGGACCCCACCCAGCGCAAGCTGGTAGAGAACGCCTTGCGCGACTTCCACCTCTCCGGTGTCGATCTGCCCGCGGACAAGAAAGCCCGCTACAAGGCCATCAGCCAGGAACTCTCCCAGCTCACCAGCAAGTATTCCGAGAACCTGCTGGACGCCACCAATGCCTGGACCAAGCTGATCACCGATCCGGAACACTTGGCCGGCCTGCCTGAATCGGCGCTGGGTCTGGCCCGGCAGAACGCCCAACAGCGCGATCAGGAGGGCTGGCTCCTGACGCTGGACATGCCCTCCTATATCCCGGTGCTGACCTATGCGGACAATCGGGACCTGCGCTTCGAGGTCTATCAGGCGTACAGCACCCGCGCCTCCGATCAGGGACCGCACGCCGGCCAGTGGGATAACAGCACGGCCATGGACCGGATC
>NZ_CAIZIZ010000173.1 GCF_903933125.1 uncultured Lamprocystis sp. | reverse complement strand
TCAGGTGCGCCTCAAGCGCCTCGGCATGACCGTACGACAGGGCGCTATGGCGACTGGCATTGGCGTGGATCTTGGAGCCGTCGAGGCTCACCCGCCCGAACTGCGTCAACCGATTCTCCCGTGCGACCTGCAACACCTGCACGAAGACGGCTTCAAACTCGGCTTTGAACCGCCGCCGGAAGGTCGCCAGCGTGTCATGGTCGGGATGGCTGTTACAGGCAATGAAGCGGCAGGCCACCGAGTCGTAGGTCCCCCGCTCGATCTTGCGGCTGGAGAAACAGCCGGTGGCGTAGGCGTAGATCAGCAGCGCCAGCAACAGTGCCGGATGATACGGCGGACTGCCGCGACCGCTATACGCCTCCGTCAAGCCACTCAGGTCCAGCCCCTCCACCACCTCCACGATATAGCGCGCCAGATGGCCCTTGGGCAGCAACTCCTGCACCGAGGGCAACGGCATGGGGGTGTCGCGGTCGATCGGGCGAAATTTGCTCATGGTCGGGAGTCTTCAGGAGTCGGGCCAGCAGTCTACCGCGTTGCCGGCCAGCTCGTAGCGGGAAAGCCCGACAGGCTGCTAGGCGCTGGCGGCACTATGCCAAGGCCCGCCACCCTCAGGCGCCGTTCCGGGCGGGCCTGTTCGGTGAGTGGACCCTGGTGCCGAGAAACGGCTGCCGCACCGCGACGTAGCGTGGGGAATGCGGGACGCATGGCCGGCCAAGGCATCCTGCCGTGATCCGGCGCGCCTGTTGCCCTCGCGAATCCTGACCCGGCATGTCCGAAAACGGTCGCGAGCCATCATGATGCAACGCGCAGTGCGGAATCGACTTGCTTCACCGACCACCGGCGCCATGCCGGACTACGATGCCGGACCCGACGTCGTGCCAGTGGGCCGTCTAAGGTGCCGGGGTCGTGTCGCCGCAGGGTTGGTATTGGGTACCAGTGTCGTTCAGCATGTTGTCACATGACACCATTGGCGTGATCTCGGTTGTCATCCTGTCCCCCTCCCCTGCCCATGGCCCTCGCTTAGGCCAGCGTGCGGTTTGCGCAGACCCACCCGGTACGCACCGGACGGCGGAGTGCTTGTGGCGATGGTGACGGCGCTACCCGGCCGCCGACGCATTCACCAGGAAAACACACAGCCACCGCGAAGGTCCACTGTGGGCGAGCGGATCAGCATCAAACCGTACCCCTGATACCTGCTTCAGGGATCAGTTCCTACGCTTGCTCGACAGCCCCTCCTGCCGGGAGGACTGGGGTGACGATCGGCACATCAGCACTTGCCAGCGCGACGTGTTGTCATGTGACAATAACAAGCGCGTACGCCGCTCTCGCCCCAAGTCCATCAACGGCTCGCCTTCGGATCCGCTGTGGGCTCCAGGACGGTCGCGCACTTGACGGGGGATTCCGCCACGCTTTCCCACGGCGGGCTCAGACTGGCACACCCCAGGACCTGGCAGGTCTTGGTTTGAGGACCCAGCAATGCATCGTGATATTCCCAATGAATCCGGCAGCGGTGCAGCGGCCGCAAAGCGCTCAGCGCTTCGTGCGATCCCTATTGAATGCATCCACCGATCACCCTATCGCGCACTTGCTCCTGCGCCTGGACCGGCGGCCGTGGCGGCGTGGCGGGGTACGGGTGAACAGCACAGGGTGTTGGTTCGCCCTCGGATCCTAGGCGGCTACGAGCTTCTGGTTGGAGAGTTCGCGTGGCGACTGGCGCAAGCCGCGCGCTGCGAAACCCTCTGGGCACGGGTCCTCGAACTGCCCGACGAGGGTCTCGCACAGCAGTTGGCAACCCTGGACGCCCATCAAGACGCCGAACGGATTCCGGGCGCGCCCGCACACCCAGGCCAGCTGCCTTGGTGCAGCGGGGCGAAGCTGGCCATCGCGCGCACCATCCGCACGTTGCGCACGGAGCAACACTGGTCTTTAACCGCCGCGGCCGGCGTGTTTGGTCTCTCGCGGGCTGAGGGGGCGCACTATGTGCGGGTGCTGACCCTCCCCGCACCGGTGCTCGCGCTAATCGACCAAGGAGCATTATCGTTCGGGCAAGCACGCGCGCTCGCGCGACTCGCCCATTGGCCCGAACATGCGCGCCTGCTGGCGCTCAAGGTAGCGGCGCTTCCTGGCACGCCAGCCCGTGGCCGTAGACGACCGCACAGCGTGCGGGAAGTCGAACGGCTCGTTGCCGAGACACTGCAACACTGTGATGGTGACGCACTGATTGGCGACATAGCAGGCGAAGCAAGGGCAGGTCGCACGGGCGTCGCAGCAGAAGCGACGCGGCACCCATCAAGTGACCTCGCACGAACCGAGCGGATACTCGCCGAGCGTTGCGGCTTCCCTGTACAGATCGACTTCGACCCACGGTCCCGAGGAGGCCGACTCGTTGTACAGTTCGCATCCGTTGATGAATTTCAAACGGTCGCGGAACGTTTGGCGCCCGGCATCGATTTCGAGAATGAATAAGTCGTCGCGTGACATCCTGATTCAAAGGCAATCGGCTTCCCGTCGATAGCACCGAAAGTGGGGGATCCTTATCGTTGCTTCGCCGATAGTCACTACCGTCAGGATACAGCGCGGACCTGTCGTTGGGGGAGATGTTCCAATAGAGGTCGCCAGGACGCAATCAGCGACCCTTGAACAGCAACGTTTGGGAGGCATCAATCGTCACTCTGGCCTTAGAAGTGGCTTCCAGCCGCTTCGAAGCGCCAGGATGGCGCTTCTACGAGCACTGGACGCTTCGTGGTGGCCAAAACGATGATTAAGGCCGTTTTGGACGATATTTTTTCATAATTCTAGATCAATATTATTTCTATTAATCATATACTTAAATCTCATTTTTAGCCAACGGTCAACTTGACCGCTGAAGCTTCCCACGGATGGCGGCACGGAGAATCTGCGACTGAACACCCTCAGCTAACGGATCTTGTTTACGAATACGTGCGACCATTTGTTCAAGCAAATCGCTCTCGCCCGAACCGAGTATCACCTGGTCCGAGCACTCCGGAACAAATGTGCTTTCGCCATGGCCTACCGTGGTCAGGCATGGATCTTCCGCGTTCAATGCAATCAATGCCTCTCGCACCCATCGGCTCTTGCCCTTCCCTCCATAGGCATTCACCGCAGCGATCCGGAGAGACTCTCGCATGGCACGTGTCATACGCACCGTCGTCTTCACAACCGCTGCTCCATTTCGGCAAGAAATGCCTTCCAGGCTTTCGCTACCGCACGATAATCAGACCACTCCAGTTGTGGGAGTCGCTCCTCACCCAAGACGACCTGCATAATCTCCCGGACAACCCCCACGTTAGATGTCGCGCCAAGCGTCACCTTCGTTACGGGGCGCCCGCGGGTGCGCTCCGTAGTTGGGGTACGCATCTTTTCTGCCTCCACGACAGCTCGCTCCCAGTTCAAGCCCTGCGCGAGCAGCGAAAGGACAAGCCCACGTTGTTCGTCATCTCTAATAGCAGCAGCCGACGCAGCCACCAATAAGTCCCGAATTACTCCCCCGAGGACCGCTTCGCGTACATCCTCGGGTCCGCGCGCCACCTGTAGATAGCGCCTTGCACTTCGCTCGGCTATCCCTATGAGACTACCCAGTCGCTCGCCGGTCGTATCCCCTTCTTCTGCAAGTTCATCCAGAACGCCCAAAACGTTCCGTAAACGTCCTGCCAAATCCAGATCGTCGCGGTGAAGATTTTCGATAAGCTGCAACGTACGCACGCGCGGCGGTTTCTGATCTGATATCCACGCAGGAATACTCTTGATCTCCGCCAAACGGGCCGCCCAATATCGACGCTCTCCATAGGCGATCCGATACAGGCTCCCGTGCCGGAATACTCGAATCGGTTGAAGGACGCCACTCTCCAGCATGGAATCGGCAAGATCCCGAAGACGCAGAAGAACCTTAGTTCTTGTTGACTCACGATCCGATTCCCTCGCTTCAGCCACCGCCGCTGGATTCAATAGCCATCTAAACTCATCTTCCGTAATGCGCAACTGCCTAGGGTTATCCGGATCCGGTTCGATCCTATCTACCTCCAAGGCGTCCACATGCATGGTCCCAAGCTCAACATTTCCGCGCCGTACCGTTTCGCTGATAGCATCGGTGATCGCGGATTCGCCGAATCGGAAACGCTTGGTATGGGTCGCCATATTCAGGCTCCCGCTTCGCATAAAGATTTTGCGACATGCTCACACATCTCGATCGCCTCAACACGCGCTAGATCCTTCTCCGCCAGATCAAATACGCTTTTTGGTCGTGCCTGTGCATGATCCGACTCTGCGAACGCAATTCTCTGGTGGATGATCACCGGAGAGAGCAGGCTCGCCACTGCCGTATCTTTGCGCAGTGAGTCTAGTAGGCCTTCGTGCAAAGCAACCCCCTTGCGGAAAAGATTCGGCTGGATCGCAGCGATTTTCAACGGAGGTCGGCTAGCATCGCGACTGTGCATCTCTTGCCGCCAGAGTTGTAACATGCCGAACAATCCTTCAATAGGCTGTGGCTCAAGCGTCGTTGGGATGATCACGTGAGTTGCGGCGCGCATGGCGCTGATCGTTAGTGGCCCCTTAGCCGGTGCAGTATCGATCAGGACTAAGTCGTAGGCATCGCGCACTTCGGGGAGTGAAAGGAACTCGTGTAGCCGATTGTGGACGCGCTCACGCACGTCTTGGACACGAATATGCTCGACTTGACGCAGCCGCGGACCATGTCCCGGCAACGCCTCTAACCCTTCAATCCGCGTTGGATATGGATAAACCTCGCCTTGAAAGTAGACATCAGCGCTAGAACTACGCCCAGACCACCCTCCATCATCGCCTTCCTGAAACATCGGATGGAGGGGGGGAAGAACGCCGTCCGGATCCGCTTGGTCGTACTCCATATCCAGAAACCGACGGGAGAGATTACACTGAGCGTCCAAATCGACTGCCAACACCCGCTCCCCCTTGCGCGAGAAATACTCGGCCAGAACTCGCGTCAGGGTCGTCTTCCCGACGCCGCCTTTGTTCTGCACAACTGCTATGACATGCACCAAACACCCCCCACAAGCAATACCGTAGTGTGTTGAGTAAAAATAACACCGTATTGCTTTCGCGGCTAGGGTCCTTTATCCTTTAGCGAAGGTACCAGGTCCGTTTCGTGCCGCTACGGCATGAGTTTACTGATTTTTCGGTTCGCGGACCCTGGCTTGAGACCTCTGGCGGCATCACCTATATTGAGGCCACGAGCCCATGTCTGCAGATCCAAGCACACTTGCCGAAAGTGATGACCTTCCCGGTTCGAGTCTTGAGGAAACGATGTCCCGCTTGGAGCGGCGCCTCGCGCAACGGGCTCCGAGGAGTTTCCCCAAAAGTCAAAGAGTTTCGACCATTGAAAACAATGTCATCCAACTACCGTTCTGGCCCGAGCAGAGGCGCGGGGTCCCAAACGATTTAGTTCGCGGGGCACTCTTCACGGTCGGGAACGTCCGCGTCAAGCGCAGCTTCCTGAAAAATAGCCTGATCGCCACATTGTCCGGCATCGAGATACGCTATACCGGCGAGGAACTACGGCAAGACGACCAAGACGTCTTCCTCCAAATTGTGCATCTCGCCCGACTTGTCCCTTTGGGATCTCCTGTTACATTCACCGCTCATGCGATGCTCCAGAGCCTGAAGTGGCACCCCAATGTTCGGTCCTATACTCGCTTGCGCGATACGATTACGAGACTTAAGGCCACGGGGCTGGAAGTCCGAGGCGACCAACGGGGCTACTCCGGCTCTCTGATCAGAGATTTCACATGGAAAAACGACGTTACCGGCGATAGCTCACGGGTATGGGGAGTACGTCTGGAGCCAGAGATCGCCGCACTTTTCAACCATGTGGCTTACAGTCAGATCGAGTGGGAGCAAAGATTAGCGTTGGGTCACCTGGCAAAATGGCTTCACTCGTTTTACCACACACACCGGCGCCCTTTAGCTGTCAAGGTCGATACAATTCGCCGGTTATGCGGATCCGCCACAAAGGATCTATCAAAGTTCCGACAGCTACTCCGCGATGCTCTCCAAGAACTTCTCACGATTACATTTCTAACCGACTACACAATTGATCCGGAAAGGGATCTTGTCCATGTCGTCCGCGCGACATCTAACGAGTAGGCGCGATCCGCACAGCGGTACACGTTACTAAAACCCGAGTTCAGGAAGGGGGTTCGTGCTTTGAGGTAGACGGTTTCGCCTCTCAGGGCCATATCAAAGCCTCTCGCGTAACAACAGCATCCCAACAACGTCCAAGGTTTCGCTTAGATTTCTGGTTAGGAAACCTCTGTTTCATGCCAACATGAAGACCCAGTTTTCTCCTACCGCTCGTTGCTGATTGCGCGAACAAGAACAGCGTCAACAAAGCCTCTACTGCTACCACGGTCTACCCCACTGCACGACTCCCCGGATTTCCAGCCGCCCCTCACACCCTCCTTCATTGCACGACTACTGATTTCCGATCGGAGAGGCAAGAGATCGCTACCTAAATCTGAACCCGCGAAAGACGTAAGTACTCCTAAGTACATCAATATATTCGCTATGAGCGCTTAATTATTTATCTTTCTTTTAAATCAATGCTTTGCAATTATTGGCGCCTACAAATATTTCACTTGAAGTACTTAAGTACCTCAATTTAAATATTTGTAGGCCGCAATAAATGCAACGTCTTGATTTTTAAGAATTCGCATAAATAAGCGGCTCATAGCAATTGTATTGATGTACTTAAGTACTTCAACTAAAATATTTGTACGCACATCTTACTCTCAGGAAAACCATAAAATCAGTGTTTTATTGCAACTTTTTTCGATACTGATTATCTAAAGCAGTATAGGAAGAAACCACAGTGGAGGTATCGTCTGTCGCC
>NZ_CAIZIZ010000172.1 GCF_903933125.1 uncultured Lamprocystis sp. | reverse complement strand
CGCCGCGACGGGGCCCGGCGCGCAGCCGCAGCGTTCGAGGTCACCACGGCAGCGCATCGCGGCGGGACGCCGCTCCCACGGGGACTTTCATCTTGCGGGGTGGCTTGATGTTTCCTTCCACGGCCGGTAGCCGGTCGACCTCGCGTCTTGGCGGCTCTTGTCCGCCCAAGACGATTCCCCAGGATTAAACATCCCGACTGTGCATGCCTGCAAGATCCGTAGAGGCGAATGTAGGGGCGATTTCAATCGCCCCGTCGTTAGATCCGGTCCCGGAAATCACCTAAAGCCTCGCCGAGTGCGCGACGCCCAGACACCGGCGGGAACAATCATCACCCACCGAAACGTGCGCGAGACACCAAAATGATCAAGCCAACGACCCTCGCCTGTCCCATCCCCTACGCAGACAGCCGCCCGCGCGAAGAAAAAAGCGCCTGGGGTCATCTGGAGCCCAAGGCTTCAGCCTCGGACAGGCAGTCGGATACCACACGGCCAGGGCAGAGGGATTGGTTAGCGCCCCAAGTCCGCCCCAGAACGATTCACGCCCTGCTGTCTTTTGTCTGCGAGATAACGATCCGAATAGGCAGCCATGTTTTGCTCGGTGCCTGAAAGCATCCGACGGTCGCTTCTGTGCTTGCATCTGTTTCGTAGAGTATTTTTGCATCGCAGTCCCGAAACGCACGGACCTCGACTTTCCCGATTGACGGATTGTCCGGTACGGACTAGGCTTCAAAGTTCGTGCACGAATGAGAGGGTCTGAGCGCGCGACGTCAAGGCGGTGACTGGAACAGAGTTGATACGAGAGAGGGCTGTGATCGTCGTTCCAGCAAATCGTGTTCGGCGGGTAGGGCGGACCTTACGGTAAAGCCATGACCTGTAGCGCTCAGAACCGGACAGATCGCGAGGTAGCCGCAATTAGGATCAAGGCCCCAGGAAGAACCTGTCTGATTCCGCAGACACCGATATAAGCACTCTCCGCAACGCGAGGTTTTCCTTGGCTTCGACCAAGCCTTTGCCATGACCGAGTACACCGATAGTCAGTTCTTTGAAGTCCTGAAACAAGCCGCACTATCGCGCCGCACTTGACACAACCAAGAATGATCGCACGGGTTTCTCTCAGCATGAGTTGCTTTACCGACTGAGTCACAACGACGGCGCAATGGTCTACTACGCCTGCCCTATGATCTTCGATAAATCGGTTCTCTATGAAGTGGATGTAACGCTGGATACACTTCAACTAGTGGAAATGGCATCATGTCCCGGCAGCTTCAGTGACAACAGCAAGCATTACATCTACTTTAATCAGAAGAATGCGCAGCCTGTTTGGTGCAGCGATCCCGTTGAAGGCAAGTCCGTTAAAGCACAGCACTTTGCGGAACGAGTGGTGACCCACCTTCGACAACTTGAGCCAACGCAAAGTGCCGAGAAACTCGAGGCAGTCCTCGCGACCGTCAAGTCGCTGAAAGCCGAAGAAGTTGTTGAAAACAAGACTGAGCTAGGCGGTTTATCATTCTTCGCTGACGCGCTGACAATAGTGCAAGTTGTGCAACCGCCGGATGGGGCGGCCTAACCATTCGTTCAACTGGACCCTACACTTAGTTCCGGGGACAGCCAACAGCCCGAGCAGCAATTGAGGTTTCCTACATGAGAACATTTGAAGAACTCAAATCAGAGATCGAGGCCCTGCCGCACCGGGAATACATGAAGCTATCACACTGGTTGTCCGAGCGTGACTGGCAGTCTTGGGACGAAGAAATCGAACGAGATTCTGACGCTGGAAAGCTTGATTTCCTTATCGAAGAAGCCCTTGAAGAGAAAAGAGCAGGGAATCTAGGCGACCTGTGAAGCATAAGACGACCGCGCGTTTCTGGAATCGCTTCTATGCGTTGCCGCTGCCGATTCAGGAAATTGCCCGCAGGAGCTACGAGATCCTCAAGGAGAACCCGCGTCACCCGTCATTACGTTTTAAGAATGTACAACGCGTATTGCACACCCTCATTACCGGTTCTGCCGTGGCCCTGTTGTGGGGAATCGTTCCCGCGGAGAGTGGCGCCTGGCAGATGCAGTCGCGCTTCCCGCCGATTCTGCGCTGTTCCGGCGACCTGCTATCCCAAGGCGACAGCGTCGCCCGCTTGGTCACTCTTTGCGGATCACCCGACAGTATATCAAAAACCGCAGCTTCTTCGACCGAAAAGCCAGTCTATTCATACGATAAAAATGGCTACCAAGTACAAACCGGAACCCAGACAGTCACGCGCCCGGCCTACGAGACATGGTTCTATAATGCTGGCCCCGGTCACTTTTCCTACGAAATTCGCGTGAGCAGCAGCATCATCACCAGCATTGAGCAAGGCAGGTACGGAGGCTTACGCTGATTTTCAAAGCAGGTGAAACCGGGAGGTAACCACGGTTTTCGCTCTCGCAGTTGCATGATGTCGCAGGATTCCCAGAGGGCAGCAATAACACAAACCGTTCCCAGGTGATGCCACGCATGGTACCCTATAATCAATACACATGCGACACCGGGAACCGGGAACAACCATGGCAAACACGTCGATCTCACAGCCGGTAGCCAAGACCATCTCCGTGGTCGATCTGGTTGACGAAACGCTCAGAGGACGTATCCGCATCCCCGAATTTCAGAGACCGCTGCGTTGGCAGTGGGAGGATGTGCGCCGCCTGTTCGACAGTATCGTTAAGGGCTATCCCATCGGTAGCGTGCTGTTTTGGATTCGTCCCGCACCGCAGGCAATCATTCACCTGGGCGGGCTACGTATCCCGGCGCGGCAGTTCGACGACGGCTGGTGGGTCGTCGACGGCCAGCAGCGCTTGACCAGCTTGGCCAACGCACTCTCCGCGGAAGGCTCCCGCGATGAGCGATTCGCCCTCTCCTATGATTTGGAACAGCAAACCTTCCGGCATCCGAGCCGGGAGGACGCGGGACACCTCATCCCCCTGCCCGTTCTCTTCGATCTCCAGCGACTGGTTCGCTGGTTCACCAAGGAGCATCCGGAGGCCGGCGAGCGCTTGGACGAGGCATCGCGTGTCACACGGGCGATCCGCGAGTACCAAGTCCCGGCCTATCTGGTTAGCCAGGAGGAAGAGTCGGTCCTGCGCGATATCTTCGATCGCATGAACAACTACGGCAAACGTTTGAGCCGCGCGGAGGTCTTTGCCGCCCTGCACCCCGCGCAAGGAAACGCTCTGGAGCCGGCGTCACGCTTCCAGCAAATCGCCGAATCCATTGAGGCCGAGCGCGGCTTCGGACTCCTGGACGATGACACGGTATTACGGTCCGTGCTCGCCAGACGTGGCGGCAATGTGACCCGTGATATTCGCGTCGAGTTCTCCGAAAGCACCCAAAAAGCACGTGATTTTGGTGGGGAACAGGCGGAAACAGCGTATCGAGAGGGGGCCATAGCCCTCTCGCGAGCCATCGTTTTCCTTCAGGAAGACGCGGGCGTCCCGCACTTCGCTTTTCTCCCCTATCGGTACCTGTTGGTGGTACTCACCCGCTTCTTTGCTCACTTCCCGGAGCCCGAGCCACGCAATTGCATCCTCCTGCGCCGCTGGTTCTGGCGTGCGGCCATGACTGGTCCGGGTCCGTTCGCTTCAAGCTGGACCAACGCCATGCAGATCCTGGCAACACGCATCAGCGCGAACGACGAAAACGGGTCTGTCCAGCAACTGCTCGCCGCCCCGCTCGATGCAACGCTGCGGCCCCCGTCGCTGACCGGATTTCGAACCAGTGCCGCCGCGAGCCGGATCGTGCTGTCGGCCCTGTGGGCGCTGCGACCATGCTCCCTGTTGACTGGTCGACCCTACGAGCGAAGCGATCTTGCCGAGTCCATTCAATCCGAGGGTACCGCCGCTGCCATCGCGCGGCGCATTTTCAGCCGCGCGCCGAATGACCAAGTCGCTTGGGCCGCCAATCGCATCCTGGTGCTGGATCAAGAACTCCCAGGCACCGCGGCCGACCTGTTGGTCTCTCCGCCCTTGGAGCGGGAAAGCAATGCTGCCGAGTTCCTGGCCTCTCATGCCTTGGACGAAACACTGCTTTCTGCACTGTCACAGGGTGACAAAACCGCCTTTCTCAACACCCGTCAACAACGCCTGGCAGACATTGTGCGCGATTTTCTGGAGGTCATGGCGGAGACTCAACTCGAGGACACACCGCCCTTGGACAGCCTCGATCTGGACGATCTGGATGAGGACCGCGATGACAGCCTTGCGTGAGGAACAGTTCTGCGTTTATCTCCATGAGCAATTGGTCGGCCACCTGCACCGCCGCGACGACTTTACCCGCTTCGCCTTCGCGGAAGACTACTGGAGCGCCCCCAACCGTGCCGTGCTGGGTCTGCGCTTCGAGGAGAATCCGCACGCACGCCACCAGGCCAAGATGCGCCTGCCCCCCTGGTTCTCGAACTTGCTACCCGAAGGGCGGCTGCGGGACTGGATCGCCAGCGCCAGACACACATCGGTTCGGCGCGAAATGGAACTCCTCGCCCAAGTCGGTCATGACCTGCCCGGTGCCGTGCGCGTCCTCCCCAGCCGCCACCTGGTGCCGGTCGACCTGTCGGGGGTTGACCCCGCCGATGCCGAGCCAGGCGACGCACCAACCGGACTCTGGTCTTTCTCTTTAGCCGGGGTAGGTCTCAAGTTCTCCATGCTGGCCCAGGGAGACCGTCTGACCGTCCCCGGCGTCGGCGAGGGTGGTGATTGGATACTCAAGCTGCCCGATCCGGTGCATCCCAAAGTCCCGCACAATGAGCGGGCGATGATGATGCTTGCAGGGACGGTCGGCATTGAAGTGCCGGAAGTGCGGCTGGTGCATCGTGATCTGGTCGCAGCGCTGCCCGACCGGGTGTGGCCCGGGGGCGAGGAGTTCGCCTACGCGGTGCGCCGCTTTGACCGGGGACCAGGGCGAGAGCGGATACATATAGAGGATATGGCGCAAGTCCGAGGGTTTTACCCGGACCCGGACCGCAGCCAAGGAAAGTACTCCGGTTCCTTTGAAACGATCGGCGCTCTCGTCTATCGGGAGCGCGATACGGAGGCACTCCGCGAATTTGCCCGACGCTTGGCTTTCAACGTGCTTATCGGCAACGGTGATGCCCATCTCAAGAACTGGTCATTGATCTACCGCGACGCGCGCACCCCGACGCTCGCGCCAGCCTACGACCTGGTGGCCACCTTCGTCTACCGCCCACCGGGGCAAGGCCCGGAGGACATGGGGCTGCGATTTGGGCGCTCGCGCCGATTCGAGGACGTGCATATCGGCAACTTCGCGGATCTCGATCGCCGGTTAGGCGCCAACGCCGATCTTGCAGAGGTGGCGCTCACGTTGGTCGATCGCGTTCTTGCAGAATGGCCGATCGCGGCGGGGCTCCTCGCGGACCAGCCCGAACTCTGCCACCCAATCGAGCGGATGATAAGAGAACGGGCTGCGCAGTTCTTGATGAAGCGTTGATTGTTGTCCCTAAGATACCGACCCACAATAGGTCGCGAACGGAGCAAACCATGTCGACCCGCAGATTCGCTTGGCTTTCCGCAGTCCTGCTGGCCGCGCTGACCGGCAGCGCCCCGATTCTGGCCGACACGGCACCGACGCTCCCCACCGAGCCCCCGGCGGCCGAGGCGCAGGTGCTCACAACGCCGCGCTATGGACAGGACATCCAGCCGATCTTCGATCGACGCTGTATCGCCTGTCATGGGTGCCTGGGTTCACCCTGCAACCTGAAGCTGGACTCCTTCGCGGGCGTGCAGCGCGGCGCCTTCGCGCTCAATCCCTACGCGACCCACCTCGTGGACTATCCGCGCACCGACATGGATGCGGTGGGCACCCTCGCCGGATGGCGCGAACTGGGCTTCTATCCGGTACTGACTGAAGATCCGTCCCAGGATGACACCGGCGCGGAGAACCTGAACGGCTCGCTGATGCACCGTCTGCTGGCCGCGGGCAGCGCGTTCAATCAGCCGGGTTTCTCACGCGAGGCCTTGGCCCCGGTCTATGCCGGGCGCTACGCCTATGCGTGCCCGTCCACCGTCGCCGCGCTCGACGCCCAACTGGCGCAGAACCCCGCGCAGGGGATGCCCTTTGGACTGCCGGCGCTCGATCATCAGGACTTCGACACCCTGACACGCTGGATCAGTGCCGGCGCGCCAGGTCCGACCGAACAAGAGCAGCAAGCCACCGCGCGAGCCGCCCATCCGGCGGCGGTGGCGCGCTGGGAGACTTTCTTCAACGATCCGGACCCGCGCCGTCAATTGGTCTCGCGCTACATCTACGAGCACGTCTACCTGGCCGCCATGGCGCTCGAAGAGGACCCGGAGACGCACTTCCGCTTGGTTCGCTCGTCCACACCGCCGGGCGAGCCGGTCGCCATCATCGGCACGGCCCTGCCCTATGACGATCCCCTGGCTTACGCCGGGGTGCAGCGGTTCTGGTATCGGCTGCACAAGGAAACCGGAGCACCGGTGCAAAAGAGCCTGTTCGTCTGGCGACTCAAGCGCGCGCAGATCGCCCATCTCGATCATCTGTTCTTTGCCCCGGACGGACCCGGCGCGCACTGGGACGCCCAGGCACCGCTCGACCCACCCTGGGGCATTGGTAACCCGTTCAGTGTGTTCCGCGCCATCCCGGCGGAGGCCCGCTACCGCTTCCTGCTGGAAAACGCTGCTGTTTTTCAATTATCTGCGCCAGGAGTTCGAGGATAATTTCCTGCTGCTCCTGCCGCCCGCCGACCGCGACCGGGTCCGCCACACCTGGACCCAGGGCATCGGCGCTTTCGGACTGCTGCTGGTTCCCTTCGCCGGAGCGGCCCAGCCGACCGCGGTTCAGACCGATGACGCGCGCCCCCTGACCGGACTGGTCGAGCAGATCGCGCGGCACCTGGGTCCCGTGATCGCCGGTCCGCCGGACCGGCTGAACCCGGATCGCAAACCGCCATTGGAGCGGCGGGCACCGATCGCCAGTTTCGACGACTGGGAGCGGGCCGCCTCCACCCTCACCGTAATCGAGGGTCAACCCTTCACCCGCTACCTGCCGAGCGTGATCCTGCTGAGACTCAATCGGGGGGAGGAATCGCGGGTCTATTCACTGGTCGTCAACCGTGTTTACAAATCCCAGTTCACGCTAATCTACCAGGATGGCGAGGCGCTGCCGGACCAGTATTCACTGAGCATTTACCCCACGATCATCAACGGCTTCCCCAACCTCTTCATCGAACTGGACATGGACCAGGCGGCGCCCTTCCTCACTGCACTGCGCGCGGTCACCAGCCAAGCCGACTGGGAGCGCTTCAAGGAACGCTATGGCATCCTGCGCAACAGTGCCCGCCTGTGGCCCTTTTACGATTGGATCACGGACTGGAACTTCAGTCACCGCAAGGAGGCGGCCGGGTATCTGGATCTCAGCTATTACGATGTGCCGGAATAAGGCTTTGTTTTCTTGCCTTGGACTCCCGATCGCGATGGCCGGAACGATGATCAAGGCCTCCGCGCCAAACCGTCGAACGCTGTCATCAAGACCAGGCCCCTGAGATCAATGGTCCATGTCGCCCGCGGCCTGGTTTGTCGCAGTGACTTCACGCTCGGCCTCAACCCAATCCTCCAACTCATGCCCCGGCTCAAAGCCGCGCGCCTCCGCACGATAATAGGCGGCCGCGCTGATTGCCTGCGCCAGCGTCTCATCGAGCGGCGAATCACCCACGGTGTGAAGCTCCGGCTCGATTGCGGACTGGACATATCCGCCGTTGCCGCGCCCTTTTTCTGTCCGACTGACCGTTTGTACTGAAGGCATCGAATGTTTCCTCTGCTGAGATGGCTGGAACCTGTGTTCAGGTGTGTCGACAGCACGTCTATCATCCGTTGTCGTCTACGCGCGATCCCTGATCTGCTGGATCGAACCGTCATCGTACGCGCGGCATGCGACGGCCACTATCGGGGGATTCACCTACTCAGCAGTGGAACTTAAAGCGTCGCCGTCTGGTCCTGCAGCGGCGCATGCGCAGTCAGGGCCGCGGTGACGAAGGCCAGCGCAGCAGCGGCGTCGAAAGCATCGCGACGGGCGTCGGCGCGCGCTTCTTCGGCCTCCAGCAGGTCTTTTTCGGCGGTGATCGCCGTGGTCAGGTTGCCGAGCCCCAGGTCGAGACCTTTGCGCGCGGCCGCCGCCGTGACGGCAGCCGCGGCAACCAGTGCGTCGGCGGCCTGATGAGCTGCCAGGCTGGTGCGCAGCGCCTCGTAGGCGGCGGCGATTTCCGCGGCGGCGGCACCGCGGGTGCCGGCCACCGCGGCCTGTGCCGCCGTGACACGCGAGCGGGCGCTGCGCACGGTGCTGTCGCGCAGACCGCCTTGATACAGCGGCAGGGTGACGCCCAAGAGCACACCGGTTTGCTGCACTGGTGTGCCGAAGGTGCTGCCGCCGTTGAAGCTGAATTGGTTGTCATTGGTCGAGAGGGCGCCGATGAGCCCCACTTTGGGCCAATAACCGGCGGCAGCCACGCGTTCGCCGGCCTCCGCAGCGCGCAGTTGCGCCACGCCGGCGATGATGTCCGGGCGTTCGACCAGCGCGCGCTCGATCACCTGATCCAGGCTGTCGGCGGCGGCCGGGGGCAAGCGCTCGCCGGGATCGCGCAGCCGGATATTGGTGCTGTAAGGCAGGCCCAGCGCGGCGTTGAGCGCCACGCGCGCGGTGGCGGCTTCGCCTTGCGCCTGCACCAGCGATAAATCGGTCTGGGCCAACTGCAGCCGCGCCTGGGCGATTTCGATCCGGGTGTCGAGACCCTGCCGCTCACGGGTCTCGGCAGCGGCCAGGATCTGCCTGGCGGCGGCCTGCGCGCGAATGGCGGCGGCCTCTTTGTGCCCGGCCGCCGTGCCGGCATGAAAGGCCCGGCTGACATCAAAAACGATCTGCTGGTGCATCTGGTTGAACTGCACATTGGCCACGGTTGCCAGGTGGCGGCTGACCTCGACCGCGGCGGCCCGCTCGCCGAAATCGAACAACAGCCATTCCACGGTCAGGATCGGGATAATTTCCTGCACGTCGGCCGTCAGCGTCCTGGTGCCGACCAACGGCAGGGTCACCGGTGTCGACAACCGCTGATAGCCGCCGACGACGCTGGCGGCCAGCCGCGGCAGCAAGGTGCTGCGCGCGGTCCCGGTGGCCAACGCGGCCTGGTGGGCCTCCTCCCAAGCCACGCGGGTCGCCGGGTTGTGCCGCTGCGCGATGTCGATCAGCTCGCTGAGTGCGTAGTCGCGGTTCGGGTCGACGCGTATCCCAACGGCGGCCCGATCGGGTATCTCCTGATCGCCGGACCGCGCCAACGCGGTCTTGACATCGGCCCGCACCGCATCCGGCAGGACCCAGGGTTGGTCCGGCGTCGTCGGTCCGGCAACCGGCAAGGTGCTGTCGCAGCCGGCCAGCAGGGCAAGCGTCAGCAGCAGGCCAGTCGCGGCGCGGCCGATCCGTTCAGCGGGCATGTCGTGCCTCCGCGAACAGGTCGGCGAGCAGTGCATCGAATGCGCGATAGAGCCGCTCCCGTTCGTCGAGCAGATGGATCAGGTCAGGCTCGGCGCGCTCCGGGAGGCGGCTCCGGTCGGGGAAGGGCGCCGCGGCGCTGCCGGACCGCGGATGTGATCGGGTCTCGGCTTGCGGGTCGGATTGCGCATCGCTCACTGGCGCCGCGCGCCCGTCTGTCCCGCTCACCCGCATCCAGTCGAGAAAGTTCGTCAGGGCGTCGGCGCGCGCCTGATCGCAGCGCTGCAGTTCGTCCGCGACCGCGCCCGGCAGGGCCGGCGTATCGTCGTCGGCCACCCGCTGCTGTGCCAGCATGGCCGTGGTCAGATAGAGTGTCTCGCACAGCGCGAAGAGTCTGCGCGCGGCGGCCTGTCGCTCAAGTCGGGGCCGAATCCGCCGCGGTTCGAAGTTCAACAGGTCCAGGGTCGAAGTGGCAGCGCTCAACTCGGTGTTGAAGCGATCACCGGCGCGGGCGATGGCGGCGCGGTCGGCAGACGCGCCGAGCAGCGCGCGGACGCGTTCGAGTGCGGCGCGGAAATGCCCACGGACCTGGCCCTCGGCACTGACCGGCCAGAGCGAGACGAACAGGACGGCGATGGCGAGATTGCCGATGACGACCCCGATGATCCGGTCTCTGGCAATGGTCAGATCGAATGACGGACCAAAGCCGTGCAGGGTCGCCAGAAAGAAGCAGAGCGCGAGCTGCAGGCCGATGTAGGACAGACGTTCGCTGCCGATAGCGATCCAGGCGGCGACGAAGGACAGGGGCGCGATGACCAGAGCCAGATCGCCAACCGAGTGCATGTGCGGAAAGCCGAAAATGATGACCGCGTAGCTGAGCACCGCACCGATGAAACAGCCGATCAGGCGCAGCGTGAGTTTATGCAGCGTCTCGGCGACCGAGCTCAGCGCCACGTAGAAACAGGTGATGACACAGGTGTGGATGCCGGGCCAGTCAAAGCTGACATAGAACAAATAGCACAGCATCACCGCCAGGGTCGTCTTGAGCGCGAAACGGGCGTACTCCGGATTGCTGAAGGCGTCGGCAACGAAGAACGACTCGCGGGTCGACGGCGGGGTCTCACCGCGACTGCGCGCGATTGCCGCGGGGTCGCCATCGGCAACCCCGGCCAGCGCGGTGAGTACCCGGTCGACCTCCTGTCCGGCCGCGTCGGCGATCCGGTCGGCTGCCGGGGCGGCGGCGCGATCCGCCGCCGGCAGCGCCGTACCGCGATCGAGAACGGCCCGCAGGGCACGCAGCCGCGCCCAGGCCCCCGCGCGCAGCTCGCCGGCGGGTAACGCGGCCAACGCGGTCAGCAACCGCATGGACAGCCGTTCGAGTGCCTCCAGACCGGCCAGCGCCGACTCCGGCAGCCGGTGGAGCAGCCGCGCCATCTTGTGGAAGGTCGCGGTATCGGTATCCCCGGCGCGCATCGCCGCGAGCAGCGCTTGACGGCTGGACGGTCCCGGCGACGCGAGCAGGGCCGCCGCCGCTGCAAAGCGCCGCCGCAGGGTCTCCCGATAAAGTCGGACGGGGTCGCGTCCAGCCAGCAGATTGAGCAGGATCAGCAGCCCCATCGGGACCAGCACCATCGGGATCATCCAGAGAAAGGCATGGGTGATCAATTCCGGATAGCCGACCAGGTCCGGAGCCGTGAGCGCCATGGCCAGAACCATCGCCAGCGAAGTGGCCACGGGTCCCGACTTGGACGTCTTGGACAGGAACAGACCGCCGTAGACCAACGCGGCCATCGTCAGCACCCGCAACAGCGGGGTCCCGGCCGTGGCGGCCGTGACGACAAAGGCGAGCCCGACGGCGAGGAGCACGACGATGATCAGCGCGAAGCCTTCGATGGCGCTGGAGCCGGCATCATCCTTGCTGACGAAGAAAATCAGGTAGGCGGCCAGCGCGGCCTCTTGGACCTGGAAGGCCATGCAAACGATGACCGTCACGACACACAGCAGGGTGATGCGCAGACTCCGGCTCAGACGGCCGGGAAAGGGCGCCAGTTCGCGTCTGAGCAACGCCAATACCGCGGCGCCGGGAGGCGCCGCGGGGCTGAACGGCAACTCAGTGCGCGCGCTGCTGCTCATGCAGGATCACGACCGCTGAGGCGCCGATGCGCATCAAGGGCTCCGGCGGCGCGTGCAGCCGAATGCGGACCGGAAAGCGGGCCGCGACCTGAACCCAGTTCAACGTGCGCGCGACATAGGGCAGGCCGCCGAAAGCCGCGATCTCGTCATCGGAGACCACCCCCCAGCCGATGCCGTCGACCGTACCGGCGATGCGAACCCGCTGGTCGATCATGACGAAGACGTCGGCGCTGTCACCCACCTGGATGCCGGCCAGCGCGGTCTCGGGGAAAAGGCCATTGGCGACCCAACTCGCGCTGTCGATGAGAGTGAACAGGGGGACGCCCGGCACCAGGTTTTCCCCCTCGGCGATCTTCAGCCCGACCACCTTGCCGGCGACCGGCGCCTGCACCTGCGTCTGCTCAAGGGCACGGCGGGCGATGGCCACCAGGGTCAGATTGGCGCGGACCTGAGCCTCCAGCGCCTGCGTGCTCTGGACCTCGTTGCGGGCCGCCGCAGCACCGCCCAGTGCCTGACGCAGCGAGACGGCGGCGTCGCTCACCGCCGTGCGCGACTCGTCGAGGGTCTGCCGCGACACATAACCGGCCGCCTCCATCGGCTGGAGCCGCTCCAGTGAGCGGGTGGCCAGGTCCAGATTGGTTTGGGCGCGACTCACCTCGTCCTGCGCCACCGCGGCATTGGCACGCTCTGATTCACGCAGCCGGCGTTGGTCGGCGAGGCTGCCTTCGACCACCGCGAGTTCGGCCTGAGCCAATTCCAGTTGCAGCCGATAGGTCTCGGGATCGATGCGAAACAGCAACTGTCCGGCCGCGACCGATTGATTCTCGACCACCGCCAACTCCACCAGACGGCCGGCCACCGGCGCTGAGACGCGGACAATGTCGGCGTCGATCTCGGCATCGGTGGTGCGGGGAGACAGCGCCAGATTCGCGGCCAGACGGTAACCGACAACGAGGGTCGCGACCACGACCACGACGAACAGCAGGCGACCCAGGACGGTGCGCAGCAGCGAACGGCGATCGGCCAAGAGATCCATCGGTCGGGCATCGCTCGGTCGCGGGCTGGGACCGCTCGGTACGGGGCTGTCGCACACCGCGGCAGGCGCGGATGTCGCTGCCGACTCGGCACCATCAGGGTCAGCGGCGACGGGCGTCTCGCTCATGGTCAGTCCAGTGTCCGGGAGAACAGCAAGACCCAGAAGCTCATGGCCGCGAGACTGCTCAGAAGCGTATAGAACAGACCAGGCAGCGGTATCGACTGCGCCAGACCGACTTTCAGGAGCAAGCCATAAGCCACCGCGGCCACGACCATGCCCAGCAATAGGCTCGGGATCCAGGCCGGGAAGTAGGAGCCGGCGAAGACGACGATCGGGCCGATGTCCATCGTGCGCTGGAGCGATTCAGGCTAGCCGCCGCCAGGCAGCTTGCCGCGCGGCGGTGCAAAGCCCGCATCGGTCGGCACGCCGCCGGTTGGCGCCCGCCGCTTGCCAATGTTCTTGCGTTCGCGCTCCCGGACCTTCTCTTTGGGCTTGGCGACCACCGCGGCGCCGGGCTTGGGCTTGGGCTTGCCCTTGCTCGGTCCCTTGCGCTTGGTCGGCCCGGAAAAATTGGCCTTCAAGCCGGGGATGGCCCTGGCCTCGAAACTGAGGTTGAGATAGCGCTCGATGCTCTCCATGCGGTTCCATTCCTTGGTGTCGACCAGCGCGATGGCCCGGCCCTTCTCACCCGCCCGGCCGGTACGGCCCGTGCGGTGCAGATAATCGTCGCCGCTGCGCGCCAGTTCGAAGTTGATCACCAGATCCAGCCCGGGGATGTCCAGCCCCCGTGCCGCCACGTCGGTGGCGATCAGGACGCTGATCTGGCCGCCGTGCAGCAGCCCCATGATCCGGTTGCGTTCACGCTGATCAAGTTCGCCGTGGAGCGCGCCCACCCGCTGGCCCTGACCCTGGAGGAATCCGCACAGACCCGTGGTGCGCTCACGGGTATTGACGAAGACCAGAGTCTTGGCAGCCGGCTCGTTCTGGAGCAGCCACAGCAGTTGGCGCTGCTTGTGCTCGGTGTCATCGCTCAGGATGACCTGGTGGCTGATGTCCGGATGCTGTTCGCGCACCGGGTTGACGACAACCACCCGCGGGTCACGGAGCAGCCGGTCGGTGATGGCGCTGAGCCCGCGATGGTTCAGGGTGGCGGAGAACAGCAGCGACTGCCGCGCCGCGTTGGTGCGCTCGATGATGGCCAGCACGTCGTCGGCGAAACCCAGATCGAGCATCCGGTCGGCCTCGTCCAGCACCAGATACTCCAGATCGGCGAGATCCGCCACGCCGGTGCCGCTTTCGATGTATTCCAGCAGTCGCCCCGGTGTGGCGACCAGGATGTCGGGATTACGGCGCAGGGTGGCGATCTGGCGGTCGCGCCGCTCACCGCCCATGATCACGCCGGTACTGAGTCGGGTGAAGCTTGCCAGGTTCATGAAATGGATTTGGATCTGCCGCGCCAACTCTCTGGTGGGCACCAGGATCAGGGCGCGGGTCGCGCTCCTGGGCGCCGGACTGTCCAGGAAGTGCTGCATCATCGGCAGCAGAAAGGCCGCGGTCTTGCCGGAGCCGGTCGCCGCGGACACCAGCAGATCCAGACCCTGCTGAACCAGGGGGATAACCTGTGCCTGGACTGGCGTGGGCGTGTCGAACCCCGCTTTATCGAGTCCGCGCAGCAATGGCTCAGGCAGTTGAAATTCGGTGAATGGTGCGTTCATGGACGGGAGGATACAGCAAAACCGGGTCGATTCAGCCAGCCCCTTGGCGGCGGGCCCGCCGAACCGCCCACGGCTGCCGACGCGGACGCGCCGCCCGTGCGGCAGGCGGCCTCGATCAAGATTCCGGCAACTTGGGCTCGCCGCTGCGTAGTCAGGCCATCCTGGCCTGACACCGTCAGGGCTGGAAGCCCTGACTACGCACGCCGCTGGCCGGGATTACGATCAAGGCCCGGCAGGCTATCTCAGTTGCAGGTGCCGATGCGCTGACCCAGCCGCACCGGCTGACCGGGCACCAGCGACGGGGCCCAGGTCAGGGTATCGGCGGGAAACAGCAGAATTACCGTGGAGCCGAGGTTGAAGCGTCCCAGTTCCTCGCCGCGATCGAGCCGCACCCGCGCCGTTGACCCGGTATACTGCCAGCGTCGGCTGCGCAGGCCCGGCAAGGCCGGCGTGACCTCGCCCTCCCAAACGGTCTCGATACCACCCACAAAGATGGCCCCCACCAACACTACCGCCACCGGCCCGAGATCCGTGCCGAACAGACACAGGACCCGTTCATTGCGGGCGAACAGCCCCGGCACCAGGGCGGCAGTAACCTGATTGACACTGAACAGCCGGCCACCAACGTAGGTCATCTCGGCCAGTTCCCCGGCCAGTGGCATGTGAATGCGATGGTAGTCGCGGGGCGAGAGGTAGATGGTTGCGAAGCGGCCGCCGTCGAACACGTGATTCGCCTCCTGCTGCCCGCCCAGGAGGTCACGAACCGAATAGTCGATACCTTTGGCCTGGATGATCCGGCCGTCGGTGATGCTGCCAATCTGACTGATGGTGCCATCCACCGGTGAGAGCACCGCCCGCGGGTCCGGATCAAGCGGTCGGGCATCGGGGCGCAGCGCGCGGGTGAAAAAGGCGTTGAGGTGCGGATAGGCCGTCAGCTCGGGCTGCGCCGCCGCACGCAGGTCGACCCCGACCAGACGCACATAGGCACGAATCATCAGGTTCTTGAGCGGCGCCCACTCGATGCGCGCAAGACGGTACATCAAGAGCGACAGCAGATGCTGGGGCAGCACGTGCTGAAGGCCGACGAAGAGCCGCGCACCCCAGCTTGATTCCCGGTTATTCATGTACTTTCCTGCAGCAACAGGTCCGGATATTGATGGAGCACGGGCAGCCGTAACCACAGGTTGTGTCGATTTGCAGAATACAATCGGATGATCTTACGGACCCAGGCGTCGGACGTCGAGTGTCCCCGCGGCCAGGATCGATATTCTTCACTATTTTTTTACCTCGCACCCACATGAGAACATGACGGGGCGGGGCCGGCGTTCCGACCAGTGATGCGCCAGAGGCGCGCTGGGCCGCGCACCAACGACCGCGCGATCCATCAGCCCATGACGCTTGACCATCTGTTCCGGCCATCCACCGACTCTGAGGTTCCCATGAGCGAGCACGGCGAGAAAATCCACAAGACCGCGGCCGACTGGCGTGCGCAACTGACACCTGAGCAATATCATGTCTGCCGCGAGCAGGGCACCGAGCCGGCCTTTACCGGCCGGTACTATGCCACCAAGGAGGATGGCCGCTACCGCTGCACCTGCTGCGGAGAGTTGCTGTTTGACTCTGCACAGAAATACGACTCGGGCAGCGGCTGGCCGAGTTTCCGGCAGCCCGCGCAACCCGAGGCCGTCGGCACCACGGTAGATTCGAGCCACGGGATGCAGCGCACCGAGGTCCACTGCAACCGATGCGGCGCCCACCTCGGTCATGTCTTCCCTGACGGACCCCGCCCGACCGGGCTGCGCTACTGCATCAACTCGATATCATTGGACTTCGACCCTAAAGATCAGCCAGGGTCATGAGCAGGACGGTCGCACGGCCGTTTCTCAACAAGCGACCGGACCCATGAGTACGCACCAATCACCATGAATGCCCCGCTCAAACTACTGGTGATCGAGGACGATCCGGCGGATTTTCTGCTGCTGACGCGGCATCTGCGCAAACAGGGAATGGAGGCGGCCTGCACGCGGGTGGCAAGCACCGCGGAGTTGGAGGCGGCGCTGTCAGCCGGCACCTGGGATGCCGTCCTGGCCGATTATTTCGTACCGGGCATGGACTTCGATCCCACGCTCGAACTGATCCGCCGGTACCGACCGGGGGTGCCTATCATCCTGGTCTCAGGTGCCGTGGGTGAGGAGCGGGCGATCGATTTGCTGCGCCGCGGGGTCGGTGATTTCGTGCTCAAGGACCACTTTCTGCGGCTGGTCCCCGCCATCCAGCGTTGTCTGCGGGAAGCAGCGGAGCAACGCGCCCGCACCAGCGCGGAGGCGGCCCTGCGCGAGAGCGAGGAGCGGCTGCGCCTCGCCCTGGATGGGGGGGATCTGGGGATGTGGGATTGGCTGGTGACCAGCGATACCCTGGTGGGTAACGCGCGCTGGGGGCGCATCCTGGGCTGCCGGTTGGACCAGACCCCGCCCAACCGCGCCGGTTGGGAAGCCCTGGTCCATCCGGACGATCGGCCCGCACTGCGCGCGGCCTTTGCGGACCTGATCGAGGATCGCCGGCCCATCTTTCGCAGCGAATATCGACTGCGCCATCAGAGCGGCCAGTGGGTCTGGGTCTCCTCGCGCGGCAAGGTCATCGGGCGCGACTCCGCGGGGCGACCGCTGCGGGTGTGCGGCACCCATCAGGACATCAACACGCGTAAGCTGCTGGAAGAGGAACTGAGGCGACTCGCCATCACTGACCCGCTCACCGGGGCCTTCAACCGGCGTCATCTGATGGAAACGATGGAAGCCGAGGCGCGGCGTGCCCAGCGCCATGGCCGGCCGGTGGCGCTGATCATGTTCGACCTCGACGGGTTCAAGGCGATCAATGACACCCGCGGCCACGACCAGGGCGATGCGGTACTGGTGGCGGTCGCGGCGCAGATGCGCGAGCGCCTGCGCCACACCGACATCCTGGCTCGCTGGGGCGGGGAGGAATTCATGATCCTCCTCCCCGAGACCACCCTGGCTCAGGCAGCGGCCTTGGCGGAGTTTCTCCGGATCGGACTACACACCCTGACCGACTCCGGGATTGGGCCGGTCACGGCAAGCTTCGGGGTCGCCGAGTACCGTCCCGCGGAAACCCTGGATCAGTGGCTCAAGCGGGTCGACGATCTGGTGTTTCAGGTCAAGCGCGAGGGCCGGGATCGGGTCGCCTGGGAAGCCGCATAGACAACCGGGTCCGGGATTGATCGACATCCACCCGGTGTTTGCCGATGTGTCGCTGGAAGCGGGCAGCGGACTGCCTTTTTTTGCGATAAGACGAGTCAGGGCCGAGAAACACAGAATGAGTAACGGACAACGCAACAGTTCCAGACAGGATCTGGGGCACCTGGCCGCCGATCATCCGGCCGGTGCTGTCAGCGCGCCGCGGCAAGCCTGATGCAGCCCGAGGCCATGCAACCCATCGCGGAACCGGGCGCCGATACCGCCCTTGACAGCGACCTGCACTGCCTGGTCGCCATCGCCCGCCACCACGGCATTGCCACCTCCGTGGAACAGATCCGTCTACCCGATCCAGGAGGGCGTCGTCCGCTTCGATGGGGTCGACATCCGCGAGATCGATCTGGCGCACCTGCGCCGCCACATCGGCGTGGTCCTGCAGGACAACTTCCTATTCCGCGGGACGGTGCGGGAGAACATCGCCATCACTCAACCCAGCGCGGGTTTCGATGAAATCGTCGCCGCCGCTCGGGTCGCCGGGGCGGAGGAATTCATCGAGCGGCTCCCCCAAGGTTATGACACTCTGCTGGAGGAAAACGGTGCCAATCTCTCCGGCGGTCAGAAGCAGCGCCTGGCGATTGCCCGCGCACTGCTGCCCCAGCCGCGCATCCTGATCCTGGATGAGGCGGCCAGCGCCCTGGACCCCGAGTCCGAGGCGATCTTTCTGAACAATCTGGGTCAACTGACGGCCGGACGGACGGTGATCATCGTCTCGCACCGGCTCTCGACCCTCACCGGCGCAGACGCCATCATGGTGCTGAACCGCGGCCAAATCGCCGACGCCGGACGGCACGAGGAGCTGCTCCAGCGCTGCCCGATCTATGCCAATCTCTGGCAGCAGCAGACCCGGCACCTATGAGCAAACAGGACCACATCCAGTCCCTACTGGGCGAATTTCTGCCCGACGCGCAGGCGATCGAGCAACGGGCGCCGCCGCGCGGCCGGCGGATCACACTCTATGCCCTACTTGCGCTGATGCTGACCACCGTGGTCTGGGCCAGTGTCTCCGAGATCGACAAGCTGGTGGTCGCCCACGGGCGGCTGGTCACACCACTACCCAATCTGGTCGTTCAGCCGCTGGAACCCGGCATCCTCAAATCGATCGACGTGCGCATCGGCCAGGTGGTGCGCCAGGGAGAAGTGCTGGCGCAACTAGACCCGACCTTCACCGGCGCCGACACCACCCAGCTCAGCTCGCGCAGCGCCACCTTGAGCCTGCAAGCCGAGCGGCTGGAATCCGAACTGGCCGGCAGCGCCGTCTGGGAACCGCGCGCCGCGGGCCTCCAGCAACAACTCCAGGTCGGGCTGCTGGCCGAGCGCCGCGCGGCCTATGACGCCCGCATGCGCCAGTTCGACGAGACCATCCGCGGCCTGCATGCCAGCCTGGAGACCAATGAACGCGACCAACAGGCCCTGGCCCGTCAGGTCAAGTCGCTCGCCGACCTGGAGCAGATGCACCTGGCCCTGGAGACCAAACAGATGGGCTCCAAGGCCAATCTGCTCCAAGTCCAGGCGCAACGCCTCGAGGTCGAACGCGACCACACCATGGCGGTCAACCGCCACGCGGAAATCGAGCGTCAGATTGCCGCCACGCAGGCCGAGCGTGACACCTTCACCAAGTCCTGGCGGCAGGAGGCCATGGAACAACTCTCCACGGCGTTGCAGCAGCGCGATGAGGTCAACGAGCAGCTCGCCAAGGCCAAGCGGCGTTCGGAACTGGTCACCTTGAGCGCACCAGCCGACGCCATTGTGCTTGAGATCGGCAAGAAGTCTGTCGGCTCGGTCGTCCAGAATGCCGAGGCACTGTTTGTTCTGGTCCCGCTCGACGCTCCGCTGGAGGCAGACACGCTGTTCGCTTACCAGAGCGACACCCTCGACGGCGGCACCGGAGATGACTTGCTTCAAGTCTGGAGTGACACGGCCTATGCGCTCCAGGGCGGCACCGGCACCGACACCGTCGAGATCATTTCAAGCCACTGGTACACCGGCAACTTCAGCTTGGCTGCCAACGGCATCGAGATCATCAATGGCAACGGGCAGGAGATCTATGGCACCGTGGCCAATGAAGCCATCAATTTCACCGGCATCACCCTGAATCAGGTCGCCTTCATCGACGGCCAGGGTGGTAACGACACGTTGACCGGCAGCGCGGGTGCGGACCTCCTGCTCGGCAACGCGGGCGACGACTCCCTCAACGGCGGCGCCGGGACCAACGGCTTCAACGGTGGCGACGGCGACGACACGCTCGATTGCAGCTTTACCGGAACCGGCGGCATCATCACCCTGCCCGCCGGAGTCTCCACCATCGGCGGCGTCAGCGAGTCATTCAGTTCGATCGAAAACGTCATCGGCAGTTCAGGCGCCGACACCATTACCGGCTCAGCCGGGAACAACCGGCTCGACGGCAATTCCGGCAATGACGCCATCGCGGGCGGCGACGGCGACGACACCACCCAGATTGCACTGCAACAGCGGGCTAAGGGCTTCGTTCCGGATCGGATCATCGGGCACCCGGGCTGGGGTGAGACCCTGTTCCTGCGTGATGTGTACCCGCGTGCCTGGATGCTCTCCTATGCGGGCACTACCAGGAATCCTGGCAGCCGATCCCCGTACCCAAGTGGTCATCATCGGCGGCGATGACGTAAGCTACGGGCGCAAGCGCAGCGACGGCCAGACGTTCCGGGCAGCATTGACTGCGGAGGTGGGCGACCGCGCCGACTGGAGCCGCGTCCACTTCATCGGCCGAGTTCCCTACCCGATCTTTCTCAAAGCCTTGCAGGTGTCGGCGGTCCATGTTTACCTGACCTACCCCTTCGTACTCAGTCGCCAGCGCGGATGGGCTTTGCAGTAAACGATGGCCGCCGCGATATTGGCGGCAAGTCGCGGGCCATCCATCGGTTGCAGGAAGAAATGCCGGAAATCCCGCCCGATGAAGCGCTCGGGCGGCGCTGACGCTTGCGGGTAGACCAGCTTCAACTCGTGGTGCAGATCGCCTTGGCGCGGTCCGGTTCGCCCCCGGATGACAGGTTGCAACCCGCGAAGCGGCAGAAGACGGCCGGGCGCCCCGTATTGGCGCCCTCGCCCTGGACCGACAAACAACAGCCACAGGATTATACTCACGGGATCGACAAGACAGAGCGAATGACACCATGGCGACCACGCCCGATGACCTCTGGACACTGCTGCGCGAACTGATCGAAGCACAGAAGGAAACCGAGCGGAAGTTCCAGGAAACCGAGCGCAGGTTCCAGGAAACCGAGCGCAGGTTCCAGGAAACCGACCACGAGATTCGCAACACCGATCGCCAGATTCGCGAACTCGGCAAACAGATCGGCGGGCTGGGAGAGAAATTCGGCAGCTTTACCGAAGGATTGGCCTTACCCTCGATGGAACGGCTGCTGCGGCAGCGTTTCGGCATGGAGGTTGTCAGCCCAAGCGTGCGGGTCACCAAGGAGGGCCGACATCTGGAGATCGACGTGCTCGCCTATGCCAATGGCGCTGTCAACACCGCCTATGTCGTCGAAGTGAAGAGCCATCTGCGCGAGGAATCGATTCTCCAACTGAAGCAACTGTTGAAGCGGTTTCGCGAGTTCTTCCCTGAGCACCGCGACAAATGTCTCTACGGCATCCTGGCCGCGGTGGATCTGTCGGCGGAGATGCGCGAGCGGATCCTGCGCGCCGGCTTCTATGTCGCACGCATTCACGATCAGATCTTCGCGCTGGATGTTCCGGACGATTTTCAGCCCAAGGCCTACTGAGGTCCGGACGCTGAACTGCCCGCCGCGGCGAACCGGGCGAGCAGCGGATCGGCGATTCCCGCCTGCGCAAACCCCTTGGCCCGCAGTTGGCAGGAGTCACACTCACCGCAGGGGCGTCCGTCCTCGCCCGGATCGTAGCAACTGCTGGTCAGCGCATAATCGACACCGAGCGCTAAACCCCGCGCGACGATCTGCGCCTTGGTGAGATGGATCAGCGGCGTGTGAATTCGCAGCCGCTGGCGGCCCGCGACCCCGGCCGCGGTGGCCAGGTTAGCCATGCGCTCGTAGGCGGCGATGTACTCGGGGCGACAATCCGGGTAACCGGAGTAGTCCAACGCATTGACTCCGATAAAAAGATCACTCGCCCCCAGAACCTCCGCCCAGGCCAGCGCAAAAGACAGGAACACGGTGTTGCGCGCCGGCACATAGGTGATCGGGATGCCCTCGCCGATCGACACCAGGCTGCGCGCCTTGGGTACCGCAATGTCCGCGGTGAGCGCGGAACCGCCGAACCGCCGCAGGTCGATATCGGCGATCACATGCTCAACCACCCCCAACGCCTGCGCGACCCGCGCGGCAGACTCCAGTTCCACCGCGTGCCGCTGGCCGTAGCGGAACGACAGGGCATAGGGGGCAAAGCCCTCGGCCTTGGCAATGGCCAGGGCGGTCGTCGAATCCAGACCGCCACTCAACAGGACCACCGCGTTTTTCATCGTTCGGCCTCAGGCGTCCGGTAACGCCGCAGATGGGGTGGTAAGCCTGTGGTCGGCCCGGCAGCCGACCGTCATGCTAGAAAAACAAGCCGTCAATCGGCGACGAGGCCGAGGCGAAGCGCTTGCGGGGCATGCGGCCCGCGAGATAGGCCTCGCGCCCGGCCTCGATCGCCTTGCGCATGGCGCTGGCCATGAGCACCGGGTGCTGTGCGGCGGCGATGGCCGTGTTCATCAGCACCCCATCGCAACCCAACTCCATGGCCACCGCGGCGTCGGAGGCGGTGCCGACGCCCGCATCGACCAGCACCGGGATCTTGGCGTTCTCAACAATGGTACGGATATTCAGCGGGTTGCGAATCCCCAGTCCGGAGCCGATCGGGGCCGCCAACGGCATCACCGCCACACAGCCGATCTCCTCCAGGCGCTTGGCGATGATCGGGTCATCGTTGGTGTAGACCATCACATCGAATCCGTCCTTGACCAGCACAGCCGCTGCCGCCAGGGTGGCCACCACATCCGGAAACAGGGTCTTCTCGTCGCCCAGCACCTCAAGCTTACAGAGATTGTGACCGTCCAGCAGTTCCCGCGCCAGCCGACAGGTGCGCACCGCGGTCTCGGCATCATAGCAGCCGGCCGTGTTGGGTAGGATGGTGTAGCGCTCGGGCGGTAGCACGTCCAGGATGTTGGGCTCACCCGGGGTCTGACCGATGTTGGTGCGGCGCACGGCAATGGTGACGATCTCCGCCCCGCTCGCCTCAATGGCCAGGGCGGTCTGCTCCATGTCCTTGTATTTGCCGGTGCCGACCAGCAGGCGCGAGCTGTATTCCTGGCCGGCAATGGTGAAACGGTCGGAGTGGTTGGTGGTGGACATCGTGGTGGGCTCCGGAATCGGGGTTGGGAAGCGGTTTGCGGGCAGTGGTCAGCAGACGTCGGTCCGCGCAGCGGAATTCGGTCCGCGCAGCGGACCCTACAGATCGAGCGATTCTTCAAGGATAAACCATCCGCCCGCACGGTGGACGGCCTCAGCCACCGCCGACCGCCTGGATGATCTCCACCCGATCCTCGGGGACCAGGACATGCTGCGCGAAGCGGCTGCGCGGGACCAGTTCCGCATTCACTTCCACGGCGATACGCTGGCCGGTGAGCCCCAGGCGCTCGACCAGTGCCGACATGGGGATGGACGCCTCGACCTCGGTGGCGGAACCGTTGAGAAAGATCTGCATGGTCAGTTTGCCTGGACGCCGGTGGACATGCTGGAATTCTATACTCTACGCGGGTGCTCTGGCTCCCACCGCACGTTTTTCCGACGGATCACATCGTGCCGCCGGATTCCGCGCGGTCCGCTTCAAGGGTCGCCGACACCAGGCCATTTTCGAGCGCTCTGTGTTCCATGACCAAACCCGGGCGCCGCGCGCCCCCAACCTCAAGCGCCTGCCAGGATTGCAATTCCATGACCGTCTCTATACCGTACGGCACGCCGTGAATCCTGACCGACACCGCCGGCTGGCGTCGGACTCCGAATTCCCGAGAAACCAGGCCGGCTGAAACCGAGCTGGCGTCGGACTCCGAATTCCCGAGAAACCAGGCCGGCTGAAACCGAAGTGGCTGAACCGAGGAGGGCACCGTGAGTCAATGGTCCGAGGATTTGATCTCGGTGGAGCGCGCCGGAACCCTGGATGGACTATTCCTGCAGCGGGTCCGACGCTCGCCCACACGAATTGCGTACCGTTACTACGAACGGGACCGCGGCTGGCAGCAGCTCGACTGGCGGGAGATGGGCCAGGCGGTGGCACGCTGGCGAGCTGCCTTGGCCGGTGAGGCACTGGCCGAGGGTGATCGCGTCGCCATGCTGCTGCGCAACTGCCCCGAGTGGGTGATGTTCGATCAGGCCGCCATGTCCCTAGGCCTGGTCACGGTCCCGCTTTACACCGACGACCGGGCGGACAATGCCGCCTACATTCTGCAGGATGCGGCGGTGAAGGTGCTGCTGGTCCAGGACGCCAATCGCTGGAAGCGTCTGGCCGAGGCAGTGGGCGACGCTCCCTGGCCGCTGCGCGTGGTGCTGCTGGACGGCGGCGCCGAGGCGCTGCGCCTGGCCGCGACGGACCCCCGCGTGGTGGTGGCGGACAGTTGGTTGCCGCCCGCGGCCCCCGACGTGACGTCGCGCGAGGCGGACCCCAACGCACTCGCCACCATCGTCTATACGTCCGGCACCACCGGCCGCCCCAAGGGAGTGATGCTCTCCCACCGCAACTTGCTTGCCAATGCCCACGGCGGGGTAACCGTCATTGATTGTTTTCAGGAAGACGTCTTCCTGTCCTTTCTTCCCCTGTCCCATGCCCTGGAGCGCACCGGCGGTTACTACCTGCCGATGATGGCCGGGGCCTGCGTCGCCTTCGCCCGCTCGGTCGCCCAACTCGGGGAGGATATGCAGACCATTCGCCCGACGGTGATGATCGCCGTACCGCGGGTCTTCGAACGTGTCTATGCCCGGATTGCCGATCAGTTGGCCGCCCGACCGGCCCCGGCCCGCTGGATCTTCGCGCTGGCGGTGGCG
Source organism: uncultured Lamprocystis sp. (assembly GCF_903933125.1). Lineage (GTDB taxonomy): Bacteria > Pseudomonadota > Gammaproteobacteria > Chromatiales > Chromatiaceae > Thiodictyon. The sequence continues at coordinate 10,784 of NZ_CAIZIZ010000172.1, read as the reverse complement.
GCGGGCTGGCGGCGCTTCCTGCGCAACCAAGGCCGGGGCGGCTGGCATCCACTGCTGCTGCTGTGGCCGCTGTTGCGGCGCCGGGTCGCGGATCAGGTCATGGCCAAGCTCGGCGGACGCATGCGGGCGGCGGTGAGCGGCGGAGCGCCCCTGCCCTATGGGGTGGCACACACCTTCATCGGCCTGGGTCTGCCGCTGCTGCAAGGTTATGGCCTGACCGAGACCAGTCCGATCATCGCCGTCAACCCGCTGCAAGCCAACATCCCGGAGAGCGTGGGTGTCCCCATCCGCGGGATGCAGGTGCGTATCGGGGCGGACGATGAGCTGCTGGTCAAGGGCCACAACGTGATGCTTGGCTACTGGAACAACCACGCGGCCACCGCCCGCGTCCTGACGCATGACGGCTGGCTGCACACCGGCGACCAGGCGCGCATCGCGGACGGGCACATTTTCATCACCGGTCGCCTCAAGGACATCCTGGTCCTGTCCAACGGCGAGAAAGTGCCGCCCGCCGACATGGAGATGGCGCTCGCCCTGGACCCCCTGTTCGAGCAGGCGATCGTACTCGGGGAGGGCCGCTCCTACCTGACTGCCCTGCTGGTGCTCAACGCCGACCTGTGGACCGGCCTGGCCCAGGAACTCGGGCTCGACCCCGAGTCCCCCAAGAGTCTGGAAGACCCACATCTGCTGAAAGAAATGCTCAAGCGCGTGCGCCTGACACTCAAGGACTTCCCCGGCTACGCCAAGATCCGGCGGGCGGCCCTGAGCCTGGAGCCTTGGACAGTCGAGAACGGGCTTCTAACCCCAACGCTAAAAGTAAAGCGAAATCAAGTGATGGCGCATCACCGTGCAGCCATCGAGGAGATGTACGGGAAGGAGCCTTGAACAACCCGGCGCCCCGCGACCCATCAAGCCAACGCATTCCGCAGTTGCACGCGGCGCCGAGAGTGCCTAAGATTCAGCTGTCACGCGGGTGTAGTTCAATGGTAGAACTTCAGCTTCCCAAGCTGATAGCGTGGGTTCGATTCCCATCACCCGCTCCACATCCCCTTGCCGACATGCGCCGTCTCTACCAAGCCCGCGACCGCATTCGATTTGCCTCTGCCCTGCTCGACTGGTTCGACCGTCACGGGCGCAAGGATCTGCCCTGGCAGCAGCAGCCCACGCCTTATCGGGTCTGGGTCTCGGAGATCATGCTCCAGCAGACTCAGGTCGCCGTTGTGGTCCCCTACTTTGCGCGCTGCATGGCCCGCTTCCCCACCCTGAACGATCTGGCGGACGCACCGCTCGATGCGGTGCTGGCCCTGTGGTCCGGGCTCGGCTACTACGCCCGTGCCCGCAACCTCCATCAGGCGGCCCGGTTGATCCGGGACCAGCATCAGGGGGTCTTTCCGCACGACCGGCAAACCATCGAGTCCCTGCCGGGGATCGGCCGCTCGACCGCCGGCGCCATTCTGTCGCTTGCCCTGGGCCAGCGACACCCCATCCTCGACGGGAATGTGCGGCGCGTTTTCGCCCGCTGCTTTGGGGTGGAAGGCTGGCCTGGCCAGGCGGCGGTGCAGGCGCGGTTATGGGAACTTGCCGAGGAGCTCATGCCCGTGGAGCGGGTGGGCGCCTACAACCAGGCGCTGATGGACCTGGGCGCCACCCTGTGCACCCGCGCCCGACCCGACTGCGACCGCTGCCCGCTGGCCGAGTCCTGCGTCGCCCGCTGCCAGGGCCGCCAGTCGGAACTGCCGCAGGCGCGACCTATCAAACCGGTCCCGCGGCGCGAGACGCTGATGATCCTGGCCCGCGATCCGCGGGGCGCCATCCTATTGGAACGTTGCCCCCCCGCCGGCATTTGGGGAGGACTCTGGAGTCTGCCGCAAACCGATCCCGATCGTGATCCGGCGCAGTGGTGCCGGGAGCGCACCGGCGCGGAACCCTTGCGGGTTGAAATGCGCCCCGCGCGCCGTCACTCATTCAGTCACTTCACGTTGACCATGCGCATCGCCGAGATCTGGGCCATTGCGTCGCCCGGGGGGATTGCCGATGCCGACAGGGAACACTGGTTCCGCCCCAGCGAGCTCGCCGGCCTGGGCCTGCCGGCGCCGATCCGATCCATACTCGCGGACCTGGCCGCACCGGCCAACGCGGGTTCGAACCAACCACCTGCACAGGAAGAGACCAGATGAGCCGTACCGTTGCGTGCGTCAAGCTAGGCCGCGAGGCCGAGGGCCTGGAGCGTCAACCCTATCCGGGCGAGCTGGGCAAGCGGGTGTTCGCGCAGGTCTCCAAGCAGGCTTGGGCCGACTGGCTGCGGCATCAGACCATGCTCATCAATGAGAACCGCTTGAGCCCGATGGACCCCAAGGCACGCAAGTTCCTGGAGGAGCAGATGGAACAGTATTTTTTTGGCGACGGCGCGGAGCTTCCCCAGGGGTACGTACCGCCACCGACCTGAGCCCGACCCGGCGAACAGGCGCACCGGTGCGCTAGACAAGCAGCCTTTCCAGGATCGTCCCCCGGTAAATCCCCCAGTCGAAACACGGCCCCGGATCGGTCTTGCGGCCTGGGGCGATATCACTGTGACCGACGATGCGCGCGGGCGTTATGGCGGGATAACGGGCCAAGATGGCCAGGGTGCAACTGGTAAGGACCTGATACTGAATCGGCTCGAAGGGCCGGTCATCCGTCCCCTCCAACTCGATGCCGATCGAGAAGTCGTTACAGCGTTCGCGCCCGCCGAAGGTTGAGCGGCCGGCATGCCAGGCGCGCCGACCGCAAGGCACATATTGCACCAACTGGCCGTCGCGGCGGATCAGCAGATGGGTAGAGACAGGTCCGGCGGCAGCGGCCACCACGAAATAGGGGTGGGCCGCGGGGTCCAGTCGGCCGAGAAAAAGGTCATCGATCCATTGGCCGCCGAACTCACCCGGCGGCAGACTGATGTTGTGTATCACCAGCAAGTCGATCGGGGCGTCCCCCGGCCGGTCGTCGCACCAGGGCGACGGCCGCTGAGCCGCGCCCAATAGCCAACCCGCGGCATCAACCCGCAGGCGCATCAGGGGCTTCTCCCGCATGTTCAGTTCTCCTGCGCGACCGTTTGAGCACATGTCCGACTCGGATGGTTGATAACAGCCCCATCTTCCACTTCGACAAGGACGAGCCACACGCGAGGAACTGCGGAACCAAGCCCTGTCATTGTGTCTGTATGTTAAGCCTGAATTACAAGATGATCAGGTCAACAGGTCAGCGAATGACCTGACCCCGATCGCAGCACCCCGGCCGCCGCCACGTCGATGCTGCCGCCCCCTCCCATCCGCACAGCCGCCCCACGGCTGAAACCAAACACCGCTGCAACTCAGCGTGCGCGATCTGGTGCGTAGGGAGAAAGGCCGGCACGTTCTGGCGTGCAATTTGCATTGATTAAACCAGCACCCGCGACGACAGGGAGAACGGCCGAGCGCCGACGGCCCCTCGCGTCATCCAGATCGAAGTATAAAAAGATATCAATGACAAACCGCTTCGACCACCATCCCAACCCTACCCCCAAGCCAAGCCCTAGCCAAGTGCCGCCGGTCAGCAACGCCCTTTCATCACACCGTGCAGAACGCTACCTCGCCGCGTGCGGGCAGGCACTTGACAATGTGTTGCCGCCGTTGCTGCGGGCCCTGTTCGGTCGGCTTGATGTCGCACTCTATGACCTCGCGGACAAGTCCGCGAACACTCAAACCCATGTCGTCTATTTCGACGCCATGCGGATCATCCGCAACCAGTGCCACAGCATCCAGCGGAACTTCCTGGACCTGCTGCGCCAAGACGCGAGCCGTGTTGCCGCAGGGTTAGTCGACCAGGACTTGCGCACCGAACACCGCCTGGCGAACGAACCGTTGTCTTTGCTTCCAGACATGGAACTTGACGAGACCCTGGCCCTGTCCAATTTGGTCGCCAAGGCCGAGGCCAGGTATCACGACGCGTTGCTGAGTATGAACGCACACCTGGCTCAACTCCTCGACCGCGCCGCGATCGACCCGCATTCCAACCCCTATGGGCCCTTCGCGCTCTGCGAGGCCTTGCGCGGGGCACTCAAGATGGCCCACCAGTTGGAACCGCAGATCAAGCTCGTCATCTACAAGGCCTTCGATAAGCAGGTACTGGACCAGCTGGCGCCATTCTATTGCCAATGCCTCGCCGCGGCGGCAGCCTTCGACGCCACGCGCACCAGTCAACCTGGGGACGGACCGGACGCGCGTGACCACCGGGACGCCAACTCGGCCACAACGACCCTGGCCCCGGAGGAAATGATCTCCCTAGGTACGGAACCAACCGCGGGTTCGACCGAGGTTCAGTTCGAAACACTCCAAACCCTCTTGGAACTGGCGCGCCCCCAAACAGCGGCCCCGCCACCCGAATCCGTGCGTGTTCCCACCAAAGAGTTACTCGGCGTATTGACGCGGCTCGGCGGTTACATCCTCGCCGAATCAGTCACTCCGGTCGGCGACCAACTGCGCGAACGGCTGTCGACCGTCATGACATCAACGCAGCAACAGTCCCGCCACCTTGAACGCACCGATCAAGACACCCTCGACCTGGTCTTCATGTTTTTTGAACACCTGCTCGAAGGGAATACCTTACCCGACCCCATCAAGGTCCTGCTGGCGCGCATGCAGATCCCGATCGCTAAACTCGCGCTCTGGGACAAGAGCTTGTTCTCCGCGCGCGAGCACCCGGCGCGCAGACTTCTCAACCATATCGGTGAAGCGGCGGTCGGTTGGAGCGAAGCCGATGGCCGCGGGCCAAACAGCCTCTACGGCATGATCGAACGGGTGACGGAACGCTTGATCCTCGACTTCGACGGTGATCTACAGTTGTTCTCCCGTATGGACCGATTTTTCATCGCCTATCTCGACAATGAGCGAACGCATCCCGGCCCACCGGCGGCGGCGACCCTGGGAACGGCGAGGACCAACAGCAGTGCCGCACAACAGACGGTCGCGGCGGTATTGAGTGCCGCGCTCACCCGCTATCCCCAGCGACCCGCGGCGATCGAATCACTGCTGCGCGAGGGGTGGCAACCGGTCATGCTCACGATCTATCGGGACGATGGTGTCGACAGCGCGGATTGGCGCCAGGCCATCGCCATCGTCGATCGGCTGCTCTGGAGTGTCCAACCCAAGCGCGACCTGCATGAGCGGCGGGAATTGCTGCGCCGGATCCCCGAGTTACTGAGCGCCCTGCGGGCAAGGCTCGTCAAGGGCGGCTGCGATCAGCGCCAAGTTTCTCGCTGGTTCAAGGATTTGCAGACGATTCATCTAAGCATCTTACAGGCCGGGCCAGACCAACCGCCACCCGACTTGGGAGGAACCCGAACCCAAACCGCCGCAGCGCCGCGCAGGGCGGACAGCGACACCACGGCCACCAACGCTGGTCGGCACCCGGAGCAGCGCACTGACATGAAACTGCCGGTCGGGGGTTGGGTGGAACTGACTCGCGATCACGGGATCACGCTGCGCTATCGCCACACTGGCTGGAGCCCGATGGGCTTGCGCCTGCAATTCGTCGATCGCCTGGGCCGGCCTGGTCCGGATCTATCGGGTGCTGAATTTCAGGACCTGCTGGATCAGGGCCGGGCAGTCGTCATCGCGACCCCAGCGGAACCCCTCGCCGATCACGCCATCCGCTCCGTCACGAGCCGACTCGCAGCCTGAACCGCGGCGGTCTTGCTGATTGCGCGTTCCAGAGTAAAGTAGTGCATCCACGCCGTCGCCCGCACAGATGCGGCGTTCCCGAATCCCCATGGAGCACTCATGGACACGCCAACGACACCCGCGACCTGGCCGACGCCTGACGACCTGCGCATCCTCCTACCCGACCGGAAACTGATCGAGTCCCAGGTACAGGCCGCGCTGGCAGAGGATGTGGGCACCGGCGATCTCACCGCCGCCCTGCTTCCAAGCCGCCAACAGGCACAGGTGGAACTGATCACGCGGGAGGCCGCGGTGTTGAGCGGCAGCGCCTGGTTCGCTGCCGCATTCCGGCTATTGGACAGCAACGTCGTCCTGCACTGGGAGGCGCAGGACGGCGAGTGGATCAGCGCCGGCCAACGGCTCTGCGTCATCACCGGCCCCACGCGGACCCTGCTCACCGCGGAGCGCACCGCCATCAATTACCTGCAAACCCTGTCCGGCACCGCGACCCGTGCGCGGGCCTATGCGCAAGCCGTCGCCGGACTGCCGGTGCGCATCCTCGATACCCGCAAGACCCTGCCGGGGCTGCGTCTCCAGCAAAAGTACGCCGTGCGCTGCGGCGGCTGCCATAACCATCGGATGGGACTCTATGACGCCATTCTGATCAAGGAGAACCACATCCTCGCCGCCGGCTCCATCAGTGCCGCACTGCAGGCCGCACAGCGCGCGAATCCGGGCGTCGAGATCGAGATCGAGGTTGAAGGACTGGCCGAACTCGAGCAAGCATTGAACGCCGATGCACAACTCATCCTGCTGGATAACTTCAGCCTGACCGAACTGCGCGAGGCGGTGACGGTGACCGCTGGCCGCGCCCGACTGGAAGCCTCCGGCGGCGTCAATCTCAGCACCATCCGGATGATCGCCGAGACCGGCGTGGATCGCATCTCGGTCGGCGATCTGACGAAGGACGTCACTGCCGTCGACCTGTCCATGCGGTTCGCCCCCTGAGGTTCCGTCCATTTCCTCTGTCCGCGGAGTCCCTATGCCATTGCTGTTGTATCGCGCGGTCTGGTCCTGGCTGCTGCCGGCAGTGCTCTTCCCGGTGCTCGCCGCTGCGGCCTGCAACCCCGGTCAGCGTCTCACGCTGCTTCACTTCAACGACTTCCACGGTCAACTGGAGCCCTATGCCGACCCGCGGGACCAGACCGAGCGCGGCGGCATCGCCCGCCTCGCCGCCGCCGTCGCGCACGTCCGCGGCGAGGACCCGCGCCCCGTGCTGCTGCTATTCGCCGGCGACTTTCTGCAAGGCACCCTGACCTCCAGCCTGTTCCAGGGCATCCCCGACCTGACCCTGTTTGGACGCATGGGAGTCGACGCCGCGGTCATGGGGAATCACGAACTGGACTACGGACAAGACACCTTCCGGCGGTTGGCCGGTCTGGCTCGGTTTCCGATCCTCACCGCGAATGTCGAGTCCCACCCGGACCCGCTGCCGGTGCGGCCCCTGGTGATCCTGGAACCGCCCGGCGGACTCAAGGTGGGCGTCCTTGGGCTCACCAGTCCGGAACTGGCCACGGCCACGCACCCGCGCAATATGTATGGAATCAGCGTGGAAGAGCCGATCGCTGCCGCACGGCGCCTGATACCCGGACTAAAGGAGCAGGTGGATCTGGTGGTCATACTGTCACACATGGGGATCACCGATGACCGCCGGCTGGCGCAGTCCGTCCCCGGGATCGACCTGATCGTCGGCGGTCACAATCACAACCTCTATCCCGAACCGGTGATGGAAGCCGGCGTACCCATCGTCCAGGCCGGCGAACGCGGCGGCTGGCTGGGACGCATGGACCTGGAGTGCCGTGACGCCAAACTGTCACGCAGCGGTTACACCCTGATCCCGATCGACGCCGCGAGTCCGGCCGACCCCGACATTGCGGCGGAGGTGCAGCGCATCGCCGCATCGGCCAACCAGGAGATGGATCAGGAGGTCGGCACCAGCGCCCGCGAACTCAGCTCCTGGCGTGAGGTGATCCGGCGCGAGGAGGCGCCCTTCGGCAACTTCCTCGCCGACGAGGCGCGGAAAATCACCCTGGCCGATGTCGCCCTTTTCAACGCCGGGGGTTTCCGCTCCAGCATCCCGGCCGGTCGCGTCACACTCAAGGCCATCCACCAGGCTTTCCCCTTCCGCAATGAACTGGTGGTGGGAGACCTTACCGGCGCCCGGTTACTCGCAGCACTGCAACACAGCGCCGCCCTGAACCCCGCGGACAATCACGGCGGCTTCCTGCAGGTCTCCGGCCTGCGCTATGTGATCGCCGGTGATCAACTCGAATCCGCCACCGTGGGCGACGCACCCATCGACCCGACCCGCCGTTACCGCGTGGTAACCTCCGACTTCCTGGCCGCCGGCGGTGACGGTTACGCCATGCTCATGGCGATGGAGAACCAGGTCATGACCGGCCGCCTGATCTCCGACATGGTCATCGAGGCCTTCCGCGGCAGCGAGCCGGTCGACCCGCGGACCGATGGACGGATTGTGCGGCGGGCGGCGGCGGCAGACGGACCCTGATGAGGGGCAGCTGGTGCCTCGTTCCAGCCACCGCACCCGGATTTATCCACAGATGTCACAGATGTTCACAGATGAAGAAGAACATCTGTGTTCATCTGTGACATCTGTGGATGAAATTTCCGTCCGTGGCCCATAGCGAAAGCTGGTCGGAACGATGACTAAGGCCCGCGTTCCGCCTGAGTATAGCCGTTGGACGTGATAACCGGACGTAGGGGCGGGTTTCAAACCCACCCCTACACCAAGGGACTGTCCGGATATCAGGTAGGAAAGCTATAGCGAGCGATTCCCGCATTCACAACCACTTGCACAAGTATTCAAGCGCGGCACGCAGGTTCCGCTCGGCAGCCGGCGACAACCCGGAGCCGAGGTCGAACGCATACCCGCGGATCGCCAGCAACCGGCAGTCCGGCAGCGAGCCGCCGATGACCTGGGTGTAGACCCGCAGCAAGGCGCCGGGGCTCATCGCATGCGTCGTGATGCTAAGCGCGGGCTCAGGGATCACCGGGCCGAAGGCGAATGGCGCCGGCCCGCTGAGTGCGGCATCGACGAAGACCACGCGCGTGCGGCCCTCCAAGTCCAGGACGTGCTCGATCTGAAGCTGGAAATCGGTCAGCAAATCGAACGCCTGATCTGGGACCATGCGGGCTGCACGCATCGCGTCCAGGCGTTCGATCAGGTTGGGGCCGAGCGCGTCGTCGCCGCGCGAGGGGTTACCGCAGGCTATAATGAGTGTATTCGGAACGGACATGGCGCCCAGGTCACTTAACGCGATTTACGGGATGATATGCTACCGGTTACCGCCGGGCCTTGACCATCGTTCCGGCCGGCGGCGATCGGCACGCACAGTGCTCCAGGAGATCTCGGGCGTGCGTTCGCGGGACCGATCTTGTGAATGGGCTATTGGCCCCCGAATGACTATGCTGCGTTCTTGGAGAACCTGTGAAAATCGAGCAGGGCCTTCGATGCTCGATCTTAACTCCGCTAGCTACCCAAGCAGATGTCTTGTTTAAGTATAAACACTTCATCCTGAGCAAGAAAATATATTTCACGAATTTTTTCATTTGCTTACGAAAGAATTAGTGTATTGTTTAACGATAAACAAAATTTTCTGTGCTAAAGTTCAGACACTTTCGGCGGTCAAGGAAACTTCCTTCTATTTTCTGGTCGCCGAGTTCTTGCCCGGCTATCCCCGCCGCCTACTTCTTGGATGACTGATGAAAGTTGCTGCGTACTTGCGTAAGTCGCCGGCTGGTATTTCCGTGCCCGAACAGTATGCTGATCTGGAACGTGCGGCGCACGCTCGGGGATGGGTCATTTACTGGTGCTCCGTAGATCAGGGAGAGCAAAAGGCTGGCCTCAGATCTAACTGTTGCTTTCAGAGTTTATTTGAAGCCCTGATCGACAGCTTCAGCGAGACCCCTTTCAAGGCTTTCATGTTCTGGTCTGCTGGTCACGTTGCCGGCAGCTTGGAGGGCTTCCTTGAATTCGTGACGACATGTAGCGATATAGACCTAGTTTGGTACGTTCATAACCCGCGCATGGACTCCATCGAGGATCAGTCGAAGTTGCTGAACACCTTGTGTAAGCGCCTGCTGAATATCCATACCGAGATCAGCGGGTATAAAATGGCCAACCGAAGCGCATTGATGAAAACACGGGGAACGAACCCTGGACGCCAGAAAACATCGCCTCGCACCGAGCAAGAAATTGTTCATATGAAGAAAAACGGCTATACGATCAGGGATATTCAAAAAAAGTTAAACGTCAGCAACTCGGTCGTGATGCGCGTGATCAAAGAGAACAGCCTATAGCCCCTCATGCCAACCGACCCTGCGCCTATTGAACTGGCGTAACGGGATTATCGTGAATCAATACCAACCAGGCCCGCTGGGTACAGCGGGCCTTTTCTTTTGCTCAGGAGAAATACCGTCGCGACATTTGACCCACAGATCGCTTGTGGCATGAAGCGCGTGTTCGACTGGTATATCGCATAACCTGATAGCTCGCCCACTGCAGGCACCACACCATGAATCGGGTCGCGAGACCCGGTTTTTTTGCCTCGACGTTCGGTCAGCGGCACCGCTGACCCCGCCCGCTGGCCCTCAACGGAGAAATGCTGACATGATCTATTCTGACCATGCCGAAAAGCGCATGCAACAACGCGCAATTCCGGAACTGGCGATCGAGCTACTTCAGATTTACGGCTGTATTGAGCACTCGCAGGGGGCTAGCATTCGTTACTTCGACAAACGGGCTCGGCAACAGGTTAACCGCGCAGTGAAGGCATTGGCCAGCGACCTGGATCGACTGGCGGACCTATACATCGTGGACACCCAAGGGGTAAGTACTTCAAGTGAAATATCTGTAGCCCTCTATCAGCAATGAGCGAATTGGATACTGTATTTTTCGCCTACCGAACCTAGGATATCGCTAAGCGCCTGATCGAGAGATTCCATGTCCCTATAAGCTGCGGATGGCATCCATTCATATTTTATCTTGCGCCAAAGAATCTCGATCAAGTTGAGATCTGGCGAATAACGCGG
>NZ_CAIZIZ010000171.1 GCF_903933125.1 uncultured Lamprocystis sp. | reverse complement strand
GGTGGACGCCGGACAACGCTGAGGCCATGCTCGCATTGCGCACGACCCGGGCTAACGGGAAGTGGTCAGCGTACTGGCAGGGGCTCGTTAAGCAAGCCGCATGACAGTTCCGGCAACCACATCAGTTTGGATCGCACCCGCCGCGGGCGAGGAACTTGACCGCCGCATCGGCCTGGCCGCCGTTGACCTCGAAGGTGTAGGGCAGCTTGCCGTAGTCGGCCTGAATCTTCGCCTGGGCCGGGGCGGCTGGGGCGGCTGGGGCGGTCGCCGCACTGGCCGGCGGTGGGACCGGCTGGATCAGCGGCACCGCGAGGGCGGTGACGTCCGCCCCGCCGGTGGACACGATGGGATCGGGTGCGGCGGCGGCCAGCAGGCCGCTGCCGAGCGCCAGCAGGGCGGGGATCAGGTGCAGTCGTGGGGGGATACTGAACATACAGAGGCTCCTTGGGTGAGAGGGGCGAAGCTAAATCAGGCAATTGCGCGCGTAAAGAGACGAAGATTTGAAGGGGCGACTGAAGTCGCCCCTACAGTCACCCCTAAAGTCGCTCTGACAGGCGCCCCTACGGATGTCGCCGATGGCTGCCGGCTCAGAAGGTTTCCCGAGACGACTGTGATGCACGTCACAGTTTTCAAAATTGCACTGTAGCGTCCCGAGCGCCGCAAGGAAAACCCCCATTGATCACCCGCCAACTACCGTACGGCGGAAAGGTTCAGGGAAAACTTTCCACCACCCCGGCGCTCCAACCCACTAAACTACTAACCTTTGCGCCGGACCCGCCCGGACCGGCCGCGACCTCCGTCGACCGAATCCACCCACACGACCTATCGAGCAAGACCATGAGTGACCAGACGACAATGGTCCCGCGCCGACCGGTGATCCTGATCATCCTGGACGGCTTCGGACTCAATCCGAGCAAGGCCAACAACGCCATCGCCATCGCCGACACGCCGAAGTTCGACGATTATTTCGCCCACTATCCCCATTGTGCCTTGCAGGCATCGGGGCTGGCGGTGGGTCTGCCGGACGGGCAGATGGGCAACTCGGAGGTGGGGCACATGTCCCTGGGCTCCGGCTGCGTGGTCAAACAGGATTTGGTGCTGATCGACGCCGCCATCGCCGACGGCAGCTTCTACGAGAACCCGGTGCTGACCGCCGCCGCGCGCGCCGCCGCGGCCCAGGGCCGGCCGGTGCACCTGATGGGCCTGGTGTCGGACGGCGGAGTGCACAGCCATGTGACCCAGCTCGTCGCCCTCATCGAACTGTGCCGACGCCAGGGCGCACGGCCCATGGTCCATGTGTTCACCGACGGGCGCGACACCCCGCCGCGCTCGGCCAAAGCCTTCCTCCCCCCGGTGGAAGAGGCCCTGGCGGCGGCCGGCGGGCAGATCGCCACCGTCATCGGGCGCTATTACGCCATGGACCGGGATCAGCGCTGGGAGCGCACCGAGATCGCCTGGCGCGGCCTGGTCGACGGCGAGGGTCGACATGCCGCCACCGCCGCCGCCGGCATCGACCTGGCCTATGCCGCGGGCGAGGATGACGAGTTCATCCGCCCCACCATCATCGCCGGCGCCGAATTGATCAAGGACGGTGATCATGTCATCCATTTCAATTTCCGCAAGGACCGCCCGCGGCAGATGGTCGAGGCCTTCTTCCAGCCGGACTTCAAGCCCTTCCATCGCCACGGCGTCACCGGCGTGCAGGTCACCTGCATCATGGAGTACGACGCCACCTACGGCCTGCCCTTCGCTTTCGACCACGACATCCCGCACGTCACGCTGGGCCAAATCCTGAGTGACGCCGGTATCCCGCAGTTCCACTGTGCCGAGACCGAAAAATTCGCCCACGTCACCTTCTTCTTCAACGGCGGGCGCGGCGACCCCTTCCCCGGAGAGGAGCGGGTGCTGATCCCCTCACCCAAGGTCGCCACCTATGACTTGCAGCCCGAAATGAGCGCAAGCGCGGTGGCCGACGCCGTCATCACGGCGCTCGACAGCCGCGCCTTCCCCTTCATCGTGGTCAACTTCGCCAACGGCGACATGGTCGGCCACACCGCCGTGCGCGAGTCGGTCATCGAGGCGGTCCGCACGCTCGACCGCGAGGCCGGGCGCGTCATGGACGCCGCCAAGGCCCAGGGTTACTCGATCATCCTCACCGCCGACCACGGCAACTGCGATGAGATGATCGACCCGGCCAGCGGCGAGCCCCACACTCAACACACCGTCTACCCGGTGCCCTGTCTGGTCGCCGACGAAATCCAGTGGCGGCTGTCCACCGGCGGCGGCCTGGCGGATATTGCGCCGACCGTCCTACAGCTCATGGGGCTGCCCAAGCCCAAGCAGATGCAGGGCCGCTCGCTGCTGCTGGGGCCGGCGACGGTGTAGGATGCGGTGAGGCACGGACACTGGTGGCGAATTCGCTAACCTACTGAAACCCAGCGCCTCCAGATCCTGCTATCAAGGAGTTACGGGCTCTCTGGGCATTTCGCCACCAGTTTCAGGAACGAACCCCAACATCCCGGCCGCCAATCGT
>NZ_CAIZIZ010000170.1 GCF_903933125.1 uncultured Lamprocystis sp. | reverse complement strand
CGCGGTTGTGGAACGGGCTGATCGCGCGCTACCACTACCTGGGCTACACCCCGCTACCCGGTGCGCAATTGCGTTATCTGATCCACTGGGATCACGGGATCCTGGGCGCGCTCGGCTTCGGTGCGGCGGCCTGGAAGGTGGCCGCGCGTGACCGCTGGATCGGCTGGGAACCGGCCACGCGCGAGGCCCATCTGGGGCGCGTACTCAACAACGCCCGGTTCCTCATCCTGCCCTGGGTGCAGGTCAAGAACCTCGCCTCCAAGATCTTGGCGCTGGCCGCGGGGCGGGTCGGGGAGGACTTCGCCCTGCGCTATGGCGCGCCCCCGGTGCTGCTGGAGACCTTTGTGGAGACGCCGCGGTTTCGGGGGACCTGCTATCGGGCCGCCAACTGGCGCTATCTTGGCGAGACGGCCGGGCGGGGCAAGTGCGATCGCACCCACCAGGCCGACTTACCGCGCAAGGCGGTCTACGTCTACCCGCTGGCGGCGGACTTCCGCGCCGCGCTGGGGGTCGCATGAGCGCACTCGCCGCCGAGCTCGACGGCATCGACTTGGGCGACCAGCGCCTGAACCGGCGCGCGCGCCGGGTGTTGGCCAAACTGGGGGAGAAACCCACGCTGAGCATTCCCGCCGCCTGCGGCGGCTGGCACGAGACCCGTGCCGCCTACCGCCTGTTCGACCATGACGCGGTGACCGCCGAGGCGGTGCTCGCCCCCCACATCGCACGCACCGTCGAGCGGATCGGCGCGCACCCCAGAGTGCTGTGTATCGAGGACACCAGCGAGATCGACTCTGCCGGCAAACCCTCCATGCAGGGCCTGGGGCCACTCAACCTGGAGACCCGCCAGGGGCTGTATCTGCACCCGACGCTGGCGGTGACCCCCGAGCGGCTGTGCCTGGGGCTGCTCAATTCCACCGCTGGGTGCGTGAGCTCGGTAGCCTGGGGCAGGACAAGGACCCCAAGCGCGCCCTGGAAGACAAGGAAAGTGTGCGCTGGGTGGACGGCTATCGGCAGGTCGACGAACTCGCGGAGCAACTGCCCAAGACCCGCCTCACGTATGTGGCCGACCGCGAAGCCGATATCTACGACCTGTTCGTGGAGGCCCCATGCCCCGAAACCGCCGCCGACTGGCTGGTGCGCGGCCAGCACGACCGGGTCCTGGCCAACGGCCAGACCCTGCGCCAGCACCTGGCCGCCGCGCCGCTGCTCGCCGCGACCACCTTCGAGCGGCCGGCCAGTCACGGCGTCACGGCGTCACGGCGTCACGGCGTGCACGGTTCATCAAGAACTGCGTGCCGTGCGGGTCACGCTCCCGGCCCCGCGGCGCCCCGACCGCACCCTGCCCGCGGTGGAGATCACCGCGCTCCTGGCCAGCGAGCCGGCGCCGCCGACCGGCGAGGCGCCGGTGGAATGGCTCTTGTTGACCAACCTGCCGGTGGACACCCCCGCGCAGGCACTGGAGAAGATCCAATGGTATCTGTGTCGGTGGCAAATCGAGGTGTACTTCAGAATCCTCAAGAGCGGCTGCCGGATCGAGCAGCTGCAACTGGAAAAACGTGAACGCCTGGAACCGGCACTCGCCTGCTATCTGATCGTGGCCTGGCGGGTCCTGTTCCTCACGATGCTGGGACGCGCCTGCCCGGAGATGCCGTGCGACGTGGTCTTCGACACCGCCGAGTGGCACGCCGTCTACATCGTCACCGAACGTCAGCCCCCACCCGACACCCCGCCCACGCTGGATCAGATGGTGCGCATGGTCGCCGGTCTGGGCGGCTTCCAAGGCCGGAAGTCCGACGGCTTCCCCGGCCCGCAAACCCTCTGGATTGGACTCCAGCGCGCCGCCGACTTCGTGCTGGCGATGGCGGCCCAGCGCGGCGTCGGGGAGGGGAGATATGGGTAATAGTCAGCGCGGAGGTAGGCCGCCAGATCTACGGAGTCGGGAGCATTGGGCCGGCGGGTAACCTCCTGTAGACCGTCAATGGTGGCCCGGTGGCGAGGTGACGATAACCACTTCCTTAGTGAAGGTTCACTAACAAGTTACTCATTTTAGCTCAGTTGGCTTCTGTCTGGTGGCGGCCAGCGATGCGTATTTGGACTCCAGTCGGCCGACGCCTCGGCGGCTCGGAACCACGCGCACGGCCGCCATTCACTTGAAAAACCGAGATCCTCCTGCGACCATTGGCGCTGGTTGGTTGGACAGCAGATACGACGATGAACGAATTTGCCGGTTACGCGGCCACCCACGAGGAGACGATGCGACTGTATTGCCGGTCGCTGCCGGAGGACCATCGCCGGCGCTACGCCGCGCTGTAGGCCTTGAAGATTGGCTTAGGCGGTGTCGCGTATGTCGCCCGGGTCTTGGGGATGAGCCGGCGCACCCTCTATACCGGCATTCGCGAACTGGAGCAGATGCGCGACGGCGACCCCAACCATCCGCAACGTCCCAGTGGGGGCGCTGCGCGCATCCGGCGCCCCGGCGGCGGGCGACCGCCGCTGACGCCGGACGAACCGGTCTTGCGCGAGGCGCTCAGCGACGTGCTGGAGGCCCACAGCGCGGGTAGTCCGACCGATCCACTGGTGCGCTGGACCGATCTGAAGCCCCTGCAACTGGCGCGGGAACTGGTGGTCTTGGGCGTCACGGTCAGTCGTCACACCGCGGCGAAATTGCTGGCACAGACCGGCTTTCGGCGGCGCAGCCTGCGTAAGGAGTTGATCACCGGCGACGTCGATCCCTAGGAGCGTGACCAGCAGTTTCGCCACATCGCCGAACTGCGCCGCCGCGCACGCCAGCGTGGCACGCCGGTATTGTGCATCGACACCAAGAAAAAGGAACTGCTGGGACCCTTGCACCGGCGCGGACAGTGCTACAGCACCGCCCCGCAACGCGTCCATGACCACGACTATCGCCATCTGGCCAGTGGGGTGCTCGTGCCGCACGGCGTCTACGACGTGGTTGCCAACCACGGCTTCATCACCCTGGGGACCTCGCACGACACCAGCGCCTTCGCCTGCGACGCCCTGTTCTTGGCCTGGACGCTGCTGTTCTGCTTTTGCTATCCCACGGCCACGGAAATCCTGGTGCTCTGCGATGGCGGCGGCAGCAACGCGGCGCGCTCCTTGCGCTTCAAAGAGGACCTGATCGCCTTGGCCCAGCGCTTGGGGTTGCGTCTGCGCATCGCCCATTATCCGCCCTATACCTCCAAGTGGAACCCCATTGAGCATCGCCTCTTCAGCCAAGTCGAGCGCACCTGGAGTGGGGTCATCCTCGACTCCCCCGAGACCGCACGCTGGACCGTCGAGCGCACGACCACCGACACCGGGCTGCGCGTCACCGCACGCATCCTCGATAAATTCTACGCGCTCGGCCGCAAATGCTCCGACGGATTCCGGGAGATCAAAGATCAGTTTATTCGGCATGATCCGAGCCTTGGACAATGGAATTACGTGGTTGATCCCAACGGTTTCTCTTAATAAAAATGTATAACTAAGTTATGCCTCGTCACTTAGGCCCTCTTTGCCTCGTGCTTTCCCATTGTTCAGCCCCTCTTCGGCCCGGCGACGCTCCACTGTATCGTCCGTGGCGTGGGGGACCCGGATCGCATCAAGGTTGAAGTAATAATGTTCGGAGTTCGTCAAGAAGAAGTATGGCTCCCAGGTGTTCGTAAGGCGGTCTCGGACGCTAGACGGCATGGCGTTGGTCTTACGCCACACGACGACGTTCCTCACCCACCATCCGGCGTCCTCCAAGGCGATCACAACACGGAACGGGACTAGGGACAGCTGTTTCGACCGTTTCCACCCTCTCTTTGGAGGCAGGCCATTCTCCGTGACAGTTTTGTTGAAGTAAGTATCTCCAAGGTTTAGCCATGCAGATCCACCCGGCACCAGCACCCGCTTCACCTCCTCGAAGATGCCAACCAGCCGGCGCACGTAGTCGTTCACTTCCTCAGAACCGAGCTGACCATCCAATTCATAGTCACGGACATTCCAGTAAGGCGGCGAAGTGACCACGGTGTTTACGCAACTCGAAGGCAGGACCGCAAGTCGTCTCCCGGCATCGCCCTGAAACAACGCTACGCGATCAGCGGATGCATGCGCCTGCTGACACACCTCCACCCAGCGCCGATCCTCCACAGCGACGAACTTCTCATGCCACTTCACTATGACTCTCCTTCGGCGCTGACGGTCACGGCCGGACCTCGAATTTCAACGTGAGCTGGCGAGAGTGCATGGGGTTGTCTGCGATCCACTTCAGCACTTCTGCCTTGCGGTAGCGGTACGAGCGACCGACCTTGCCGAACGGTAGGCCTGCGTGCTTCCTAAGGCGCCAGACTGTAGTCCGGGAGATGCCGAGTAGCTCACGGAGCTGCGCGTCGGTGAGCAACTCATCAACGGATAGGTCTGGTGTCGGCATCTGTGTTTCCGTGAACCATCATGAAACATAATGTAACGCAATGTTTCTTTTTGAACCAAGCTTTTTCTCCGTCGTGGAAAGGGGGGTTGCGATCAGGATCAAGCAGGTTTCCGAAAAACTCGGCCTAAAGTACCGGCAGTGCCGTGCGCTCCACCACCCGCCGCAGCACGAAACTGGAGTGCACGCCGGTCACGCCCTCAATGCGGGTGATACGCTCCAGCAGCAGATCCTGGTAGTGCTCCATGTCGCGGACCACGACCTTGAGTTGATAGTCCGCGTCCCGGCCGGTGATCAGCAGACACTCCAGCACCTCGGGCATGACCGCGACGGCGGCGTCGAAACCCGCGAAGCGCTCCGGGGTATGGCGGTCCATGGAGACGCTCAGGATCGCCATCAGATTGAGACCGAGCCGCTTGGCATCGAGCAGGGCGCGGTAGTCGGTGATGATGCCCGCCTCTTCCAGCGCGCGCACCCGCCGCAGACAGGGCGAGGGCGAGAGGCCGATTCGGTCGGCCAAATCCTGATTGCTCAGCCGTCCTTCCTGTTGCAGTGCTTCGAGAATGCGGCGGTCGTAGTTGTCGAGGTTCATGCATCTTGCCCGGCGCTGGCTGTTGATCGGTTCGCTGATGCTGATTGCGGGGAGATACTAGCAGAAAATTGCTAAAAGCGTGCAATTCGAGGTTGCATTCGCAATCATCTGGCGCAGGTTTCGGCGTAATCTATGCCCTGTCGCCCAAGGCAGCGACACCCGGCAAGAGCCCACCAGGCGCGCGCCGATCAGTCCCCAGTTCCTTACCGGGAGCGGGGCCGCCTCAGTGCCCCACCAGGGCGAGGTCAGCAAGCCAAATCCCAGGAGTACGGCCTCAGCGCGCCCCCCGCCGGGGGACCGGACGCCCCACGAGACCAGCAACAGAGACCGCCATGATGCACTTCGACCACCGCAAGTACCAACCCGGCCCGGTGTTGGCCATGCCACACCGCCAGTGGCCCGACCGCAGTATCCTTAAGGCTCCGATCTGGGCCAGCGTCGACCTGCGCGATGGCAATCAGGCGCTGCTGGAGCCGATGGGCGTGGCGCAGAAGCGCCGTCTCTGGGGGCTCTTGGTCCGCCTGGGCGTGAAGGAGATCGAGGTTGGTTTTCCCGCGGCCAGTCAGCCGGATTTCGACTTCGTGCGCTGGCTGATCGAGTCCGATCAGATTCCCGCGGACGTCACGGTGCAGGTCCTGGTGCAGGCGCGCCAAGACCTGATCCGCCGCACCTTCGAGGCCCTGGCCGGGGCGCCGCGGGCGATCGTCCATGTCTACAACTCCACTTCCCCGGTGCAGCGCGACTGGGTGTTCGGCAGCGATCGGGAGGGCGTCAAGGCGATTGCCCGCCAGGGCGCCCGCTGGGTGCGGGAGGAGGCGGCCCGCTATCCGCAGACGCACTGGACCTTCCAGTATTCACCGGAGAGTTTCACCGCCACCGAGCCGGATTACGCGGTCGAGGTCTGTGAGGCGGTGATCGCGGAATGGATGCCGACACCGGATCACCCCTGCATCATCAATCTGCCGGCCACGGTGGAGGTGGCGAGTCCCAACCGCTTCGCCGATCAGGTCGAATGGTTCGCGACCCACATCAGCCGGCGGGACGCCCTGATCCTCTCGGTTCACACCCATAACGACCGCGGCGGAGCGGTCGCGGCAGCCGAGTTGGCGCTGATGGCCGGGGCCGACCGGGTGGAAGGGACCCTGCTCGGCAACGGCGAGCGCACCGGTAATATGGATCTCGTCACGCTTGCCATGAACCTGTACAGCCAGGGCATCGACCCTGGGCTCGATCTCAGTCGGCCGGACGAAATCCTCGCGGTAGTGAGCGAGTGCACCGGTATTCCCACCCATCCCCGGCATCCCTGGGTGGGCGAACTGGTCTACACCGCCTTCTCCGGCAGCCACCAGGACGCCATCCACAAATGTCTCAAGCGGCAGAGCGCGGACGCGCCCTGGCAGGTGGCCTACCTGCCGATCGACCCGCGCGACCTGGGCCGCACTTACCAGGAGGTGGTGCGGGTCAACAGCCAGTCCGGCAAGGGCGGGGTGGCCTTTGTGATGGAGCGCGAGTACGGGCTCAACCTGCCGCGCTGGCTCCAGGTCGAACTGGCGCAGATCGTCCAGCGCGAGAGTGAACGCGACGGCGGCGAGATCGACGGGCCGCGGATTCACCAGTTGTTCCGCGAGCACTTCGTCCGTGATCAGGGGCCTTGGCGGTTGACCGGCTATCGGCTGGCCCGCAATGGTCACGACCGGATCGAGGTCCACCTCGGCGCTCCCGCCAGCGAACGCGTCCTGCACGGCGAGGGTCAGGGGGCGATCGGCGCTTTCGTCGACGCCTGGACGCGCGCCTTCGGTCAGTCCATTCAGGTGCTGGATTACCAGGAACACGCCATCGGCGAGGGTACGGATGCCGAGGCGGCAGCCTATGCCCTGATCAATGTGGACGGGGTGCGCGTCAGCGGGGCGGCGATCGACCGCGACGTGGTGGGTGCCTCACTGCAGGCGGTGCTGGCGGCGCTGAATCGGTCGGTGCCAGCCGTGGTGCACGATGATGTGGCGACGGAGCAGGCGCTGGCGGCCTGAGCGGGTCGGGCCGGCCGGTCGTGGTCGCGTTGATTCGCGTTCCGGTCGGCTGCGGATGGTCGGTAGAGTGATGGTCGGCAGAGCGATGGTCCGCACAGCGATGGTCCGCACAGCGGACCCTACGGATCGCGGTCTTACCGTAGGGTCCGCTGTGCGGACCATCTATTGTCGTCTTACGGGCCGACCGAATAGACTGCCGTTTTCTGGTTATTGCCCTCGCGGGTCTCCCGCGTACCGCAGTAGCTGTCCACGAAAGCACGCAGCGTCTTGGTCCCGGCGGCCCCGCCGAGCAGACCGTCGACGGTCAGGGTGGTGCTGGCGCCCGCTGCCAGGGTGCCGACACTGACAAAGGTGTCGCCGTCCGCCCGACAGGTCTGGGCCGTCGGTTGATCGGCCCAGACATCCAGATAGCCTCCACGGCCGCTCGCCGTGCCCTGGTTCTTGACCGTTACGGTGGCGCTGAACGTGCTATTTGCGAGCGGGTCAAGCGGGTTCAGGGTCACACCGGTCACCACGAAATCTGGGGCGGTCGGCCCCACGAACCCCGCAACGGGCACTGGACGCAGGCGTTGCGTAGTGGTGCCGTCGCCGAGCTCGCCATACCCGTTGTGTCCCCAGGCCCAGAGACTGCCGTCGGTCTTGATGGCTAGGGTGTAAGAATCCCCGGCGGCCACGGCCGCGACCCCGGTCAGGACCTGGACCGGCGTTGAAAGCTGGTTGGTGGTGCCGTCGCCGAGCTCGCCATACCCGTTGTTTCCCCAGGCCCAGAGGCTGCCGTCGGTCTTGAGAAACAGGCTTTGAGTGTTACCGCCGGCCAGCCGCTGCATGTCCGGATTGACGGCTGCGGCCACCGCCGCCGCCAAGGGCGAGAACAACAGCGCATCCAGCCCGGCGGCATCGGCCCGCAGCGTCAGGCTGGCTGAACCCGCGGCCCGCTCGACCCCGTCATAGGACCGGGCGGGTAAGGCGAACAGCAGATCTTGCGTCGTCTGCTCTGTACCGCGCGTGGTTGGCACGGCCTCGGACAGCGGTGGTTCATTGCTGCAAACATGGGTCTTCTCTCCGTGGGTGAGTGCTTCGAAAGCTGGCTGAGACGCGCGCCAAGACGCCAAGACGCCAGGAACGTAAAGCAACAGAGCGGCTTTGCTCGGCTCACCGGCACCTGTGCCGGGTGACCGGCGAGATATCAGGGTGGCGAGTTTGGCGGCGTGGCGCGATAACCGCTCTTTTTCTAGTGATGGTCCGCACAGGAATGATTGGCGCAGGGATAGTTGGCGCAGGGATGGCCCGCACAGCGGACCCTACGAAAACCGTGATCGTAGGGTCCGCTGCGCGGACCGATCAGCTTACGGGCCGACCGTATAGATCGCGGTTTTCTGGTTATTGCCCTCGCGGGTTTCCCCGGTGCCGCAGTAGCTGTCTACGAAAGCGCGCAGCGTCTTGGTCCCGGTGGTTCCCCCAAGCAGACCGTCGATGGTCAGGGTGGTGCTGGCGCCTGCCGCCAGGGTGCCGACACTGACAAAGGTGTCGCCATCCGCACGACAGGTCTGGGCCGCCGGTTGATCGGTCCAGACATCCAGATAGCCGCCATTGCCGGCCCCCGAACCCTGGTTCTTGATGGTGATCGCGGCACTGAAGGTCGCGCCGACGCTCGGGCTGCCGGAGGGCAGGACGATGCTGGTCACCACGAAATCGGGCGTCGGCCGTCCAAAGACGGTGTACGCTTTGGTGAACTGGTTGTAGGTTTCATTGGTTTCTGCGGTCTGGCACTGGCTGTCGACGAAGACGCGCAAGGTCTTGGCCCCAGCCGTCCCGGCCGGCAGGCCGTTGACCGTTACCGTGCGCTTGGCACCGGCCGCGACGCGCCCCAGGGTGGCCGCTTGGTCCCCGACCGCGCTGCAGCCCTGGGTGGCGGTCTGGTTAGCCCAGACCTGCAGGGTGCCGAGCGTTGCGGCGACCGTGCCCTGGTTCTGCAGCGTGATGGTGGCGCTGAACGTGCTGTTGGCGAGCGGGTCAAGCGGGTTTATGGTCACAGCGGTCACCACGAAATCGGGGGCGTTTGGTCCCAGGAACCCGGCCACCTGCACCGGCCGCGGGCGGTCTGTTGTGGTGCCGTCGCCGAGTTTGCCATACTCGTTGTTTCCCCAGGCCCAGAGGCTGCCGTCGGTCTTGCGGGCCAGGGTGTAAGCATTGCCGGCTGACACGGCCGCGACCCCGGCCATTACCTGGATGGGCGTCAACCGATCGGTGGTGGTGCCGTCGCCGATCTGGCCTCCCCAGTTGTTTCCCCAGGCCCAGAGGCTGCCGTCGGTCTTGAGTGCCAGGGTGTGATAGTAGCCTGCCGCTACGGCGGCGACCCCGGTCATGATCTGAACCGGCGTCCGGTGATCGGTGGTGGTGCCGTCGCCGATCTGGCCTCCCCAGTTGCTTCCCCAGGCCCAGAGACTGCCGTCGGTTTTGATCGCCAGGGTATGGCCGACGCCCGCCACCACGGACGCAACTCCGGTCATGACCTGAATCGGCGCCAACTGAGTGGTGGTGGTGCCGTCGCCGAGTTGGCCAGCGTAATTGTATCCCCAGGCCCAGAGGCTGCCGTCGGTCTTGATGGCCAGGCTGTGATAACCGCCAGCCTCCACGGCCGCGATTCCGGTCAGGACCTGAAGCGGGCGCAGGCTCCAGTAAGCTGTACCGTCACCAAGTTGGCCAAATTCATTGCTTCCCCAGGTCCAAAGGCTGCCGTCGGTCTTGAGGGCAAGGGTGTGCAGCTCGCCGGCCGCCATCGTCGCGATCTCGGTCAGGACTTGTACAGGCGTTGGACTGGTCCGGGTGGTGCCGTCGCCGAGTTGGCCAGCGTAATTGTATCCCCAGGCCCAGAGGCTGCTATCGGTCTTGAGGGCCAGGCTGTGATAACCGCCGGCTTCCACGGCCGCGACGCCGGTCAGGACTTGGACCGGGGTGGGGCGACTCTCGCAGGTGCCGTCGCCGAGCGCGCAGAACCCGCCGTATCCCCAGGCCCAGAGGCTGTTGTCGGTCTTGAGGGCCAGACTGTGAAAATAGGCAGTCGCCAGTCGCTGCATGTCCGGATTGCCGGCCGCGGCAACCGTCGCCAAGGGCGAGAGCAGCAGCGCATCCAGCCCGGCGGCATTGACCCGCAGCGTCAGGCTGGCTGAACCGGCGGTGCGCCGCACCCCGTCATAGGATCCGGCCGGCAAGGCAAACAGCAGATCCTGCGCCGTCTGCTCCAGGTCGTCCTGGTCGGCGGCGGTCGCCGCCCTCGCGGTCTGCGCCGGTGCGCGCAGGTCCACCCGCACGGTCAGCCAGCCGGCGGCGGCCACCTGGTCGCGCAGGGCGGCGGCATTGGGCGGCTCCGCGGCCTGGCCCAGGCCCGGAGTCAGTGTCAGTATCGAACACAAAAAAAGAAGCGCCGCGCGCTGTGCGCGCGGCCCCGGCGGGCGTCGGAACAGTTCAAAAAACATGCGTATTTCCTGTTGTTTAGGGATGGGTTGGCAAGTGCGCGCGGACGGTAGCATGGTTCCGTCTTCGTGTTCAATCGCCGCCGGATGAACGGGCCGGATCAGCGGATGGGGTGCAGGATGTAATACTCGGGCACGCCCCCGGCAGCGTCTTCGGCCATCTTGGTGACGGTATCGCGCGCGATGCCGCGGCGCTCTTGGTCGGACAGGACCGCGATACAGAGGTCGAACCGGGTGTCGATGCGACTGAAGTCGCACCGACAGCCAAGGTTGCGCGAGCGACCGCCGGAGGGCGGTTCAGGGCGCGACGGTGTAGGGCTTCACCCGTTGGTTGTTGGCGTCGTAGGCCTCCGTGATGACGCAGGTGTGATCGATGAAGGCGCGCAGTGACTTGGCGGTGGCGGCACCGGCGGGGAGTCCGTCGAGGGTCAGGGTGCGGGCCCCGGCGGCGAGGGTACCGACGGGCAGCGCGGCGTCGCCCGCGGCGCCGCAGGCGGGGACGTCCGGCTGATCGACCCAGAGGGCGAGCGTGCCGGCGTCGCCGGGCGCGGTGCCGCGGTTCTTTACCGTCACGGCGGCGCTAAAGGTCCCGCCGGCGGTTGGGCGGTTGGGCGTCAGGTCGATGGCGGTGACCGCGAAGTCCGCGATCGGCTGGGCGAAGACCCGGTAGCCCTTGACGTCTTGGTTGTTGGTCTCATCGGGTTCTGCGGTCAGACACTGGCTGTCGATGAAGGTCCGCAGGTTTTGGTACCCGGCGGTGCCGGCCGACAGGCGGATCGACACCGTCTGTTTGGCGCCGGCCGCCAGGCTCGCCAGGCTGATCTCGGCGTCCCCCGTGGCGTCGCAGTCTTGGAACGCGGGCTGGTTGGTCCAGACGCGCAGCAGCCCAGGGCTGCCGGCCTCAGTGCCCCGGTTCTTAACAGTGATCCAGGCATTGAAGGTTCCGCCGGCGAGCGGGGCGCTGGGGTTCAGGGTGATGTTGGTGACGGTGAAGTCGGCGGTGGAGGCAGGCGGTGGTCCCTCGAACCCGACCACCGGCGCTGGACGCAGGCGGTTTAGCGTGTTGCTGCCGTCTCCGACCTGGCCCCACCCGTTGTATCCCCAGGCCCAGAGGCTGCCGTCGGTCTTGATGGCCAGGGTATGCCCCCCCCGCCTGACACGGACGCAACCCCGGTCAGGACCTGGACCGGCGTCCAACGATCGGTGGTTGTACCGTCGCCGAGCCCGCCGTAGTAGTTCGATCCCCAGGCCCAGAGGCTGCCGTCGGTCTTGATGGCCAGGGTGTGGCTATACCCGGCTGCCACGGCCGCGACCCCGGTCAGGACCTGGATCGGCGTTTTACGCCACGTGGTGGTGCCGTCGCCGAGCTTACCGTAATTGTTGCCTCCCCAGGCCCAGAGGGTGCCGTCGGACTTGAGGGCCAGGCTGTGCACATGGCCGGCAGCCAGTCCCTGCATCTCCGGATTGCCGGCCGCGGCAACGCTTGTCGCCCAGGGCGAGCCCAGCAGCGCATCGAGCCCGGCCACATCGACCCGTAGCGTCAGGCTGGCCGCACCAGCGGCCCGCTCGACCGTGTCATAGGACCCGGCCGGCAAGGCGAACAGCAGATCCTGGGCCGTCTGCTCCAGGTCATCCGCCGCGGCCCGCTCCGGCGCGCCCAGATCCACCCGCACGTTCACCCAGCCCGCGGCAGCCACCTGCGCGCGCAGGTTGTCGGCATGGGTCGCCGCCGCGGCACCGGGTGCCGTCAGTCCGGCCGCGGCCTGGCCCAGGGTCAGACTCAGGACCAGTATCAAACACAAGAGAAAAAGCGTCGCGTGTTGGCCGCGCGGCCCCGAATGGCGTCGGAACAGTTTGAACATCATGCGGATTTTCTCCTGGGGGAATGGTTGAGCAGGTGCGGGCGGACCGTAGCATGAGTGCGCGTTCGTGTTCAAGCACCAGCGGACGGAGGTGCCGTCGGGTGCGATGAGGCACGAACCGCATCGCCCCGGCCGCGAGGGGAGCGGCTCGTGCATCACCGCATCCGACGAATGTGTGAAGAAAGTTATAAGTCTTTAAATTTAAAAAGATGCGGTTCGTTCCTCACCGCATCCTACGCGCTATCTTCATCTGTGTGCATCTGTGTCATCTGTGGACAAATCCGAATCATCCGCTTCGGCAAGGAACAGCGATCCCGGCCTGATGTTCTAACTGGCGCCGTCACCTCGTGCACGATCGAGCATCTCACGCGCATGGTCGCGGGTACGACGGGTGATCTCGGTGCCACCGAGCATGCGGGCGATCTCCTCGACCCGGGCGGCGGCGTCGAGCGGTTCGATCCGGGTATGGGTGTGTCCGTCGAGGGTCTCTTTGCTGACCCGCAGTTGGTGGTGGGCCTGGGCGGCGACTTGCGGCAGGTGGGTGACACACAGCACTTGTCGGGCGGCGCCCAGGCGGCGCAGCAGGCGCCCGACGATTTCGGCGACGCCGCCGCCGATGCCGACGTCCACCTCGTCGAAGACCAGGGTGGGGACGCTGCCGCATTCCGCGGTGGCGACCTGGATGGCGAGGCTGATGCGGGAGAGTTCGCCGCCGGAGGCGACCCGTGCCAGCGGTTGCATGGGCTGGCCGGGGTTGGCGCTGACCAGAAACGCGATCCGCTCCATGCCGCCGGCGCCCGCGGACTCGGCGGGCAGCGGCTCCAGCGCGACGGCGAAGCGTCCGCCGGTCATGCCGAGTTGCTGCATCGCCTGGGTCACGGTATCGCCCAGCCGGGCGGACGCGCCGGCACGCGCCTGCGACAGACGTGCCGCCTGAGCGCCAAACGCGGTCCAGGCGGCGTCGCGCTCGCCGCGCAAGATGTCCAGGGTCTGGTCGGCCTGTTGCAGGGTCGCAAGTTCAGCGCGGCGGGTGGCGAGCAGGTCGGGGAGTTGCGGGGCGAAGACACGGTACTTGCGCGCGAATTCATGAATCTGCGCGAGCCGGGCCTCCACCGCGGCCAGGGTGGCCGGATCCAGGTCGAGTCCGTCCAGGTAGTGGCGCAGGCTGACGGCCGCTTCATGGGCATGGATCGCGGCGCCCTCCAGCAACTCGCGCGCCTCGGCCAGCGCGGGATCGATGGTCTCCAGTTCGCTGAGATCCGCCGCCGCGCCGCGCAGTTGGTCTTCGATGGCCGGCTCCGACTCGGCCAGCCCTTGCAGGACCGCGGCCCCGACCTCCTGGAGCCGGCCCAGATGGCTCAGTCGCCGCTGCTCCTGATCCAGCGACACGAGTTCTTCGGCCTTGAGACCGAGTGCATCGAGTTCATCGACCTGAAAGCGCAGCAGATCGAGGCGTTCGGCGCGTTCGGCCGCGGCGCCTTCGAGTTCGGTGAGGCGGCGGTCTAGGGTCCGGTAGTCGCGAAAGGCCGCGGCCACCGCGGCGGCCAGGTCCGGATGGCCGCCGTAGGCGTCGAGCAGGGTCCGCTGGTCATTGGCGCGCAGCAGTGACTGGTGGGCGTGCTGGCCGTGGATGTCGACCAGTCGGTCGCCGAGTTCGCGCAGTTGGGTGGTGCTCGCCGCGCGGCCGTTGATGAAAGCGCGGGAGCGGCCCTCGCGGGCGATCAGGCGGCGGACGATGCAGTCGCCGTCGTCGTCCAGGGCCTGTTCCGCCAGCCAGGCGCGCGCGGCCGGGCAATTGGCGAGGTCGAAGCTGGCGACGACCTCGGCGCGCTCCCGTCCGGCGCGGATGACGGCGGCATCGGCCTTGTCCCCCAGGGCGATACCCAGGGCGTCGATGAGGATGGATTTGCCGGCGCCGGTCTCGCCGGTCAGGGCGCTGAGCCCGGCGGCGCAGTCCAGCTCCAGCCGGCTGACGATGGCGACGTCCTGGATCAGGATGTGGGTGAGCATGGGCTGCACCGGTGCGGAGGATGGGTTTCGCTGCGCTCTACCCATCCTACAATCGGACGGGCGCGCCGGTGCGGGCCGCTCAACATGTCAGCGAGACCGGCGTCAGTCCTCCCCAGCCGAGCTTGGCGCGGAGGATCTGATAATGGTTGTGGCCCTTAGGGTGGAGCAGGCAGACCTGATTGGGGTGGCGCTCCACGCGCAGGCGGGTCTTGCGCAGGAGCGAGACGGCGGTCTGACCGTCGCAGGTCATCTGGGCATGGCCGTTGTCCGGACCGCAGACCCGGATCTCGATGCGGCTGGCGCCCGGTACGACCAGCGGACGGTTGCTGAGGTCGTGCGGGCAGATCGGCACCAGCAGGATGGCGTCCAGGGAGGGCGCGACCAGGGGTCCGCCGCCGGATAGCGCGTAGGCGGTCGAGCCGGTGGGGGTCGAGATGATCAGCCCGTCCGAGCGCTGCGCATTGACGAAGTCGCCGTCGATGTAGGTCTCGAATTCGATCATGCGCGCCGTGTTCCATTTGTGGATCACCACGTCGTTCAGCGCGGCGTAGGCGCGCTCCGGCGGGGTGTCGTCGCACGCGAGCACCGCGGCGGTGAGCAGGCTGCGCGTATCGGTCTCATACTCACCCTCCAGAATCGCATCCAGTGCGGTTTCACTGTGCTCGGGCAGGATGTCGACCAGGAACCCGAGGCGGCCCAGGTTGATGCCGAGCAATTGCACCCGGCTGCCTGCCAGGGCGCGGGCGGCGTGCAGCAGGGTGCCGTCGCCGCCGACCACCACGACCAGATCGCAGCGCGCCCCGAGCACTGCCACCGGCACGCCGTCGTCGGGCCGCAGCCGCAGCAGGCGTGCGCTCTCGGCGTCGAGCAGGACTTGGCAGCCCCGCAGCCGCAGGTGTTCGGTCAGTCGGCGCAGGGTGACCTCGACTTCGGGCTCCTCGCTCTGTTTGCCGATGATGCCGACGATTCGGAATTGCCGCATGGGCTTCCTTGGGGGGCCGCGCTGATGGTTGCGGGCAGGTGATCGATTTGAAACGGTAGCATGGGCGGTGAGGTACGCCAAGTGCGCAGCGGTAAGATTCTTCGCGACGCGCAGGGCGCACTGTCGTCGGTCGGTCCAGGGATCGGGTCTCTGCCTTGACAGTCTCGCGGTGAGTCCCTAGATTGTGCGAGGCTTAGCACTCGAATCAAGAGAGTGCTAACAGGCGGTCGGGTCGGGGCGCGTGTTCTCCCGCGCGGTTCCTGATTGGCCGCGCGCGGGGGAATCCCGGCGCCGGTGCGAAAGTCGGCCTCGCAGCAGCGGGAAAAGAGAAGGTGGGTCAACGCGGCAAATACTAGGGCAGGCATCCATTGACAGCACAAGCCAGACACGGCGACACCCAGGTCAGCGAGCGCGCCATGCACTTTCTGAAGGTGTTGGTGGAGCGCTACATCAAGGATGGTCAGCCGGTGGGCTCCCGGACCCTCTCGAAGGACGCGGGTCTTGAGTTGAGTCCGGCGACGATCCGCAACGTGATGGCCGATCTGGAAGACCTGGGGCTGGTGGTGTCGCCACACACCTCGGCCGGGCGGGTGCCGACGGTGGCCGGCTATCGGCTGTTCGTGGATTCGCTGCTGACGATGCGGCCACCCTCCGAGGAGGATATGGAGAGCCTGCGGCAGCGCTTCACCGGCCCGACCGACTCCAAGTCGCTGGTGGAGGCGACCTCGCGGATGCTCTCGGGGATCACCCACCTGGCGGGTGTGGTGATGCTGCCGCGGCATGAGCGCAACGCCTTCCGGCAGATCGAATTGTTGCCGTTGTCGGGCTCGCGGGTGCTGGCGATCCTGATTACCGGCGAGGGTGAGGTGCACAATCGGATCATTACGACCGAGCATGCCGTCACCCGCTCTATGCTGGAGGAGGCATCGAATTATCTGAACCAGATGTTCACCGGGCAGGACATCAGTGAGGTGCGCAAGCGCCTGCTGGAGGATCTGAAGAACACCCACCAGAACATGGATGCGCTGATGATGCGCGCCGTGACCCTGGCCCATGCGGTGGTGGCGGCGGCCGAACGCACTGATGACTGTGTCATCGCCGGCCAGACCAACCTGATGGAGTTCGGCGAATTGGCGAACATGGAGCGGCTCAAGCACCTGTTCGACGCCTTTAACCAGAAGCGTGAGATCCTGCACATCCTGGATCGCTGCATTGAGGCCGACGGGGTGCAGATCTTCATCGGGGAGGAGTCCGGTTATGACCTGCTCGAAGAGTGTAGTCTGGTGACGACGGCGTATCGTGTGGATGATCAGGTGGTGGGTGTGCTCGGGGTCATCGGGCCGACCCGCATGGATTACCAGCGGGTGATTCCGATCGTGGACGTCACCGCACGGTTGCTGGCCGCCGCGTTGCGGCAGTAGCCACCCATTCCGGCCGCGGCGCCGACGCCTCGATCAGGCGCGGCGGTCCGGCCGCTTGCAGTTACGGAGGTCAACATGACGGCTGAGACAACGGACAATCAAACGACTGACCCTATGGCTAACCCGAACACTGATCCAGAACTGTTGCCGTCTGCGCTGCCCGCGGACGCTGAGCCGCCGGTCGCCGGCAGCGCCGCGCTGCTGGCCGAGTTGGCCGAGTTGGCCGCCGCCCGCGCCAAGGCCGACGAGCACTGGGACCAGTTACTGCGGGCACGGGCGGAACTGGACAACCTGCGCAAGCGCCAGGCACTGGAGCTGGAGAAGGCCCATAAATATGCATTGGACAGCTTTGTGCGTGAACTGCTGCCGGTGCAGGATAGCCTGGAGTTGGGACACGACGCCGCCCAGGATGAGGGGACCGACCTCGCGCGGCTGCGCGAGGGCACCGCAATGACCCTCAAGCTCCTGTCCGATGCCATGGCCCGCTTCGGCGTTGTTCCCGTGGAGCCTCTGGGTGAGCCGTTCAACCCGGAGTTCCACCAGGCCATGACCATGCAGCCCCGCGACGATGTGGCCCCCAATACGGTGACCACCGTTATGCAGAAAGGGTACACGTTGAATGGTCGGCTGGTGCGCCCGGCGCTGGTGATGGTGTCCCGGGCCGCCTGAACGGATTGCATCCACCGTGCTGCCCCGGACCAGGGTGCGTGAGCACACCGGCTTGAATCGGCGCGGGTTTCCCCCCAACTGAGGGGCCAATTAGGCGCCCTGGCGCCGCTGCTATTTGCCAGCAACGAGAATTCGGAGAAAATGAATGGGAAAGATTATCGGTATCGATCTCGGCACCACCAACTCCTGCGTCGCCGTCATGGAGGGGGACAGTGTCAAGGTCATCGAGAATGCCGAGGGCGATCGGACCACGCCCTCGATCGTCGCTTACAGCAGTGACAATGAAGTCCTGGTCGGCCAATCCGCCAAACGGCAGGCGGTCACCAACCCCACGCACACGCTGTTTGCCATCAAGCGCTTGATCGGCCGGCGTTACGAGGACCAGGTGGTGGCCAAGGACAAGGGCATGGTGCCCTATAAGATCGTCAAGGCGGACAATGGCGACGCCTGGGTGGAGGTCAACGGCAAGAAGATGGCGCCGCCCGAGATCTCGGCCAAGGTCTTGCAGAAGATGAAGAAGACCGCCGAGGACTATCTGGGCCACCCGGTCACCGAGGCCGTCATCACGGTTCCGGCCTATTTCAACGATTCCCAGCGCCAGGCGACCAAGGACGCCGGGCGGATCGCCGGCCTGGAGGTCAAGCGCATCATCAACGAGCCCACCGCCGCGGCCCTGGCCTACGGGATGGACAAGAAGCGCGGCGATCAGAAGATCGCGGTCTATGACTTAGGCGGTGGCACCTTCGATATCTCGATCATCGAAATCGCGGAGATCGAGGGCGAGCACCAGTTTGAGGTGCTGTCCACCAACGGTGATACCTTCCTCGGCGGCGAAGATTTCGACTTGCGGATCATTGAATTCCTGGCAGCCGAGTTCAAGAAGTCCGCGGGCGTCGACGTGCACAATGACCCGCTGGCGCTGCAGCGTCTCAAGGAAGCCGCGGAAAAGGCCAAGATCGAACTGTCGTCCAGCCAGCAGACCGACATCAATCTGCCGTACATCACGGCTGATCAGAACGGTCCCAAGCACTTGAATGTCAAGCTGACCCGCGCCAAGCTCGAGTCCCTGGTCGAGGAATTGGTCGACCGGACCATCGAACCCTGCCGGACCGCGCTCAAGGACGCCAATCTGACCGCCGGGCAGATCGACGAGGTCATCCTGGTCGGCGGCCAGACCCGGATGCCCAAGGTACAGGCCAAGGTCGAGGAGTTCTTCGGCAAGACCCCGCGGCGCGACGTAAACCCCGACGAGGCCGTCGCCATCGGCGCGGCCATCCAGGGCGGCGTATTGGGCGGGCAGGTCAAGGACGTGTTGCTGCTGGACGTGACACCGCTATCGCTCGGTATCGAGACCCTGGGCGGGGTCATGACTAAGCTGATCGAGAAGAACACCACGATCCCGACCTCCGCCCAGCAGGTCTTCTCCACCGCCGATGACAACCAGACGGCGGTGACGGTGCGTGTGCTCCAAGGCGAGCGCGAGCGCGCGGTCGATAACAAGTCGCTTGGGCGCTTCGATCTCAGCGACATTCCGTTGGCGCCGCGCGGCGTTCCGCAGATCGAGGTCAAGTTCGATATCGATGCCAACGGGATTCTGAACGTCTCCGCCAAGGACAAGGCCACCGGCAAGCAGCAGTCCATCATCGTCAAGGCGTCCTCCGGACTGTCGGATGCCGAGGTCGCCAAGATGGTCAAGGATGCCGAGGCCCATATGGAAGACGACCGGCGCTTCCATGAACTGGTTTCCGCCCGCAACCATGCCGACAGCATGATCCACTCCTGTCGCAAGTCCATGGAGCAACTGGGCGACAAGATGGAGAGCGGTGAGAAGTCCGCGATCGAATCGGCGGTTCGGAACCTGGAAGAGGTCATGAAGGGTGAGGACAAGGACCGCATCGAATCACTCACCAAATCACTGGGCGACGCCTCCGCCAAGATGGCTGAGCGGCTCTACGCGCAGGGCGCGGCGGGTGCCGCTGGCGCCGAGGCGGCCGGCCAGGATGCGGGTGCCAAGACCGCGGGGGGGGGCGGCGGCAAGGATGACGTGGTCGATGCCGAGTTCGAAGAAGTCAAGGACGATAAGAAATAGTGATTTGTGGATAGAGGATAGTGGATGATGGATCGTCATCGCTGATTTGCGGCGCGCGGGCGGATTGTCCGTGCGTTGTTCATGTCGCGGTGAAATGCCCCGCTCGATGAGCAACCGACCACTAGCCACTCACTATTCACCATTGACTACTATACCCGTCGTTGTTGGTTTCTCGTTTCTCGTTTTTCGTAACCCAATGTTTGATAGTCCTTAACTGAAAACGAAAAACCGAAAACTCAAAACCGCTCCGTATAACTACTGACCACTGCTGCTAATGCCCAAACGCGATTACTACGAAGTCCTGGGGGTTGCGCGCAACGCCAGCGAGGCCGACGTCAAGAAGGCCTTCCGGCGTCTCGCCATGAAATACCACCCGGACCGCAACACCGGAGACGCCGGCGCCGAGGCCAAGTTCAAAGAGGTCAAACAGGCCTACGATGTGCTGACGGATGCCAAGAAGCGCAGTGCCTATGATCAGTTCGGCCACGCCGGTGTTGAGGCCGGTGCCGGCGGGTTCGGCGGCCCCGGCGATTTCGCCGGGGGTTCGTTCCAGGATATTTTCGGTGACGTTTTCGGCGATATTTTCGGCGGACGCGGCGGTCGGCGCACCGGTCGCGGGGCTGATTTGCGCTATGACCTCAGCCTGAGTCTGGAGGAGGCGGTCGCCGGCAAGGACGTCAAGATCCGCATTCCCACCTTGGTCGAATGTCAGTTCTGCGGCGGCTCCGGGGCCAAACCGG
Organism: uncultured Lamprocystis sp.; assembly: GCF_903933125.1. Lineage (GTDB taxonomy): Bacteria > Pseudomonadota > Gammaproteobacteria > Chromatiales > Chromatiaceae > Thiodictyon. The sequence goes on along the minus strand of NZ_CAIZIZ010000170.1, from coordinate 6,563 downwards.
GGACCAAGCCCAAGACCTGCCCCACCTGCAGCGGTGCCGGCCAGGTGCGGATGCAGCAGGGGTTTTTCTCGATTCAGCAGGCCTGCCCCCAGTGTCGGGGGAAAGGTCAGATCATTGAGGAGGCGTGCCCTCACTGTCGGGGGCGCGGCCGTTTGCAGGAAGACAAGACCCTGTCGGTCAAGGTGCCGCCCGGTGTGGATACGGGTGATCGCATCCGGTTGGCCGGGGAGGGTGAGCGCGGCGAGCATGGCGGTTCCGCGGGCGACCTCTATGTGCAGGTGCAGGTGCAGGAGCATCCTATCTTCACCCGTGAGGATAGCCATCTCTACTGCGAGGTGCCGATCGGTTTTGTGGTAGCGGCCCTGGGGGGTGAGATGGAGGTCCCGACCCTGGACGGGAAGGTCAGCCTCAAGATCCCCGCCGGTACCCAGACCGGTCAGATGTTCCGGGTGCGCGGCAAGGGCGTGAAACCGGTGCGTGACAGCGTGGTCGGCGATCTGATCTGTCGGGTGTTGGTCGAGACGCCGGTCAACCTCACCGAGCGTCAAAAAGAACTGTTACGCGAGTTCGATACCAGCATGCAGGAAGGCGGGTCGCGCCACAGCCCGCAAGAGTCGACCTGGCTCGATGGGGTCAAGAGCTTTTTCGAGCGCATGGGCTTTTAATCGTTTTTCGCCTTGAGGGCGAAAAACGATCGGGTCGATCGCACCCTCCGGTGACTGGGGCGACGCAACCGGAGGCCGACGCTTTAGCGGGCGGCGGCGCGTTCGGCTGAACCCTCGACCTCCGATCTATTGTGCGGGCGCAGTAATATCCGCAGGCGGCGGTCAGTCACTTGCCGGAAATCACCTAAGGCAAATGCTTAAGACATTTGCCAAAAAAACAGGGCCGATGGCCCTGTTTTTGTTTCTCCTGCGTTGATTGGTTTTTCCAGGCGGGGACTGCCCGCGATCCGACCGCCGAATCAGGCCGGTCGGTCGCGAGTGCTTGATCTCAGGATGCCATTGCCGGGGCGATGACGGCCGGCTGCGTCGCGCCGATCATGTCCGCCCCGACCGCCGCTTGCTCGCTCGGGCCGCGCAAGGCGTAGGGTACCAGCGGTGCCAGGCTGATGGCGACGATGAACCAGAAGGCCTGACGATCTTTGGAACGGAGTGTCTCGTTGCTCATTGCGCTATCCTCGGTTGGTTGGTGCTTGCTTGTGAATCTGGGCAAAGTCTGTTCAAAGTCTGCATCTGCCTGAGCGGGAAAGGCAATAAATCCGGCGATTGCTCGCACAAAGACACAAAGAACACGAAGAAAACGTAGAAGCGGCTTCCAGCCGCTTCGAAGCGCCAGGATGGCGCTTCTACGAACCCTGACCGCTAGCGGGGCTCCACCAGGCTTGATCGCGGCGCGGGAGTGAGTTCGGGTCGCGCCTCGCCGAACCAGTAGACCAACGGCGAGTCGCCGGGCGGCCATTGGCCCTTCTGCCGGTTGTCGGGTGCCGTCCCGGTGAAGACCAGATAGCCGTATTTGCCGTAATGGGGGAGCTTGCGGGTCAGTCCGGGCAGCGCCGCGGCATCGGTTGTTGCGACCCAGCCGAGCGCCTGATCGCCGCGTTGGCGGGTGAGTGCCAGGCTTGCGTTGGTGGTGTCCACGGGCGCCCCGGCGATGTTCAGGGCACGCGCTGCCGGGTCCAGGCTGAACCCCTGACTGCCCGCGGCGAAGGCGCCGAGGTGACGGTTCTCCCAGCCCAGCAGCCACAGCGCCCGGTCGGTCGGGGGCGCGGGGTGATCGCTGTCCAGTGCGATCTGCCAGCCCGCGTGACCGCGCTGCCATTCGGCGGCCAGGGCGCGATAGGCCTCAAGCAGGTCGGGCGAGGCGGCGCTGGGAAGCAGGATCAGACCCTGCGCGGCGCCGAACAGGCTGCCCAGGGAGACCGCCGACTCGCCCGCTTCCAGGGTCCTGAAGCTGTCGAATTCCGGGTCCAGGGCGACGCGGAGCGGGGCGGTGGGCAGCTCGATGGTGAAATCGGTCTCGCGCCCCGCGAGCATGACCAGGGTCTGCCGCGGTGCCCCGTCGGTCAGGTGGACCACGACCGGAACCGCGAAGGGGTAAGGCGCCTGCCGTTGCGTCTGCTCCACCCGTCCGCTGACCCGGTAGCCGGTTGTGAGCGGTTCGGACCGGACTTCGGACAGGGCCAGGCGCGGTGCTCCGGTGCGGGTGGTCCAGGCGGCAAAATAGGTGCCGAGGTCACGGCCGGACGCCGTCTCGAAGGCGCTACGCAGTTCCGGATAGCCGGCGACGCGAAAGCGGTTGTCGGTGTAGAAGCGTTGCAGCCCCTGGATGAAGGCCGCGTCGCCCAACTGGATCCGCAGATTATGAAAGACCATGGCGGCCTTGCCGTAGCCGATCGCCTGACTGGCCGCGCCATGGCGTCCGCGGAACGCGATGAGCGGGAAGTCGGCCCCGGTCCGCACATAGTCGGCGAAGGCGGCAAGACTGTCGCGGCGATAGGCGGCACCCTGACCCGCGCGCTCTTTCATCAGGTGATCTGCCAGATAGGCGGTGAGCCCCTCGCTCCAGTTGCCGCCCTGATAGTTCACATAGACGCCGTTGCCCCACCAATTGTGCAGCACCTCATGGGGGTACGAGGAGTTGATGATGAACGGCAGCCGGATGACCTGCGGGCCGAGCAGGGTAAAGGAGGGCATGCCGTAGCCGGTCTCCCAGAAGTTCTCGACCAGGGCGAACTTAGCGTAAGGGTAGGGGCCGATGAGCCGGCTGTAGAGGTCCAGGTCCTCACGCGTGGCCGCGAGGTAGTCGGCGGCCAGTGGCGCATCGGGCGTGCGCAGCCAGACCTGGGCCTCGGCCCCCTGCTGTGGCGCGGCCCCCTGATCGCGATAGAGGGTGAAGGGGGCCGCGATCAGATAGATATCGTCCTGGGGTTGGGTTTCGGCCCAGGCGGAGCCCATATCAGCCTCGCGGCCCGGTCCGGCGCCTTGGGAGACGGCCTGCCAGCCCGCGGGCAGGCTGACCCGCAGGGTGAAACGTTGCAGGGTGCCCGGCATCCGCGGGTACCAGCCGCTGCCGCCGTCGAGAAAGACCCCCTCCGGCCCGATGGTGCCAACGGTCGTCCGGCGCTCGCGACCCATGCCTTCGCTGACGGCCGTCAGGTCATGGCGGATCGTGCCGCCGTAAGTGAGGGTCGCGCTGCCGCCGGCCGCGGGAGCCAGGCGCAGCCGCAGGGCCTCCAGATGCGCATCCTGGCCCAGGACCTCCAGCGTCCCTTGGTCCGGTCCGACGCGGGGCGACAGGCCGGTGTGCAGCACCAGATCGACGGTGTCCCGGCCGGGCGGCAGGGTGAGTCGATCGGTCACGGTCAGTTGGCCGGACGCCGGGTCGATCACCGCCGCGATCTCGTGATCAACGACCGGCAGCTCGGCCAGCACGGACAGCGGCAGCAGCAGGCTGGTCAATACGATCGGCAGCAGCGTCAGGCGAAGAAGTGTGCGCATCGGGGTCTGGGGGCTCGTGGAGGTGGCGGGTTGACGACGGTCGGCGGCCTTGGTCCATAATCCGTGGCCTTGACCGGATCATCTTATGATAACGCGGCCCGGCTCGGGCCAATACCAGCGAGGACTGCCGTGGCCGCTCGTCGATCGATTCTTCCGTTGGCCCTGGCGTTTGTGCTGGGCGCTCCTCTCGCGGTCTCGCCGGCTGCCGCAGCCGAGACGGTGGCGGGCGCCGCGGTTCCCGCCGACACGCCGACCCGGGTGCTCGATCCGCGCACGCTCACCAACATGGAGCAGTTGCTCGATGCCATCGCCGACCGGCGCGTGGTGTTCGTCGGTGAAAGCCACGATCGCTACGAGGATCATCTCAACCAACTCAAGGTGATCCAGGGCCTGCAAGCCCGCGGCAAGGAAGTGGCGATCGGCATGGAATTCTTCCAGCAGCCGTACCAGTCGGTGGTCGACGCCTACATCAACGGGGCGATCGATGAGGCCGCGTTCCTGCGCCAGACGGAGTATTTTGACCGCTGGCGCTACGACTACCGTCTCTACCGGCCGATCCTGCAGTTCGCGCGGGAACACCAAATCCCGGTGATCGCCTTGAATCTCGATTCCGCGTTGACCAAACGCGTCGGGGAGGTCGGCATCGACGGTCTCGATCCCCAGGAACGGTCGCGTGTCCCCACCGAGATCGACCGGTCGGACACCGCCTACCAGGAGCGGGTGAAAGCGGTGTTCGACCAGCATCCGATGCCGGACAAGAAATCGTTCGAGCGGTTCATCGAGGTGCAACTCCTGTGGGACGAGGGGATGGCCGAGCGCGCCGCCCGTTACCTCCAGGAGCATCCGAACCGGACCTTGGTCGTGTTGGCCGGCGCCGGGCATCTGGAATACGGTCAGGGGATTCCCAAACGGCTGTTGCGCCGTCAGCCGGTGTCTGCCGTCAGTCTGCTGAACGCCAACCAGCGTGAACTCGACCCCGCCGCGGCGGACTATCTGCTGTTCCCGCGGCCGGTCGACCTGCCCCAGTCCGGGATGCTCGGCGTGATGTTGAACCCTGAGGTCGGCGACCAGGGCGTGGAAATCCAGGGATTCTCCGAGGACAGCGGGGCCAAGGCGGCTGGAGTCAAAGAAGGGGACCGCATCGTGCGGGTCGGCGAGCAGCCGGTCAGCACCTATGCCGACATCCGCATCGCCCTGATCGATGCCCTGCCGGGCCGGCGGGTCCCAGTCGAGGTTTTGCGCAAGCCGCTCATTGGCGCCGATGAGATGCTGATTTTTGATGTTGAATTGCGCTGAGATGTTTTCCCGACCGAGCATGGATGCGGGAGGGATGACGCCCGCGAAGACTCGCCTGAATCTGGGGCAACAGGCCCGCGGCGAGGTTCCAGAATCCGGCGTGCACCGTGTACCCGCCAGGCCCCTGAACTCCGGCCATGCGGGTGTTGGTTAGCCAATCGTGACCACTGCTCTTCTCGGTTCCACGGGCTGCATCCGCCGTCCGGGCCGCGCGGCCCAGCTTAGTCGGGGGCGGCTCGGCAGATTCCGTAGTGTTTGCCTTCGAAATCAGGGGCGTGGGCAAGGTCGCAGATCAGACGCAACGGCCGCCCGGCCAATTCACTGTTAAGGTCATAAGAGTTCTTGTTGTGTCGCCAACCCTCGTACCCCACGCCATTGTAACGAATCACCAGCCGTTGTAGGATCGACGGCTGTCAGGGAATAACCCGGCTGAGACCGGAGCCGGTGGTGACCCGCGCAAAGGTGAAGCGGCCCCCGGCGCCCGTCTTGACCGTTTGAGAGGGAATCCTGCCCGGCTCCTGGTAGGTGATCTCCTGCAGGATCTCCACTCCTTCGACCGGAACGCCGTCTTGCGGTACGACCCCTTCCACGTCCGAGAACAGGACCAACTCACTGAACATTCCCATTGCGACCCCCGCGATTGGAGTGAGAGAGATCATCACCGCGAACCGGACGAGCTGTCGTAAGAACATGCTTGTGAACATCGTTGTCCGTGGTTCCAGTGGCTATTGGTCAATGGTTCCGCGCCGTTGACGCGATGATTGAGCCTGGCCCCTTTTTGGCCGCCTTTTTGGCCGCGTCGTTGCATTGAACCCGGTCGCCTGACGCGTTCCATCGAACGTAATCGAGCCGCCACACCCCAGAACGATCGTCACCTCCGCGGGATCGGCCAGATTGCTCCCTTTGTAGAATACCGACATTTGATTGCCAAGGGTGTGGTTGATCGTATAGCGTTTGTTTCCTCCCAGATCAAGCAGTTGGAGCTGCTGCGGGCGACTCTTCGGCAGCGCGCCCTGATACAAGTAAAAGGACGCGCCGACGCGGAATTTATGCCCAAGCTGGACGAACTGGTGAATCTCGACCGACAGCATGTCGGCAAACGTCCTCCCGCTCCAGTGGACAAGCGTCCAGCCGGCCTGCATGACGACGCGCGGCCCCGCGATCTGCTCGGCCCTTCCTTGGACGCCATCGTTGGGCTGCGCGGGGGACTGTTTACAAATGGGAATTCCGGGGACAGTTTACTTAATTCGATCTCTGTAGTTAACGGGGAGATAAGTAAACTGTCCCCGGAACGACTTGACGGCAACGATGGCTTGCCTTCAAAGTTGGGTAGAACATTGGTCTGTTTCCGGTGTCCCTCCCGCCGGGCGCGGTTCCCCGGGGCCGCGTCCCTTGTCGCACCGGCGACACCTGCCTACACTGCCACCATGCGCCATCCCATCGATCCCAAGGTTGACTGCGTCTTCAAGGCCCTGCTGGGGGCAGAGTCCAATCGGGACCTGCTGCTCCATTTCCTCAACGCCATCCTCGGCGCGGAGCTGCCCCGGCCCATCACCGCGGTGGAGATCCTGCAATCCCTATAACGAAAAGGAGTTCCTCGACGACAAGCTCACCGTGGTCGACGTCAAGGCCCGCGACGCGACCGGGCAGTTGTATCAGGTTGAGATCCAACTCCTCAATCTTCGTGATCTGCCGGCACGCAGCCTCTACGGTTGGGCCGATCTCTACAGCGAGCTGATCAAGGAGGGCGAGAGCTACCGCAAGCTG
>NZ_CAIZIZ010000169.1 GCF_903933125.1 uncultured Lamprocystis sp. | reverse complement strand
GTCCTTTGGAGTCCTGGGCCTCGGCCTCTTCAAGAACCGCATCGGCGCCGTTTTGTACCAATTCGACCACCTGCCGGTAGCCGTACCCGCCAGCCAATACCTGTTGCTCGATCCCGACGTGCTCCCGCACGAGCGCCGGCCCCCTCTCCGGATTGCGGCGATAGTCGTCCAGCGTATCGCGACGCCAGTCCTCGATAAAGTCTTCCAGCATGTCCGCTTGCCTCCGGCAGGTCGATCAATCTTCAGCGCTTGCGTCCGCGCTATCGAGTTTGTGTTTCAGATAGCTGACCACGGCCGCGGCGACCGTGACCACCAGCTCCGCTTCCTCGTAGGACGGATCGCAACCCTCAAGAAGATGCCTGCCGTTATTCGAGGCATACCCCCAGAGCTTGTGTAGACCCTCGTCCAGCGGGCGGGGGAAAAGTGTTGGATGCCTCTTGATAAGCTCGCCAAGCGTACCCTTGTCATCCGTGACCTTGCGGGAGAGGCATTCCACGGCGTTCATCGCATGCAGAATGGCGCCGGTGATGTTCGGTTCAGGACGGCGGGACAGCCCCTTGAGTGCTTCGTGAATCTGATTCGCGGTCGTCGCAAGCCCCGCACCTTCCAACGCCTCGATCGTCGGTCGGGCAACGGCCTCGAAGACCTCCTCGCCACGGACCTCGACTCGGCCTTCGATCAGTTGCCAGCCGATGCCGTGCTTGGTGAATAGGCGGTTGATCCGCGACGTGAAGCACGCGACGCGATCCTCTCCGTCGTTGAAGATCTCATCCCGGTCCTTTAGCCTCACGGCAATCTGCTCGATGACTTCGTAGATATCGAGCCAGTCGCATTGATCGAGGATGCGCCGAACCTCTACTTTAAAGTCTGATTCAGACCAGCTATACTCGCTATAGCCTATTTTTGCGATTTTTAAATCAGTTTACCTGATATTTAACAATCGCTTATATTTAATAAATATCGTAATTTATTTCAATAGCGAGTATATTCGGGTCTTCTGCCCCCAGGGTCGCGGCGCAGACCAAAGACCGCAATGTTTCTGGACTGAATCCGCATTGGTAAGCGAACGTCGGAATCAGCCCGCGAAGATCACGGGGTGCATCCTGCCGAATCGTGATCGGCGCGGGTTGCGGGCTAAAGCCGTGGCGTTCGGAAAATGTCGGATCAGTCATCTTGGTGTGGAGAATCCGCAGCGGTTGGGGCTTGTCCTGTCTCGGGTTCGGCCGCAGCGGATGCCGCGAGCGGGCGGATCAAATTTTCCAGCGGCAGCCCGTCCAGGTGATTGTAATGCCGCAGGTTGCCCGTCACCAGCGTTGCGCCATGGGCGATGGCGATGGCCGAGATCATCAGGCCCGCGTCGGCGACTGTGGTCACGGCACGGCACAGACGGGCTTTGTGGCTATCGAACAGAAACGTCAAAGCTCGATCTTCCGCACGACGGTCCGCGCGTGATCAATGTCCGCGATGACGGCATCCGTCTTCTGCGCGGCTCCTACGCTACTGCCCAGCGAATGCCCGCCAGTAGTGGTGACATTTCCGACTCTTCCTGTCGATTAAACCGAAGTTCCAGGCTCAAGACAGAAGTTTCTTAGGCGAATCAAAATCTTGAAAAATTTTCGCGTGCAAGCGTCTGGGTACAGGTAAGCGATTGATTCGCTAAGACTGACTATAGCCCGAGTCGGAGCACAAATCGACCGCCACATGGGTACACGCTCCCATGTAAGTGCGCGAAAATTCACTGTATCGTTATGTTTCAGAAAGAGAAATTGCAGGCTCCGGTCTGGAACTTCGGATTAAAGTGAACCCATGGCCGGGTAGCTTCAATGGCGCGGAACAGTAGCGCTTTGAGGTCCTAAGCCGTGTCGCCCAGCGATGCGACGTCGGGTCGGGCTCACTCCACCGGCACGTCCAGTGAATCGCCGTGGGTCTCGATGCCCAGCGCCTGCGCCACGGGGATTGCCCGGGGGTCGATCATCGGCGAGATGACGATCAGCCGGTCGGCCTTGCGGTGGTGATGGCGCTCGTAGAAGCGGGCCTTGCGCTCGAAGATGTACATGCCGCCCTTGTCGATGGATGACTTCAGCTCCATGAGCAACAGCATGCCATTCTTGACGATGATGTCGATCTCCACCTGATCCGGCCGCCCGAAGACCTCGCCGGCGTCGTCGAATTCACAGACGTTGCGCACGCTGACGCCGAAGCTGGTCTCGAGGATGCCGGCCAGGGCATTGCGGAAGGCGGCCTCGGATTGCAGGCCCCAGCGGGCGCCCAGGGCGCCGATAGAGCGGTCGTGCTTCTTCGCCTGCGCCATGATCTCCTCGTGAACTCGATCGAACTCTTGGCGGGACTCCTCCCACTTGCGGTTCTGCTCGTCCCGGTTGAGCTTCTGCTCGCGGTTCTGCTCGTCCCACTTGCGGTGTTGCTCGTCCCAGTTGAGCCTCTGCTCGCGGTTCTGCTCATCCCACTTGCGGGCCTGCTCCTCGCGGTCGCGGCGCAACTCGTCGAGGACGCGGTCGAAGCGGTCATCGGTCTGCACCCGGTCGGCGAAGTGTCCGCGGGCAATCTCCAGGACGTATCGGCGCAGCTCCGGGTCTTCCCGCAGCAGGCGCGGCAGTTCGCGTTTGATGGTCTCGACTGTGATGTCCATGAACGGCCTCGCGCGCAGGATCACGGGCGGCGGGTGCCCGCTTGTCCCGAATCATAAACCCTTTCTCAACCGGCAGGTGCTGCGGAGGAAAATCCGCACACGGGTTCTAAGCCGCGCCGCCCGGCGGTGCGAAGGCGGGTCGGGGTCACTCAACCGGCACGTCCAGGGAATCGCTGTAGGTCTCGATGCCCAGCGCCTGCGCCACGGGGACTGCCCGGGGGTCGATCATCGGCGAGATGACGATGAGCCGGTCGGCCTTGCGGTGGTGATGGCGCTCGTAGAAGCGGGCCTTGCGCTCGAAGATGTACATGCCGCCCTTGTCGATGGATGACTTCAGTTCCATGAGCAACAGCATGCCATTCTTGACGATGATGTCGATCTCCCCCTGATCCGGCCGCCCGAAGACCTCGCCGGCGTCGTCGAATTCACAGACATTGCGCACGCTGACGCCGAAGCTGGTCTCCAGGATGCCGGCCAGGGCATTGCGGAAGGTCGCCTCGGATTGGGTACCCCAACGGGAGCCCAGGGCGCCGATGCTGCGGTCGTGCTTCTTGGCCTGGG
>NZ_CAIZIZ010000168.1 GCF_903933125.1 uncultured Lamprocystis sp. | reverse complement strand
GTGCGCCGCACCAGTTGGGCGGCGGCGAATTTCGTCAACTCAACCGCAGACCCGGACGCCCTCGTTATTTCCCAGCGGGACTGGGAACGCTTGCTGGATCAACTGGCCTCGACGGCCTGAAATGGCCAAAGTCGAGCCAAAGGCACACGCAAGTCCCCGCCGCTCCAATGATGACCATCCTCTGCCAGAGGCGCAGACAGCCCTTGGAAGGAGTCGAATGCGAAATGGTTCCGGGGGGCACTCTTCAGTGAGGCATTGAAACGGCAGATTGCGTAGGACGAGGCACCGCGATAGACGCCGCACTCAGCCGTATCGCCGGGGACTTCGCAAGTCAGTCTCAGGAGTTGTCCCAGCATCCATCGGCGGTCCGTGTTCAAACCTGTCCCCTCGCCAAAATGTCCCAGGTAATCGTTGAAGTCACCGTTGTCCATCCAATCGAGATCCGGCCACTTAAACCGATAACGCGGTACCAGTACGCGCCCAAGCAGCATCAGTAGTTCAAAACGTGCAGTCGGGTCGCCAACCAGCAACTTATACAATGCGTTCAGACGCTTGTTCATGGATTTACTCAGACTCGACTAATAAACGCTCAATAAGGAATTCGCTGCCGCGTCGGCCGATACGCCTTACGGGCGAGAGACGGGGTGCTGCGTCAGCGGTAGATCACATCAGTCGTCGCTATGACGGGTTAGCTTTCGAACATGCACCCGGCGTCCATGCGTTGGGCCTTAGATTCGACCGACCGGTTCGCGCAGGTTGACCTCTGTTGCGGCGTTCGACGAATCTGTCAGTTCCTTGAACAGTGTCAGGTAACGCGCTGCCACCACGTCCATATCGTATTCGCGGGCCACTTTATAACGAGCATTTGAGCCCATTTCACGCAGGCGATCAGGTCCGGCGTCAAGTGCAGCTGCAATCGCGGAGGCGAGGGCTTCCGCATCGCCAACCGGGACCAACCACCCGATCTCATCATCCAATATGTCAACCGAGCCGCTCACCTGTGTCGCGATCGCCGGCAGACCGTGGGCCAGCGCCTCCAACAAAGCCCCCGGCATTCCTTCACACAAGGATGGCAGGACGAACAAATCCGCTTGCTGGATCTCGTCCAGGATTTGCTCGGGCAGCCGCTGCCCTAGGATACTCACAACGTCGGAGAGTCCGAGCCGCGAGATATCGGCTTCGAGCATTAGATGCAGCGGCCCGTACCCGACGAGACGAAGCTCAAAAGCGTGGCCAGCGTCGAGTAGAAGGCGGATGGCTCGAAGGAGGACATCGTGACCTTTGTACGCGACGAAACGGCCGACACAAAGAATGCGCGGGGGACGGTCTTGTCTCCGGAGATCTGGAGCCTGACGTGGCACGACCACGCCATTGGGGATCCGGCTGACCGGAATTGGGGCAAGCGCTAGGGTAGCGACTTCGCGTGCAAGCCGTGCTGACATGGCATTGATACACGATACCCCGCGCGAGAAGGCCCAACGCCACAGCCATGGTAACGGTGCATGCTTGACATAATAAATATCTCCCTGATTTCCCGTATTTGCGGGACAGCTCACCAAAGGTTGCTTCAAACGCAGCAAGCGTCTGGCCAGGCTAGCCGCGAGCGCGTGCTCTTTGAGAAAGCGGCAGTAGATCAGGTCGTATTCGTATCGGCGGCGCCACAGAAACCAAGTGGCGGAGATCAGATAGCTTCCGGCGCGGAGTATCTTGAGCCGCCTGACCACCGGTAGGCGGACGATTGATACGTGTCCGTCGCTCGCCGGTCGGTTAGCTGGACCCACGATCAGTACCGGATGGCCGGCAGCGGCCCAACGACGGGCCAGGTGAAGGGACTGTACTTGTGCGCCCCCGATCAGACCGGGGGGGACATCGCCCAGGATCAAGATTCGCATTTTACGCGTCGCCTTATCAGCTTTTGGATCATCAACGCTGCAACCAGGTATTGACTCAGAGCGATCGACAGGCCAATCCCCGGCGTCCCGACCAAAGGGTATAGAATGGCGCTTGCGCCGGCCATGAAGGTCATCCCGGCGGTGGCCATGGTGACGAGCGATCTAGCATATCCCTGGGTCAAGAGCCGACGCCCGAGCACGCCGGTCATAATGAAGGCGGGTAGGCCGAGAGTAAGGGCGAGATAAGTGTTACGGATTGGGCCGAGTGCCGCCGCATTCTGGGCTCCGAACCAAGATGCGGCGGTTGGCATCAACGCCCAGAGCAGGATGCTGATAACTAGCCACGCGAGACTCCAGGCCAGGGATGCAACTAGGACCCAACGCCAGCCGTCGCGCTCCTGCGGGGTGCCGTCTAAACGCGCGAGGTAGACCAGAAGGACACTGCCCGTCCCTGTACTGGCGGCAGAAGCAATCGCGCCATAGATGCGATCAGCGGCCTCGAAGGTGCTGACCCCCCCGGCTTCGCCAAGTGATGCGATCCAGCGGGCAACGACTGGGCTTAGCCCGGCGATCGCCGCCGCGAGGATCAAGGGTAGTGCGGTGCTTAGGAACCGCAGTGACTCACCACGGCGGGCGAACAGGAAGCGATCACGGCTGAGCCACAGCAGCGCTGCGGCACGGAATGCATCGGCCAAGGCCAGCCCGGCAAGTAGCCAGATCAATTCGGGCGGCCGGTTAGGCCAGAGGAGATAGAGACTCACCGGCAGGAGTCGCAGTCCCCAGCTCAGTCCGGGGGCGAGATAGCGATGTGCCGCGTATAGTGCGGCTGCGGCGGGGGCTGCCAGCATTCCCGCCGTTCCCATGACAGCGATGGATGCGGCGCCAGCAAGCCCCGAGGGTGAGAACGCTGGTCCACCGGCGACGGTGGCAGATACCACGCCCGCTGTGAGCCCGGCGACGGCGGTCCAGCCGATGTAACCCAGGATGCCCCGCCGACGATGGTCATACACAAAATCCGGCACTAGGGCGATGACCACCACATTGGCAAGGGTCCCATAGAGGAATGACCCGACCGCTAGGGCAAGACAGAATTCGTCCATGGCCGTGCTGATACCCTCTCGCCGCAAAAGGACGAAGAGCAGTATGAGTGTGACCGCGCGTCCAAACAGGTCGCCGATCGATGATCGACCCACCCGCCGGAGGGCGCGGCCGATTACCTGGTGCGTCGGGCCCATACGGCAATCACGTCCCCACGCCGGCCCAGGATGTTCGCGACCTGCAACAGTGTCTGGAGTGCCCACTTGCGTGGTCCGCTGCGGCGTCCTTGTCGTCGGCACCTGAGAAAGCTGGTCATTGATGTGATCTCGAAACCATTGGCTTCGAGGAGGGCGGTCAGCGCATTGGGGGAGAAGAAATAGTGATGGTGGATGGAGTACTCGGAGTAACAGTTTTTGCGACCGAGTCGGCGCGCGATGCGATCCAAGATGCTGTCGAATTGCTGGGGCACCTCGATATAGACCGGCGCGGCGGGTCGCAGCAGGTTGCGCAGTTGTTCCAGGAAGGCATGCGCATCCGGAACATGCTCTAGCACATGGCAGCAATGGGCTGCCGCGTAGAGAGCGGGTGGGTTCGGCAGGTCGCCTAAGGTGCCGTGATGGACGCGCAGCCCCCGCGACCGGGCGGTCAGCGCGGCATAGTCGGACGGCTCAACACCCTCGCCGTCAACCCCTGTGCGAGCCGCTTCCAAGAGAAAGTCCCCGGTTCCGCACCCCACGTCGAGCAGGCCGTCGGTCACCCCCATGATGTACAGCCGCCGGGCAATTGCCGCGTCACAGGGAGCGCGCTCCCGCGTGCCCTCCTGATAGGCCCCGCCGATCTGACGCCCGTTCCCGTAGTAGCCGATTCCGTAAATCGTCTGGTAATCCTCTGGAAGGGGGTAGGGGTCGAGCCACCGGAGACCGCAGCCGTTGCAGTGGAGTACCACATAGTTCTTTGGCGCCTGGTCGAGTGCGAGAAAGCGCCAGGCGGCCATATCGGGGGCCGTGGCATCACCGCAGATCGGGCAGATGGGATCCTGCTTCATGATGTCGTTTCTGCTAAGACCCGTTGATCGGTAACGCGATCGGCCGAGCACAGGACATAGATTCGTGTGGCCGCACCCAGGTAGCGGGCCAGTACCCGACGCGCGGAAAATCCCAGGTACACATGAAGCACGCTCTGGCCTGTGTAGAAGATCCCGGCGCTCAGGGTGGATTCCACCGACCACCTAGTGTGCTCGAAATGGCGAGTCCAAGCACGTTTTGAAAACCAATAGACCTCGGTCAGCGAGTTGCCGCGTTCGCCGTGACGCTCCGGCCAGAATGCATTGTACCATCGGTGGGTGGCAACCTCCTTAACGCCAGTCTTGGCACGCCCCCTTGGATTGAAGAGGCTGCGCACGGCACGGATCACGCGGAACGGGTGGGCGATCGAGGTCCAGACCCGCCAGGCGGAAGTCGGCAGGACGTGGATCGCCCGGCCGTTCGGTCGCAGCACCCGGTGAATTTCCATCTCAAAAAGGTCCAGGTGGGCTATGTGCTCCAAAACATTGGAACTGAATACCACGTCGAACGATCCATCGCCATACGGGATGTGATGGCCGTCATAGCCGAGTACCGGGTACGCGGCCGCCCCGTCGGTGCGCGGTGCTACATCGATGGACACCACATCGTGACCAATCCGCTCGAGCAATCGGGCCTGCCAGCCATTGCCGCCCCCAATCTCGAGGATGCGTTGCGGCGTCCGACCGATCAAAGCGGCGGCAAGCCGCAGTTCCCGCGCCCGAAGCGCCAAGAGGTGGCGGTCTCGCGCGGCGAGTTGGGCCAACGTCATGGTCGAATACTGCCCTGCGGGTCGTCTCGCCCTTGGGGGACCTCGGTGTCCCAAGTATCCGGCTTGCGGGTGAGGGGCGGGTATCGGACTGGCGACCACCCGATAACTGAAGGTCATCAGCACGGATGGCGGGAGCAGACGCGCCAGCAACCAGCCCAGGAGGTTGACCAGGGCGCAGAGCAGGATGACCAGGGGTGCCAGTAGCAGCGCGAGGCTGGGCCTCGCCAGGGTATCCAGGCTCGCCTGCGCGAGGGCCATAGAGAGCATGGCGGCCCCGGTCTCGATCGGTGTCGTGGTCTCCGTGATCGCGTCCACCCTTAATCCACAGGCAGCAAGCATGCGCATCAGTCCATGGCGTGTCCAGCGCTGGAAATCGTGGGGCGTGTCATGCAGGGGGTAGATGAAGGGCACATGGATCAGACACAGGCCATCGGCTTTCAGTACCCGCGCCGCCTCGGTCAGGGCCTTGGTCGGGTCCGCAAGGTGCTCAAGGACGTCGAGTAGGCAGACCGTATCCATACAGGCGTCCCGGAAGGGCAGTCGGGCCGCGTCTCCCAGGATGTCCGGTCGGCCGACATACCCGAGATCGATGGTGGGCGGGTAATCCAATCCCACATAGGTCACCGAGGGTGGAGCAAGCGCGCGCAACTGGCCGTTGCCGCAGCCCACGTCCAACAGCCTGCCGCGCGCGTACCCGTCAAGCCACTGTGCCAGTTCTCGGCGGTGACGCAGGACCAGCCACTGAGGATGCAGCGGAGTCCGCTCAAGTAGGCGCAGCGAATGCTGGAGTTTGCGTGACAGGGCGCTCATCAGTCGACTGGCCTCCTGGTGTGCAGGAACGGGAATGGTGAAACGGCCCGCGGATAGACCAATCGAGGTCATGACCCTTTGCGCTAGGTGATCGGGTCGGGTGGAAAGAAGGGCGCAACACCGGTATGCCGGAACACGTATTCATTGCATCCCCGTGACGGACGGGTCGTCAGTTTGCTCATTGCGAAGCCGCGCCGCGTATAGAACTCGAACACCTCCCCTGGATTGGCAGCCTCGTAGGGATAGCCGCCCACCCAATCGATCCAGTCGTGGACGAGCGACATCCCCCGGTTGCGCCGATACTCGGTGTAGCGCCGCAGTGGATTTCGTCGTCTCAACAGGTCCCCCGTTAAGCCGGCCAGCACGAAAAAGGTAAAGAACACTGGAATCACGACGATGCGGCCAAGGACGCCGGAGCAATACAGCCGCTTGACCTTTCGCCAGAAGTCAGAGATCAGTCCCTGATCGTTGTAGAGCGAGATGAAGAGTCGCCCCTGGTTGGCGACGCTGGCAGCGATGATGTCCATGGCCTGCCACATCTGGCCGGTATGGTGGAGCACACCCCAGGAATACACAACGTCGAACTGCCCCAAGCCGCTCAGGTAAGCGGTGTCGAGTACCGATCCGTGTGCGATCAGCCAGTCGCTGTCGGAGGGCGCGAAGCGTTCCTTCAGGCTGCGCGTGGTCGCAACGGAGATCGGGTCGAAATCGAATGAATGCACGCGGGCGCCGAGCCGACGTGCCGCCAGGGAGAAAAGTCCACTGCCGCAGCCCGCATCAAGGAAGGTCAACCCATCCAGACGGGGGGACCCGAGCATCTCTTGGAGGGATCGTTCGGCCTCCGCAAGCCGGTCCTCATCGAGTATCTCAATAAATCGCGCCCAATTCTTACCGAATGCAAATCGCTTCTCGAACTTACTGCGGTTTGGTGAACTCATCTGGTGGTCAGGGTCTGGTGCCCGGCGGCGATGGGGCGTCAGGACCGGCGGCCCCTTGCTTCGTGGCCTGTAGTGATTCGATACGTTCAATAGCCCCAGCAAACTCGGCTTGGATCCCCGCGCGGCGCCAGGGGTTACCGGCCAGCGCCCTTGATTGAGCCAATTCGATGGCTGCCAGACCTCTTGGGTAGTCCTGTACCAGGAGGTAAACGGAGGCGATGCGTAGGGCTGAGTCGGCGGATGGTACCAAGATGTCAACGGTGTGAAAGGCCCGCAGTGCGCCGTCGGCGTCATGTTCCCGCAGGTACAGCTCGCCGCTCAGGACCATGAAGGCAGCTAGACCGCTGCGGCGCAGCTCGCCGGACGGCAGATCAAGCAACCGGCGGATGAAGGCGTGTAGCTCCGCAGTCTTGGGCCTGCAGTGGTTGTTCAGGATGCCGTCACTCAGGGTCTTGATAGCCGGCCTCAGCGCGTCCGTCCACACATGATCCTCCACCCGCCTGGCTAATTCAGTAAGATCATAGCGCACTGGCTGGGCGAACCGGCACGAGATGTCAATCGACAGCAGCGGAATGCTCAGATCCTTGGGGAAGCGCCGATAGGCGGTGTCCAGCGCATCAAGCGCCGCCGCATGTTCCCCGAACTCGGCCAAGGTAACGGCATAGGTCCGCTGTGCACGTGGTGAGTTCGGGTGTTCGGCCGCCCAGATCGGCAGCAGCCGTTCCCGCAGCCCCCAGTCCGCGGCGTATCCCCAAGTGGTCAAGGCGGACATGGCGATGAAACCGACCGCGATTGCCGGCGCGACCTTCCTTAGGTCGCCGCTCAGTCTGCCGAGGCCGCTGTAAATCAGGGCCGCTGCCGCCAGGATCGGGCCAAACACCGCCAGGTAGTTGCGGTGCTCGAAATAGATTTCCAACGGTACCGTGGTCGATTCCAGCAGATGACCCGCCAGGAACCAGAGGATGCCAAGGCTGAGAAGCGGCCAGCGTCGATGCGCGACGAGCGCAACGGCGAGTGCAACCCCGAGTAAGAGCAGTGAGGCACTGACAGCCGGTGAAAACAGGCTGGAATAGATGGGGTAGTCGTCCTGGAAGAGGCCCAGACCAACCACCCGAAAGCTGACCAGGTGCGAGAGGTAATCGACCAGGACGACGGGTTCGGTGAGGAGCCGCTCCCCGAGGCTGAAATCCCTGGTCGAGTAGCTCGACTGCCAGTGTGGCCAATAGGCGAGATAGGCGATTAACGCAACGCTGGGCAGAATGAGGAAGGCCCGGCGCCACCACAGGAGCAGCCGGTCAGTGGGCAGGCCGACGAGCACGGTATATTCGAGGACCAATAGATAAACTGGCAACAGCACGCCGTTTTCTTTGCTGTAGGTTGCCAGTAGGGTGAAGCTGGCCACTGAGAGGGTCAGCAAGACGAGTGTTGCCGCACTCTGCCGTTGGGACCTCAGGCGTAACCAGAGATGAGTCAAGACCCCAAGGGTCACGAACAGCGCGGACAGTTGGGTCATGCGCTGGACCACGTACATGACCGTGGAGACCTGAAGCGGATGCAGCAGCCAGACCGCGGCTGCGGTCAAGGCGAGCCAGTCAGTTGCTCCGGGAGGGTAGAATCGAGCCAGTATCCGCCGACCGGTCGCGAACAGCAGCACGCCGATCAATAGATGGATCAGCAAGTTGGTTCGCTTGAACCCGCCGGGCGCGGATGGCCAGGCGTTATCGTCAATCAGGAAGGAAAGTTTGGAGATGGGTCTGCCTGAAGGTCCCGCGTTGGCAGCGGACAAATAGTCATCGATTGATCCTAAATCCTGGACTTGCGCGACTTGGAGTGCGCCCAAATTATCGAAGTCGTCAAAGAGAAAGAAGCCGGGGAGTGCGGGTTGATACGCAAGCCAGGTAACCAGGATCAGCGCCCCCAGGGCAGCGGAAATGGCCAACTGAGAACGGCGCGTGACAAACGAGGTATAAGAAGGATGATCAGACACTGGATCGTTTCGGTTGCGATCGGTGATTGGGCTTAAAACGGCCAGGCTCGGTGCTGGATAAAGGGCATCAAGCGAGGGGGCCCCAGAGGGCCCACTCTTCGTCAACCGGGAGTGTCTAATTACTTACGGCAGTTGGCGGGGAGGAATTTGTCGGGGACAGTGCCTTCGCTGCATGTCACTTTTACGCCATCATTATTGCCCGTCACGCGATAGACGAACGTCGTGGTGTCGATCTGGTCGTTCTGGAAGTTGTCAAGCGTATAGGTGAGCGTGGCGCCGCCGCTGCTAGTTGCAAACTCGATCTTGCTAAGGTACTTGCTCTGACCAATATTGTCGTTAATGCCGGCAGCGTTGGTGGAAGCGGGATAGCCTCCAGTCGAGAGGAAGTACTCCGCGATATTGCCGCGGCTCGCGCTGGCGAGTACCAGGACTTCGCTGACCTTGGCGCGATTTGTATAATCCGAATAGGCCGGGATGGCGATGGCTGCCAGAATCCCGATGATCGCCACGACGATCATCAGCTCGATCAATGTAAAGCCTTGTTGGAATTTCTTCACGTCTGTTCTCCGGAATGGATGATGAATGCGGCTGCACTGGGAGGCCGTCGCGACCGCCGTGCAGCCGCGTCCTTTGTGTCTCCCTGACGCGGGATCTGCATAATCCGAGCCAGCGCCTGCCTTTTCGTGTTTGCTGGCAGCGCGTCCGCCAAGTTGCTGTGATGTAAAAAGATGTAAAGCTGTTTAGGTTAGCCGTGGATTCGTTGCCATGCGGGAGGGCTTCCGGTGGATCGTGAAAACGCGGCCAATAGTGACGAAAATTGTCAATTGCTGACCGAAGTTGCGGGCCTCAGGTGGCACGGAAGAGGGCGTTCCGGGGTTGTCGAAGATGGAATCTCCTCGTGGGATCAATTGATGGGCTGATGTGTGAACGACCGTGCAGATTATTGGATAGCGAAACGTGCTTTTAAAGGGCGTTACAAGGCGGTCGCGATTGGATCCGGCGGCCCGCTGCGGGAGCAGCGTCCGGGGTAAAGGATTTTCGATGGGCTGCGGGAGCGGCGTCCGGGGTAAAGGATTTTCGATGGGTGTTCGCGATGTCTGAGGACGCCGAGCCTTGAGGTTCATGAAAGGCGCACGGCGATCCTGTGGGAGCGGCCTCCGGCAGCGGGGGTTCGCCGGGTCGCGGGGTGTCGGCGTTTACCGCGGCGCCCATCGCGGCCGGAGGCCGCTCGCACGGGAACGGCTTTTCAGTCAGTCCGCGGGGTGGTTGCGATCGTGCAATAGAGCTTTAAGCCGCTCGATCTCGGCGAGGGCGGCTTCCTTGGCTTGGCGCTCGACCTCTTGCGCCTGCAAGGCATCGTGCTGCGCCTGCAAGGCACCTTCTTCTGTTTGCCGCTCGGTCTCGCGCGCCGCCCGTTCGTCGTCGAGTTCGCGTTGGATCGAGCGCTGTTGGCGCAGGAAGTCCTGCCGGGCCTGATAGACGTGATAGGCGCGTTCTTTGTCGGAGAAGGCCTTCAGGGTGGTCATGGCTTGCCTCATTTCCGGAGTTTGCATCCAGTCGGGAAGGTGATCGGCGTTCAGGTGTTCGCCGTCTTTAAAGAACTTGAGCCACCGCTGTTC
>NZ_CAIZIZ010000167.1 GCF_903933125.1 uncultured Lamprocystis sp. | reverse complement strand
TTGGGCCTTGAGCACCGTTGCGACGAACCAGGTGAGCCAGTCATCGATCTGAAGCCCCGCACGCTGGCTGCGCTCCAACAGCGCATAGTAGGTCTTCTTGTCGGCCTCGATGCAGGTGGCGAGGCTGGACAGTGGCGGGTATCCGAGGTCTTGGGCAATGGCGTGATCGGCGATAGCCCGCCCGACTCGGCCGTTGCCGTCATCGAATGGATGGATCGATTCAAACCATAGATGCGCGATCCCGGCTCGCAGCGGTCCGGGAAGCGGGTTCTTGTTGATGGCAGGGTCGGTCGCGTTGTACCAAGCCAAAAATCGGGCCATCTCCTGCGGCACCTGTGATGACGGTGGTGCTTCGTAATGCACCCGCTGTTTGCCGATGTAACCGGAGACGATCAGCATCGGCGCGTCACCGCGACGAAAGACGCCCCGCTCCAACGCATGGGACGGGCGCTCCGGGATCACCATGGTCTGCCAGGTTCCGAGCAAAGCGGCGTCCAGTGGCCGGGCAACGTTGTCGCGGACGGACACCATGAGGGCCGCGATCCCGTCGGCCCGCGGGTCTCGGGACAGCGTGTCTTTCGGAGTCAGTCCGATATAGGCTTTGATGGAGGAACGGACCGACGCACGATCCAGTTGCTCGCCTTCGATGGCACTGGTCTTGATCGCCTCGGAAACGAGCAGGTCCACCAGGGCTTCCCAGCGATCATCGACGGCCAATCGCGACACGGCACCCGCGAGTGCTTCCGCCCGACACCGATACTCGGCGACGGCCGAAGCCAGGCGGCTCGCATCAAAACCGAAAGTCGGCCAGTCAGGCCGTTGCCAGATCCACATGAGCCGATTATAGGCCCTATTCGGCTCAGATCAGCGCAACGGCATCCCGCGCCAGCAATTCCAAGTTTGGGCCGTAGCGCGCGACCCTGCCGCGACTGCCAGCGTGCGAGGCTGCGTCGTCAGGGCTTCCAGCCCAGACCGCTCCAGTCCCGACGCCGTCAGGCCAGGATGGCCTGACGACGCACTTTTTACGGTAAAGCCTCGACCTCCAGAGCGGAAGGCCCGGACGACGACCGCAACGATGATCAAGGCCGCACCGCAGAACCCCTGCTCTACCGACTCAGTTGTAAACCAGCTCCGACCAACGTTTCTCGTCGATCAGTGCCTGCTTGCAGGCCTTCCAGGCGTCGGCGGAGCCGGCCTGGTCCGCCATGACCTTGTCCAGCACGGTGGCGATGCGCCCGAGTCCGGCGACGAACACATGGGTCTTGGGGTCCTGGATCAGCGCCCAGGCTTCAGCCGCGTGCTCACTCAGTCCTTGCTCCAAGGCATCGGAGGAGCGCATCAGCGGACGCTGGGCCAGCGACTTGAAGGCTTTGAAGGTGGCCTCGTCGTAATAGTCGGCGAGATCGGTGGTCTCGTCGTTGGCATACATGAGATCAAGCCCGGTCCGGCCGCCGTAATAGAGGCGCACCTGACCCTGCCAGCCACCGCGGCGTTCGTAGATGAGCTGAGCGAAGGCGCGGAAGGGGGCGATACCGGTCCCGGTGCCGATCATCAGCAGATTGGCGTTGTTATCCAGCGGTATCTTGAATGGGCTGAGATAGGGACCGCTGATCGTCAAGCGGTCGCCGGGTTTGGCATCGCAGAGATAATTCGATGCGATGCCGGGGTAACGCTCACCGCTCACCTCGTCGATAGAAAAGCAGCGGCGCACCAGGATATCGAGGTTCACACCCGTGTCCTGCGGCACGCTGCGCGCATTGGCGATCGAATAGCGCCGCACATGATAGGGGTTGCCGAATGGATGGGGGCCGGGGACGACGACCCCGATGCTCTGACCCTCAACGAACTGGAAGGCCGGATCCAGTACCTGGACCGACAGATGGCGCACTTCCTCGGCAGCAGCCGGGGTGATGCGCTTACTTTCTTTAATGATCGCCTCAGTGGTGGGGCCTATATCGGCCGGCAGTTCGCTCATGCAGTGCTCCAAATGGATGGTCTTGTCTAAAATGTTGATCCCGCGGATCAGCCGACGGCTGGCCTTGATCGTAATCCCGGCCAACGGCGTGCGTAGTCAGGGCTTCCAGCCCTGACGGTGTCAGGCCAAGATGGCCTGACTACGCACCCGGCGAGCCCAGTGACCGGAATCTTGATCGAGGCCCGACGGCTGATCCCGAGTCCTCAATCCCGTTCGCAGCGTCCCTTACCGCAGGAGCAACCCCCGCCGCACCCGCCATCGCCGCGGAAGGGACCCAGTTCCGGATAGCGTCGCGCGAAGCGGGCATAGGCCGCCTGCACCCAAAGCCAGCCCAGCATGACGGCGAAAATCACCAGGGATGCGGTGAGTGCCTTAACCATGGGAGCCCCCAAGCCCGGCGAAGCCCATGAAGGCCAGGGACAAGAGTCCGGCCAGCATCAGGGTCAGGGCCGCGCCCTGACTCACATTTGGCACCCGCGCCAAGGCCAAGCGCTCGCGCAGCCCGGCCATCAGCATCAGCGCCAGCGTAAACCCGGCCCCGGCTCCCAGGGCGTAGACCAGACTCTGGATGAAGTCGTATTCCTTCTGCGTCTGGAACAGGGCTAGTCCCAGCACCGCACAATTGGTGGTGATGAGCGGCAGGAAGATGCCTAACGACCGAAACAGCGCCGGGCTATAACGTTTGACGAACATCTCGACGAGTTGCACGGTCGAGGCGATGACCGCGATGTAGCAGATCAGCCGCAGGAATTCGAGTTCCAGGTTGACCAGCAGCCAGTTGATCCCGAACGCCGAGGCGGAGCTGACCAGCAGCACGAAGATCACCGCCAACCCCATGTTCCAGGCCGTCTCTTTCTTCGACGAGACACCCAGGAAGGGGCAGATACCGAGAAACATTGCCAATACGAAATTGTTGACGATCGCGGCATTAAGAAAGATCGACGGGAGCGACTCAGCGTGCATTGGCGGGAACTCCAGTCGGCGCATCGGCGCGGCGCTCGCCGCGTTGCTTGATCCAGTTGAACAATAAAAGCCAGGCTCCGAGCACGAAGAAGCCGCCGGGCGGGAGAACCATGACCACCCAGGGTTGGAATCCAGCCCCGAACAGGTGCAGACCGAACAGTGTCCCACTGCCCAGGATTTCACGCACCGAGCCCAGCGCGAACAGGGCGATGGTGAAGCCGGCACCGATTCCCAGGCTATTCACCAGCGTCGGCACCAGACGCTGCTGCGAGGCATAGGCCTCGGCGCGCCCAAGGATGATGCAGTTGACCACGATGAGCTGGATGAAAGCGCCCAGCGCGGCATAGAGGTCCAGGCTGATGGCCTGAATGGCGTAATCCACGATCGTCACGAAGGTCGCGATGATCACGATATAGCTCGCGATCCGCACCTGCTTGGGAATCCAATTCCGGAGCCAGGAGATCAGCGCCCCCGAACCCGCGAGCACGAAGGTCGTCGCAAGCCCCATTGAGATGGCATTGATCGCCGAGTTGGATACGGCCAGTGTCGGGCACATACCGAGCAGCATGACAAAGACCGGGTTCTCCTTCCAAAGACCCCGAACGAAGGTATCCAGACTCAGATCTTCCTGGTGTTTCGGCAATTCGGCCATGGTGTCAGTCCTGCCCGGTGTGGTTGGCCGCGGTGAGCTTCGCGAGATCCCGCTGGATCGTCGGCGCTGCCCGTTGTGCGGCGGTATTGGCCGCTTTACCCATGGCATTGGAGGAGAGGGTCGCGCCGCTGATGGCGTCGATCTGCCAGGGGTGGGTCTTGCTGCCGTTCTTGACGGTCACAATGGGGTTGATCAGCGCGGTCCCATCGGCATTCAGCTTGGCATCCAGGGCCTTCAGATTTTTCAGGAACTCCGGATCGGTCTCCATCTTGTCACCGAATCCCGGAGTCTCGGTCATCTGCAATATCTTGCTGCCGACGATGCATTGACACGCCGGGTCGTAATTGAACAGCACGGTCACCGGCCCGGCATAGCCGTTACCGACGCCGGTGATCGCGATCCCTTTCAGCCGGTCATCCGCATCATAAGCGGCATAGATCAGTTCGCCCTGAACACCCTCCCCTGCCGGTACCAATCCGGCATCGGTCAGAACGAAGTCGCGTTTGGAGACGGCGCCCGGAATGACTCGGAAGACTGCCTGCTCAGTCCGTACGCGCTGGTTCTCCGCAATGATCGGCAGCGTGAATTGATAGGCCAGCACCACCAGCAGACCGGAGATGAGCGAGATCCCCCCCAGCGTGCGCAGCATAGCGAAGGTCGGCGTTGCATCCGGCGGGGCCTGCGGTGCCTCGACTTGTACGTCATTAGTCATAGTCGGAAAAAACCTGTTGATCCTGAGAACGTCCGTTCACCTGAGCCTTGCGGCGCCCGCGCTGATTCACCCTGACGACGAATGGCGGCATACCGGCACCGCGGTACCGGACGGGGCTGCCCCATCGCGAACCGCGGGCGCACCCGCGGCCGGGATCAGGACTTGGCTTGCACCTTTTTCACCGCCCCATAGACCCGCGGCTGAGTCCAGGCCGAGATCAACGGACCGGCGGCATTGCCGAGCAAAATGGCATACATCACGCCCTCCACCAATCCGCCGAAGAGCCGGATGATCACCGTCAGCGCACCGATGAAAACGCCGTAGATGATCGCCCCCCAAGGCGTCACCGGCGAGGCCACCATGTCGCTGGCCATGAACCAGGCAGCGAGCATCAGACCGCCGGACGAGAGCACGAACCAGGGCGAGGGATAGATGCCCGGATCGACCAGCCAGAACGGCAGCGCGGTGAGCGCGGCGCCCGCCAGCACGCTGGCCGGGATGCGCCAGTCCAGACAGCCGCGCCAGGCCAGCCACAGGCCGCACACCAGGATCAACAAGGCCGAGGTTTCGCCCGCCGAACCGGACACCAATCCGGCGAAGGTGTCCCAGGCCGGTGTTTCGACGTGCTGAAACTTCTGCATCGCCAGTGGGGTCGCGCCAGTCCAGGAGTCGACGCCCAACCCGGCGATCCAGTCGGTGACCGATTCCGGGCGCATGAAAGGTGCGGTCAGCGTGGTCGGGATCAGTTCGACGAAGCGGCTCGGGGCGAAGGCCGGGGTCCAGGTGGTGATGGCCACCGGAAACGCGGCCTGGACGAAGGCCCGGCCGATCAGGGCCGGATTCATTACGTTGTAGCCCAAGCCGCCGAACAGTGCCTTGCCAAGCCCGATGCCCACGAAGGCCGCCACCGCGGCCATCCACAACGGAAAGCCGGGCGGCAGGGTCAGTCCGAGCAGGATGCCGGTGATGACCGCCGACCAGTCGGCCACCGTATTGCCCGCTCCGCGCAGTCGCGAGAACCAGGCTTCGGTGGCGACCGCCGCGCCGGTGGTCGTCGCCAGCAGCAGCGCGGCGCTGAGCCCGAACTGCCAGATGGCAAAAGCGCAGATCGGCAGCATGGCGTAGACCACGCTGCGCATGATCTGCTGTACATTGAGCGCCCGCTTGAGATGCGGGGAGGTGCGGATCTCGATGCCTTTAACCATGGCGGCTTAGTTCTTCCTCTCGCGGTTGATCGACTTGGCGATGCGGAAATACTGGGTCAGCGGGATGTTCGATGGGCAGACATAGGCGCAACTGCCGCACTCGAAGCACTGATCCAGATTGAAGTCCTGGGCCATGACGCCGTACTCGCGCGCCTGCGCCAATTCACCCAGCATCGACGGATTGAGATTGATCGGACAGGCTTTGAGACACTCACCGCATTTGATGCAGGCATAGACCTGACGCCGCGCAGGATCGTCCTCGTCCTGCTCCAGGGCCACCACACCGGAGACCCCTTTGGTGATCGGCACATCCACCGAGGACACCGACATGCCCATCATGGCCCCGCCCAGAATCACCTGACCCAGGGTTGGCTTGGTCCCGACATGGTTCAGCAGGAACCGCACCGGCGTGCCGATCGGCACCATGAAGTTACCGGGGTTGGTCACCGCCGGCCCGCTCACCGTCACCACCCGCTCGATCAGACCGCGGCCCTTCGGCAGCAGGTCGCCGATCTGCGCCAGGGTGCCGACATTGAACACCGCCACGCCCACATGAGCGGGCAGGCCGCCGACCGGCACCTCCTTGCCGAGCAGACTCTTGATCAGCATCTTCTCGGCGCCCTGCGGGTACTTGCTTTCCACCGCCTCGGCCGTGATCGGGAGATTGGCGGGCAGCTTGGCGCGGATCTGCTCGACCGCGTTCAGCTTATTGTCCTCCACCCCGATGATGGCACGCTTGGCCCCCGTGACCCGCATGATCAACCGGATGCCGCGCAGCAGGGCGTCGGTCTGCTCCAGCATCACCCGGTGATCGCAGGTGAGGTAGGGCTCGCACTCGCACCCGTTGACGATCACCGTATCGATCACCGCGTCCTTGGGCGGCATGAGTTTCACATGACTGGGAAAGGCGGCACCACCCAGGCCCACCAGACCGGCTTCCTGCACCGCCGCCACGACCTCCTCATTGGTCATGGAATCGATGTCGTGGCCGGTGTCGAACAACACCTGCTGCGGGTCCGCCTGATAGACCTTGAGATAGATGGCCATGGTCCTGGGGCCTTCCGGGGTCGGCGCCAGGTCGATCGCCTGAATCACCCCGGTGGCCGGTGCGTGCATGGGCACCGAGACGAACCCCGCGGCTTGGGCGATCGGCTCGCCCCGCACCACCTCCTGACCGACCTGGACCAGCGGCTGCGACGGCGCCCCCCGATGCTGGGCCAGCGGCAGGACCAGCACCGGCGCGAACGGCAGACGCCGGATCGGCTTGTCCGCCGTCCATTCTTTATGCTCCACGGGATAGATCCCGTGGGGGAAGGTCTTGCGCTTGCGGAACATCCGCAGCAGCCCGGACCCATGGCCGCCGGGGCGGGCGGACGCCGGGCGCAGACCCGCGAGCATACGCGCGATCATCGGCCGCCAGGTGCCGCCCGCCCCTTTCGGCGGGTCTTGTGAGGTGCCGTTGCTCATGGCTACTGGAATTTCTCCGCCCGCTTGATCAGTTTATCGACCCCGGCCTCGGCCGGATTGAAGGGCGTTCCCGGATGGATGCACCCGGCGGTGCATTTCTCGGCCGCCTTGACGATATCCTTGAAGGGCCCGCCGCGGGCGTCCCCCACCTCGGCCTGTTTGGCCGCGTTGTACTTGAAAATCTTCGGGTTGATGTTGATGCATTCATCGCAGGCCGTGCACTCCGGGGTGTCGATCCACACCGGCGACCATTCCCCGGAACCGGCACCGGCGCTGTCGGCCTGGATGCCGATGCCGCCGTTGCCGCCGAGCGCGGCCAGTGCTCCCATGTCCCCGCCGGCCATCGCGAGCAGGCTGCTGGTGAGCTTCTGGGCCATTTCGGCCTTGGCCTGGTTGCGGATCTGTTCCACGTCGACCTGATTGAGCTGGCCGCAGATACCGCGCAACTGCGACCAGTAGCCCCGGCGTTCCTCGGTGGAAAGCACCAGTTCCGCGGCCACCAGGACACGCATCAGCCGGTTCTTGCCGTCGACGCCCCAGATATAGGGGAACATCCCCTCGCGTTCGTCTTCGGAAAGGTCCAGGAAGTCGACCAAGGGCACCATGGAATCGTTCCAGGTCTCGGGCGGCGCCTTACGGAAGTGCTTACGGAAGCGTCCCTCGCTCATGGCGAAATCGGCGAAGGTGAAGGGTACAGTCAACTCGGCCGGCGTGCCCTTGTCGTCGGTGTACTTCAGGGTCCAGGAGATCCAGTCCTGATCGATGTTCGGATTGCCCTCGACCGAGCAGCATTCCTCGAAGGTGGTGCCCGCATCCGGGTCGAAACGGAACAGTGGATAGGCACGCGACTCTACCGCCATCCGCGCCTGACGCGTGGACATATCGTCGCCGATACCGTGTTCCGGCTGGCAGGAACTGTAGACGTTGAACAGGGTCGGATGGCGGCTGTTCAGACCGTCGATATAGCCCTCCAGCAAATGCGTCATGTGCGAGGTCGAACTGGACAGGACGAAGCACCCGCGGTGCGCCGCACCGATCAGGGCCACCTCTTTGCGGATCTCGGTCTTGCCCCGCCCGACCTTGCCGTAGGGAGCCATGTCCGCCACCTGACCGATGAAGCCGGAGGTACAGGATTGGCCGCCCGTATTGGAATAGACCTGGGTGTCGAGCACCAGGACCTTCACCGGATGAGACGAGGCGAGGACGCGCGAGAGGTTCTGGAACCCGATGTCGTACATGGCCCCGTCACCGCCCACCGCGACCACCGGCGGACACAGCCGCCACTCCTCTTCGCTGAACTGCTTCCAATCGTAATAGGTGAAGAACTTCCGATGCTCGGCCTCGTTGTACTTGCCTTCCAGCTCCAGCCGCGCCATCCGCACCGCCTTGAAGCCCTCGGCCATCTTGCACATGTGGCCCTCGAAGAGCCCGAGCGCGATGGACGGGGAATCCTGGAACAGGTGATTGGTCCAGGGGAAGGGATAGGGGTTGTAGGGCCAGGTGGAGCCCCACACCGAGGTACAGCCGGTGGAGTTCACGATACCCATGGTCGAACGCGGCTGCGGCTTGGTGTATTGCGTCTTGAGATGCCGTAGCTTATCGAGCAGCCCGGTGACCCAGCGCAGCCATTCCGTATCGACCGGCTGCCCGCTGCGGTCCAATTGAGCGGAGAGGTCCGACAGCGTCAGGTCGGTATGTTTGCTGCTGTCGAGCGCCCGCACGATGGCGGCGCTGTCGCTCAGGTTGACCCCGGCGGCGAGCTTGAGCCGCACATGGGTTTCCAGCCGGTTGATGAGGTCATCGATCTCGGCCAGATGGGCCTTGACCCGCGGCTGCATCAGGGCGGCGACCGTGGCGGTGAAGAGATGGATGACCGTCTTCTCGCCGCAGCCCATGCAGGAGCCGTCGCCCGAGACCATGGACTGATAATTGCCCTTATCGAGCAACAGGGTCTCCAGGGCACCCACCTTGCCGTCCAGATCGTCGATGCGGATGAACGACGGGTCGGTGGTCGGCAGTGCCAGCCAGGTCTTCCAGCGGGCCTGCATCTGCACGATGCTGTCGGGGGTCTGGGGCTCGGCGATCAGGGCACCGTCGCCGCAGACCTCGATGCATTCCATACAGCCTTTGCAGGTATAGGGATTCACGGTGATGCTGAAGAGCCCGCCCGTGCCCGGCTGCTTCTTCTCACGATTGGTCCAATACGGCTTGGTGACGGCAAACTGGTAATCGCCCAGCGCGGCCATCATCAGGCCCATTTCCTTCTCCAGAACCGGCTTCTGCTCCGGCTCACCGCTAAAGGCCGCCAAGGTCTCGAGCACCGCCCGATCCATCAGGGTGCGCATATCCGCGGCTTCCCCGGCGCCCGCGATCAGTTCACGCAGGCGCTTCTCCACATTGCGGGTCTCACGGCGCAGATGCTGGGTGGGCAACGTGCGCTCGACCCGGTTGATGGCGGTGGCGAAGACATCGGAAACGGTGTTCACCAGGCCCGGGATGGCGCTGTCCGGGCACACGGAGAAACAGTTGCCGCAGGCGGTGCAGTTTTCCGGAAGGTATTTCGGATAGTCGAACCGGATCTGCGTCATGTCACGGTAGACGCCGGTGGAGGCCGGCATCAGGGATACGGCCATCTGCGGGTCGACCAGATTGTCGCTGCCGCGGCCGGTGGCATAGAAGACGCCGGTCTGCTCCCAGAACCGATGCACGTCGGTGATGCCGCCATCGCCCTCGGGCAGCGCCTTCAGCATGACCGGCAGCCCCGGTGTCTTGCGCGAGATGAGTTGACCGGCGATGACCGGCTTGTCTTTGATCTCGACGATCTCGTCGAAGCCGCGGCGCACGATGCGCAGGTTGTCCTGCACGACGCGCTCGCCCTTACCGCCGAACTTCTCGCGCAATTGATCGCCGATCGCCGTGAACAGACCCTCCTCGGTGAGCCCGGACCGCTCCATCAGGGGCGAGGCGGCAAAGAAGGCGCCCTGGAAGGCATTGCCCTGCATGCGGTATTGCAACTCGACGTCGGACGCCTCTTCGCGGGCGATCTTGAACCCGTCGATATAGAAGACGCGGATCCCGTTGTCGATCATGAATTTGCGGGCCTGGGGCGGGAAACTCGCCCACACCTGCTCGGGATTGTCGAGGCTCGACTGCACGATGAATGAGCCGCCTTTATCGAGCCCGGAAAGCGGGTTCGAATGGGTGAACACATTGGGGTCAGGCGACATCACCACGTCGACGTAGGTGTATTCGCAATTGAGCCGGATTTCCTCCGGAGCGGCGGACAGGAAGTAGGTGGTCGGCTGACCCTTCTTTTCCGAACCGTATTTGGGATTGGCCCGGATATCGAAACCGAGCAGCTCATAGAGCGTCATGGCCAGGTTCTTGCCGGTGGTCACGGCACCCCAGCCGCCGACCGAGTGCATGCGCACCGTGATCGCGCCCTTGGGCAATAGATTGGGATTCTCGCTGCCGCGCAGCGCCAGATCCCCAATACCGGGATAGGCATCGGTCAGCCGATGGATACGGATTTCATCCTTGGGATCGGCCGCCTCGCGCACGAAATCGACCGACAGATAATAGAAGCTACGACGCTTGCCGCCAGGCAGCATGTTCTCCACCGCGGCGATCAGGCCCTCCGGCTGCAGATCGCGCGACCCCAGTCCGTAGCAGCCGGAATAGAGCCTGGGCATATCGCCCTGCTTGTAGGTGGGATATTCCGGATAGGGGAGCGCTTCGCCCTTGCCCACGGCGGCATTTTCAAGGCATTTGGCAAGTGCCGCGCGCACCTCGCGCATGATCGGCAAATCTTCAGCCAACGGCTGATCGGTCCGTTCGAGCACCGCCACCCCGCGCTTGCCCTGGAGCAGACGGGAAATCAGGTCACCCGGGAAGGGGCGCCACATGGTGAGATTCACCACGCCGACCTTGAGCTTGCGGGTGTCGCGCAGATAGTCCACAACCGCCTCGGCCTGGGTCACCATACTGCCCTGGCCCAGGATCAGATACTCGGCGTCATCGATGGAATAGCCGCTGGCCCGCCGGTAGCGCCGACCGGTGAGGTTGTAGAACTCGTCCATCGCCCGATCGGCGATCCCCTCGATGTGATCGAAGAAATAGGGCCGCTGGCCGGCCACCGCCTGCATATAAGCATCCTGGTTCTGCACCGGACCGGACAGCGCCGGATTGTCCACGTCCCACAGCATGGGGACGCGCCGCCGGGTTTCTCCGTAGATCATCTTCTGTGCCGGCGTGGGACAAGGAATAATGTCGTCCGGACGACCCAGGTATTCGGCGATCAGTTCACGCTCCGGGACACGCAGCGGCTCGATCAGATGCGTGGTCAGAAAGCCATCCTGGCCGACCGCGGCGGGGGTGAGCGAGAGTTCCGCAACCTTGCGCGCGATCACGCTCAGGTCCGCGGCCTCCTGGGCGCTCTTGCCGAAGACCTGAAAGAAGCCGGTATCGTCGATACAGTGGTAATCATCGTGGCCGCAGTGGACGTTCAGTGACGCCTTGGTGATGGCGCGGGCACCGATATTGAGCACATAGGGCAAGCGCTTGCCGACCGCACCATAGAGCGACTCGTGCATAAAAGCCACGCCCTGGGCGGAGGAGAAGTTCACCGCCCGCAGACCGGTCATCGACATGCCGGCGGTCACCGCGGCGGCGGCGTGCTCGGATTCAGGTTCGACGAAGATCAGCGGATTGCCGGAAATATTGATGTGGCCAGCAGCCACCTCCTCGGCCCAGTATTCACCCATCTGTGTTGATGGCGTGATCGGATAGGCCCCCGCGGCGTCCGACGCCTCCCGCTCGCACATGATCACGGCCGTGTTGCCGTCCATCGCCATACGAATACCGGGGTATTTGAACTGTTTGTCGTCTTTCTTAGCGGACATGGGGCTTCTCGTGTGGTGGGCTGTCGGCGATCGATTGCCGGCCTTCAACTGATAAAAAAGTCAGGGCGCCAAGTGCGCCGAGCGATCTCTGTCGCGGTCGCAGGTCGACCGGCCGCAAGCGCCGCGCCTGCGTTGTCAACGGCGTCGCAACCATCCGAATTGAGCAAGTTGGGGAGATACGGGCAACGTCGGAGCAGACGCCTACCGCTTCCTCGAAAGGCGCACCCGCAGGGGGCGCGTGATCGGCAGTCCGATCCGATCCATCAACTGTCGCGCATTCACCCCGCATCCACGCACACCAGCAGGATGACGCCGGGAACATCAACGGGGTCCGTGTCCGCTCAAGCCGTCGGCAAAGCGGCTTTACGGATGACTTTCTTTGCGTCACGCCCCTTGAGCTTGGAGCCGTCCGCTTCAAGCCAGACGATCGCTCCCGTCGGGCAGCGTTCGATCGCCACATGGGACGCGAGGGCGTTCTTTGAATAGTCGATCACCGCCAGGTTGCCCTTGACCTCGATCAGGCCCTCGGGCGAATCCTGAGCACAGCGGCCACAAGCGGTGCATACCACGTCGCAGTCCGCCTCGGCCTCATCGCCGATGCCGTGACTGAGACAGGCGACCCAGAGGCGATGGCTGACCGGGTGCAGACTCAACAGATTCTTGGGGCAGACCTCCACACAGTCGCCGCAGGCCGTGCATTTCTGCGTATCCACAATCGGCAGACTGAAGCTGTCGAGTGTGATTGCGCCGAAATCACAGACCGTCATGCAGTCGCCGAACCCCAGACATCCCCAGGAGCAGCCTTTGCCGCCGCCCGAGACCAGGGCGGCGCCCCGGCAGGACTTGACGCCGCGATAAGACGCCTTGGTGTAGGCCACATGGCGGCCGCCGGCGCAGGCGAGTCGCGCCACCTGACGCTCGGCAAAACCCACGGCGACACCCAGAAAGTCAGCGATGAGCTGATTCATGGACCCGGCGTTGACCGTGCAGGCACCCGGGGCGGCATCGCCGCGGATCACGGACTCGGCAAACTGCCGGCAACCCGCGCTGCCGCAAGCGCCGCAGTTGGCCCTGGGCAGCAAGTCCTCCACTTGATCGATGCGAGGATCTTCAAAGACGTAGAGTCGTTTGTTGGCAACGACCAGGATACCCGCCAGGGTCAGACCCAGGATGGTCATGAAGCCGACAGCGGTGAGGATGGGTTCGATCAGAATGGGTTCCATAGAGTCTTAGGCATTACCCCGATCGCGGTGAACCGCCGGACGCTACGTCACCTGCGCCGACCCGCGGGACGGGCCTGATAACCGGGCGCTGGGATCGTCAGCCAAGTCGGTAACTGAATGACGCGTGATGGTAATGTTTTATCAACACAAAAATTGCCTTTTTCGTTAATGGTAAGCATTGAAAACAGCAGGAGCCCCCGTTTCGGTCCGCTGATTTCCCGTAGCATACGTAACCATCCGAATATCAACCATATTCTCATCATGGTCTTACGCGTCCGGCGGGCTCGCACAGCCGACTCCGGAATCGGGGCAATCCCTTGCGTGCTTGTAGTCGATGGTCCTGATTCGCCAAAGCGAAGGCACTTGACAGATCGTTTTTTCTCTGATCGCAGTTTTCTTTCCGGGCATTTTCGTCAACGCCGCGGGTCCGGTGCGCCAAGTGCGGGAGTAAACTCCGTGCTTCCACATTGCCAACCGCCCCGCCATGACCCCACTTATCCTCAGCGTGTTCCTGCTGGTCTATCTCGGGATGATCCTGGGCGGACTGCCGTTCCTGAAACTCGATCGGACCGGAGTCGCACTGCTCGGGGCCATCGTCCTGGTAGCGAGCGGGGCGGTGACGGAAGATGCCGCCCGCGCGGCGATCCATACGCCGACGCTGGCGCTTTTGTTCTCATTCATGGTGGTGTCCGCCCAACTGCGGCTGGGCGGCTTCTACGACTGGGCGACACGACGCCTGGGCGCCTTGCCGGTGCAGCCGCCGCTGCTTCTGGGCGCACTGATCGCCGTGGCAGGAGGACTCTCGGCGATCTTCAGCAACGACATCGTGTGCCTCGCCATGGCCCCGGTATTGGCTGAACTCTGTCTCGCGCGGCGGCTGGACCCGGTGCCCTTTTTGCTGGTGCTCGCCTGTGCCGCCAACATCGGCTCCGCGGCGACCCTGATCGGCAACCCCCAGAACATGCTGATCGGCGAAACACTACACCTGTCGTTCGCCGACTATCTCGCCCAGGCCGCCTTGCCGACCGGCTTGGGACTGGCCGTGACCTGGGGCCTGATTCTGGTCCTCACCCGCGGGCGCTGGGCATTGCCCGATGGACTGCCCAGGGCCGTTGCCGCGTCGGAACCGCAGGCCGAGCCCGGCCGACGGCTCGACCGTTGGCAGAGTGCCAAAGGGCTCGCGGTCGCCGCGCTGCTGCTCGCCGCCTTCCTGTTCGTACCCTGGCCGCGCGACCTGCTGGCCCTGGTCGGGGCCGGATTCCTGCTGACCAGCCGGCGGCTGCACTCCCGGCGAATGCTCGGGCTGGTCGACTGGGAACTTCTGGTGCTCTTCATGGGGTTGTTCGTCGTCAACCACGCGCTCCAGGCGACCGGTCTCCCGGCACAGGCAGTGACTGAACTCGCCGCCGTCGGCATCGACCTGCGGGACCCGGCGCCGCTGTTCGCCGCCAGCTTTCTGCTGAGCAATCTGGTCTCCAATGTCCCGGCCGTCATGCTGCTGCTGCCGACCGCCACCCACCCGCTGGGCGGCACCCTGCTGGCGCTCTCCAGCACCCTGGCCGGCAATCTGTTGATTGTCGGCAGCATCGCCAACATCATCGTGGTCCAGGCAGCGCAGCGGCACGGCATCCCGATCGATTGGCGGCGCCATGCCCGGATCGGGGTTCCCGTAACCCTGTGCACTCTCGCGGTGGCCGCGGTCAGCCTGTGGCTTGGGGTAGGGCGCTGAGGGGGGGCGCAGTCTGGTCTCCCGCGGGGCCTGCGCGTCACTCACCACCAATCCGGCGGTAACCACGGGAACGCCGCACATCATCGCCGTCGCCATGTGGGTTATAGCCTTCGGACGTGATAACCGGAAGTAGGGGCGGGTTTCAAACCCGCCCCTACACGAAGGTACGATCTGACTCGGTTTCCCGCGATCCTCAAGCAGCAACCTTTGTTAGCGCATCATGAAGGCGAAGGGCGATCGAATCGCGTAAGGCTAGCGGCTCAAACCACGACGATGGATAAAGATAATCTTCGCCAGACTCGTCAATAATCCGGACCATGCCATTGCCAGCATCTTCTTCTACAAGCTCATAAAGACGACCTAACGTAACATCGTCGTTGGAAAACTCTCCAAGGTCTGTCTTTCGAGACAGACGACAAACTTTATAGCCATTTCTTCACCTTTAGTTTTACCTTACCTATGCCATGAGCCTCACACCAATGAAGTTCGGTTTTGGCAACATGCCCCGAACCCAGTTCTACCATCGCAATGCCTTCCTTTTTTTTTCTTCCAATTTCCTTCACCTTAACTCTGCTTGAGAACATGAAGTTCCCGAATACCGTGGCCTTCGGCGATGGTTTGGATATTACCTATAGTTCCGGCTATTTTCATTCAGGCAGTGCGCTGTATTTTGAATGTATATATTTTTCATGAAGATTGGGGTGGCTTCGTCACCCCAACTTGCGGCCCAGATCAATCGTCCCTTGTCGCCTCAGCGGTTACGAACCATCCTGCCGAAGGTGCTCGCCCAATCAGGTCAAACATCTCAAGTCAATGCAACGTCGCTCGCCAACCCCCGCGGCCCGGTAGGCATTGCCAACATAAGCTCGGTGTGGAAACGGCGAAAATGGTCAGTGCTGTAACCGAATAGGCCGGAAAGCTATATTGAAAACTCGGGCCGGAAATGGTCCCAATGATCGGCTGAACCTCCGCCAGATCAACCGGGATTGATGCGTCGGCCAGTCCATTGTATAGCACCATCGGGTCGTTCAGGTCGTTGCCGCTGGCCTGCACCGTAGCGATACTCCCGGAAGCGTCGAAATTCGTCAAGGAGATCATCCCAGTACGTGCCTGCGCCTTGTTCACTACGATCAGAGTCAGGTCTCCGGTCCTGCTGTGGCGTGTCCCGTAGACCGTCATCTCGGTTCCCGGGTCTAGGTTAGTTGAGGCTTGAACGCGCTGATCGCCCGCCTGCCTCCAAATGGGGAAGGCGTAATAACTGGGTTGGCGCCGATTCCCCGCGCTCGCCAGCAACATACCCCAATATTCGACGGCACCCAACCCCTCACTGCGAACGTTCCAATGGTTGGCGACAGGAACACCTTGGATCGCCAACTGGCCCAAGGTGTCGGCCAGATACAGCATGTTCACCGTCTGGGCAGCCAACGGCGCCGGTGGCGCGTCGGTACTACCGTAATAGGAGTTGTGTTCTGTCACAAAGAGTCGGATGGTGCGGCCGCGGCCATAGGTCGCCAACATCTCTCGCAGCCCCGCACCCTGCGCCGGCCAACTCGCCGGGGGATCCTTCAGCAGCGCGTAGGGATCCGTATCGTTCTGGCCCCAGCGGTAATAATGGATGGACAGAAAATCCAGGCAATCGTTTGTATGAGTCAGCACGGCGGGCAACCAACTGGCGTGTTCCGCCTGAAATGGGGCCGTACCGACGGCGCCCACTAGAATGCTGGGGTCTACCGCCTTCATAGCCGCGCAGAACGCGTTGAAGCCATCATGGCTGGCGTCGCCTTCGACATAAGCAACCGGGTCATGGGTCCAAGACTGCTCCCAGGTACCGTAGATTTCGTTGCCCACCTCCCAATAGCGCACGTTGCCAGTGCGGGTCAGGTTTGTGTAGCGTACCCAGTCGGCCGCCTCAAGGGCGGTGCCGGTCCCGAAATTGACGGTTATCATGCCGCCGCTCGAAGTCTTCGCCAAGACATCAAGGAATTCGCTGGTGTTGGTAGACCATGCATTGCCTGTGTTTCCCGGCTCGTACTCCTGCCAGTGATAGCGGTCAGCGTCGCTGCCTCCCGGAAAGCGCAGAAGCGCAAGTCCCGCGGCGCGCAGCTTCGTGATCGCGTCCGCGTCCTGGGCAATGCTGACGTTCCACCAGGCGGCGTTGCTACCAATAAGTTCGGGCGGAACTGCCCCGACAATCTGACGGGCATCCACATCAAGCGCGAATGGCCGCGGGGCAGCGGCAGTCACCAACCGCACATCATCCACGAAAAAAATGGCGGGGTCGTCAGCGGTGGCTGTCTGTAGACTAAATCGGGTCACGCCCCGATTGTCTGCCCCAAGGTTATCGAGCGGGATCACGACCGATCGCCATTGACCTGCTGCGATCGTGCCGCCCTCGATATATCGGGGGTCGCTTAACGCAACCTCGGCCCCCTGACCTCCTTCGCGGTGGACAAAGATTTTCAGCGATTGACCGCCCGTTATGCCTCCGTGTATCCGGAAGGAAAACGACTCCCAGGGCCCGGCGCCGAATTCCGCGTGAAAAAGCGACAGGGCGCCCCAAGGCGCGAGATCGACCGCAATGGCGCGCTGACCTTCATACTTGATCGCCGACTGATTAAAATCGATGCTCGCATTCCACGACCAGTTCTGCCAACCCGGAGTCAGTGCGTCTTGGTAGAGCGACCAATCGGCTCTGGCGCCGACGGACGAGACAAGACACGACAGACCCAGGATGGTCGCGCGAAGACAGGGTTCTAATCGAATCGAATTCGCCGACATTGATGTCTCCTTGGGGCTTTCACCTGAACTTACCGTAGCACGTAACTTCTCAAAAAGTCAAGGCAACAGTATCAGTATGCTGACGAGATCAGTTAAAGTATCGCATCGAGATTAACCCTCACCTTTCCCAGCCCTGAAGCATGACCGCGCGACCGCAGTCACGGCGCGGGCTGGCGGTGGTTAACGAAAGTTAATGTTCGCACAAGGGGGTAGACACCGCGGCGGGCTTCTGGCAGGATCAATGGCAGAGTAGTCGGTCTGCGAAGT
>NZ_CAIZIZ010000166.1 GCF_903933125.1 uncultured Lamprocystis sp. | reverse complement strand
CGCACCAGTTGGGCGGCGGCGAATTTCGTCAACTCAACCGCAGACCCGGACGCCCTCGTTATTTCCCAGCGGGACTGGGAACGCTTGCTGGATCAACTGGCCTCGACGGCCTGAAATGGCCAAAGTCGAGTTGGTGATCAATGATATTTCTGACCCTATGATAAATCCGAATCTTGGTGCAGGGGACTTCAGAGCAAAAAGCCTGATGGTGCAGGCGACTTCGGAGCAACGCGTGTCCAAAGTCCCCTGCACAATGGCCGTCGAGCCCAGCAAACTGGTGCCGCCGACTTCGGAAAATGACAGCGGTCTTCGCTGATAAGGGGTTGCGATTGCTGCTATGGTCGATCAGGTCTGTGTTCATCGGTCCCGCTCCTCTGTATCTACATTGACGACGGCCGGTCGCGACCACTCGCGACCTTGGGTGCAACCTAACGCAGCGTGGTTTAACGGAGCCTGTGCAGCCTTGCTAGCAAACGATCAGGTGCTTCGCGGGTGTGGTGAGCCGGCCGCGCGGGGCCGCGTCAGTCGTCGTCGCCCTCGTGTTCCTCACCCCCGCCGTCGCCGTGGCGTCCCTCCCCGCTGCGCCCGGAGCGGTGACCTCGTTCATCGTCGTCCCGCTCTCCTTCTTCCGCCGAGCCGCTGCGATGGCATTTCACGCAATTTTCGTATTGCGCGATTCCTTCTTCCCGGTGCACCGCACGGATTGCGGAGGGGAAGTGCGCATGGCAACCGTAGCAGGTGTAGTGGCTGTAGTCGTTGTCACGGTGACAGGTCGTGCAGGTCGTCCGGTGGTTTCCGTCCAGGTGGAAGAACCGATTATGGTTAAAGGCGGCGGGGGTCCAGGCCTTCTTGGTATGGCATTGACCGCAATTGCCGCCGACCTCACGGTGCAGCGTGTCGCCGGGACGGGCGTGGCAGCTTTCGCAGCGTCCACGCAGCCGTGGCGCCAAACTGTCGTGGTTGAAGGTCGCCGGGGTCCACGCCTTCTTGGTATGACATTGACCACACTGGTCGCCGACCTGGCGGTGCAGCTTGTCGTCGGGGCCGCGGTGGCAGGCGACACAGCGTCCGCGCAGCCGCGGCTCCACCTGGTCGTGGCTGAAGGTCGCCGGGGTCCACGCCTTCTTGGTATGACATTGACCACACTGGTCGCCGACCTGGCGGTGCAGCTTGTCGTCGGGGCCGCGGTGGCAGGCGACGCAGCGTCCGCGCACCCGCAGCTCCAACCGGTCGTGGTCGAAGGTGGCCGGGGTCCATGCTTTCTCGGTATGGCATTGACCGCACTGCTCGTCGACCTGGCGGTGCAGCGCGTCTGCGGGGCCGCGGTGGCAAGCGACGCAGCGCTTGCGCAGTTCGGGCTCGATGAGGTCGTGGCTAAAGGTTGCGGGGGTCCATGCCTCTTGGGTATGGCATTGACCGCAGTTGCCGGCGACCTGGCGGTGCAGGTCGTCCGCGGGGCGGCGGTGACAGTCCCCGCAGCGCTCCGTCATCCCGACCTGCAACAGGTCGTGGGAGAAGCGCGCGATGGGGTAGAAGGCTTGCACACCCTTGTGGTCGCTATGGCAGGCTACGCAATCCTTTTCGATCAGGCCTTGATGGAAGGGGACCAGTTTATCCTCGTTGCCGATGGGCATTCCCTTGGTCGTGACGAGCCCAATCTGCTCCGGTTTGTGGCACTGGATACAACGCTCGGACCGGCTGCCGAGGAACGGCGTATGGCAGGCGAAGCAGTCGGTCTCCAGGGCGCGGTGGGCCTCCATGACTCGGCCGGGTTGGACCATGTGCTGGGGTAACAAGACAGACAGGATCAGCAGCAGGGCCAGATTGGCCCCGACGATGTAGAGGACCTTCTTTCTGTTCATCGCCGCTGCCGGAACAGGAAGATGCTGAGGAACGGAACAGCTTCTTTGCGAACGATGGAGCGATTCATCGAGACCTCGACAACGCCAGGGTCGGATCGGCCCTCCGGCTGGAGACGGCAAGGCGGTTGAGTTCGCAACGGTCGTAACCCGGTGCGACCCGGACTAGCCTAACGGACGATGCCTGACGGAAGCCGATATGGAACCGTCAGCGTTTAGTCAGGAAGGCGCTCAGGGGCGTTTGTCCCCGTCGATGGATACGAATGGATCCCATGCGAGCACGCGCTCGGGCGCCTTGGCCAGGGGCGCTGCCGGATGGGATGCGGAGTCGCCCACCCCCGCATCAACGCCGCGCGTACACTGGTGAGTGCCAAGCGCGTAACACCGACGAGCCCGGTGCTGCAATCGGCACGTCGGGATCTGCGAGGGCGCAGCCGGGCCACTGGCCTTCGCCGTACCGCGATCTCGCTTGCTCCGGCGCGGGAGCCAGAGCACAACCTACTTGCTATAATGCAGGTCGACTCCGCCTTAATAGTTGCATGGTCGACTCATCCTGACAGGATCCGGCCCGGTGAATCCCTCCGTGAGCTGCTCGCCCGCGGGCGGGGTCGACTCGATGGCTATCAGAGCCCCTATCCAACGCCATTTCCGGCGCGTCAACAATGAACGCCTGAAGATCTGAGGAGATGTCCATGAAAATGCAGCGTTCGATGCACTGTATGTTCGGCTTGACCCTGGCCTTCGCCGTGATTGCCCCGGTAGCGGCCAGCAGTCGGCCGCTGGCTGGGAGCAAGCCGCTGTCCGAGATCCTGCAAGGGATTGAGCAGCGCGCGGGCGAGGTGGTATACAGCGCGGATTTCAGCAGTGGATCTTGGGAAATCCTGGCATGCAAGGCCGGCGGTCAGGGTTGCCGGGAGATCGACGTGGATCCGCAGACCGGCGAGGAACGCAGTTCGAGCCCGGAAGATGCCTCGGACACGCTGCCGCCGTCCAACGGGAGGACCGCTTCGCAGATTGCGCGCTCGATCGAGGGGCGCAACCTCGGGGTGATCACGGAACTCGAGTACGACGACCCGCACTGGGAAGCGCAGGTCCGCCCGGACCGCGGCCACGCGAAGCTCTACGTCGATCCGATCAGCGCAGACGTTAGGCGTTGCATTGGTAGCGCATGCCCGCCCCGCGGCAGATGAACCTCTCGGGCTCTGAGTCACTTAAACAAAGCGCCCGCCTCGATTAAGACGACTTCGGCGCCCGGCACGGTGCTGGTCGCGAGTCCAGGAGGCCCCGCCGCGAGTTCTTGCGGGATCTGCGCGATCGTGGCTGGGAAGACGACCAGATCAGACAGGACAGCCTTGTGTTGGCGGCTGACATTGCCGACCTACAGTGGGGCGCCGTCGTCCAGCCGGAACCGCGAGGGCCAAAGGCGCAGCACTTCGCGTTTGTCAGGCCCCGTGGGCCTCGTCAGGATGAGGGCCTCGTAGCGGCCGTCGTGGACCGGATCACCGGCAGTCCCGCGAGTGGCAATGACGGTGACAGGAGCCGCATCGCGTTCGCCCAATCGAGCACCAGCGCGGGCCCCAACCGGCGGTGGCGAGGGTCGCGGCGAGGGCGGCGGGGTCGCCCGCATATTGGATGGTCAAGGGGTGCCGATTGTGCTGGCTCAGATCCTCCCGGTGGTGCGGAAGGCGGGCCCAGGCGCCGTCGTGCCAGGCGGTGCGCTCCGCCGGTGTCAGGCGGACCAGATCCCGGTCGGCGGCGATCCAGCCATGCAGGCCAAGCCCGATAAGCAACCCGACCGCGGCGACTCCGGCGAGCACCTCCGCACGGAGACGCAAGCGGGCATGACGATGGAATGCGAGTCCCAGGGCCGCAACCCACACCATCCCCAACAGACCAGGAGCATTATGGGCAGGACGATAGCGGACATCCCCAGGGCGGCAAGCCGGACCATCAACCGATGGCTCGCGCAGACTCTGCCCCAAGTCCAGCGCGGCGCGATCGAGCGCCAGTTCGGGTGAGCCGAACAGGGTGAGGCCGGTGATCGCTCCGACCAGTAAGGCGCTCAGCATCAGCAGGAAAGCCAGTCCGGTTAGGGCGCGCGCGTCGGGGTGCTCGGGGTTGGCCAGGACGTGGGCGAGGCGGGCGATGGTCGGGTACAGGTTGGACCAGCGCAGCAATCCCTGGAACCAGGCGCTGGCGTGTGGGGCAAGCAAACGATAGACCCGATGGGCGAGCCAGAAGGCGAGCGTCAGTGCACCGAACAGGAGCACCCCGAGGATGATCAGCCACCACGCGGCCTCCGCGGCCAGCTTCAGCGAGGCCCCGAGGACCATGCCCGGAAGAAAGAAAACCAGGGTCTGGGCGACCGCCGAGGCGACGTTGGCCGCATAAAAACGCCGCGGGGGCATTTGCATCATCCCGGCGACCGACGGCCCGGCTGGGCCTGGCGAAGCGGCCGATAGTGACGCTCCAGCCGCCATACCGGTCGAAGAATTCCACGCCCCGTTCGAGCTGGCTCGGGTAGCGGGAGAAGGGCCAGAGGTCG
Source organism: uncultured Lamprocystis sp. (assembly GCF_903933125.1). Taxonomy (GTDB): domain Bacteria; phylum Pseudomonadota; class Gammaproteobacteria; order Chromatiales; family Chromatiaceae; genus Thiodictyon. Next base: position 7,452 of record NZ_CAIZIZ010000166.1, on the reverse strand, counting down.
CGGATGTGCTGATGGTAGTGCCGACCCACCGCATAGCTCAGGCCGTCGCCGACGATGCCGCCTGCGGTCGCGGCGGCGAAGGCCGGCCAGAAGGAGATGGCGCCGGTGGCGACCAGGGCGCCGGTCCCGATCAGTGGCATCACCCCCGGTACCACCCCACCCCGATGACCGCCATGGATTCCCCCATGACGATCAGGAACACGGTGACATAGGTCCAGCCGGGGTGACCGATCACCCAGACATCGATTCCCTGGAGCAGGTCTTCCATCGGCGTGCAGCCTCCCTGGTCTGTGAGTGTGTCGCTGCTTAGTCGGCGAATAGTGGGGGGAGCGTGGGGCTGGGGAAAGTCAACGGTGGTTACTGGGAATCCAGTTCAACCCGAGCGACCCATGTGCGGCATCTTCGTCTAACTGAGCCGGAACACAGGGACCCGGGCTTCGGGCATCCCTCACCATCCGCTCGCGACGCGCCCTGCCCCGCCCAGGGCCGGATTCAGATCCTCATCGTCGACGATATCCTGAGTTTCGGCGCCCAAACTCGCCGGGGCTTGGTGGACGGTGATGTCGCAGTGCGGGTATGTGGCGCGGTTGGCGGCCTCCGCGTCGAGCGCGATGCGGTGGGCAGTCATCAGAGGCATCTGGTCCTCCAACTCCAGGTGCAGTTGGACGAACAGCAACTGGCCGGAATGGCGGGTGCGCAGCCCATGCACACCCTTCACCCCGGAGACCGCGCGTGCCAGGTCGGCGATGTGTCTAGGCCCCGATCCCCAATCCGAACAGGGCGTCGAATCCAGGCCAGCCGACCCAGGACAGGATCAGCGCCGTCAGGGTTGCCAGGTTAGTGGCTAAGTCGGTGGCGTAGTGGAGCGCGTCCGCGCGGATCGCGGGCGATCCAGTCTTGCGGATCACATGGCGCTGGAAGGTGAGCAGCGCCAAGGCGACGACGGCGACCGCGATGACCGCGAGCCCAACCCCGAGGTCCCCCAGCGGACGCAGATTGAGCAGGCGCTCGACCGCCTGGAGTCCCAGGAATCCGGCCGAACCGGCGATAAAGGTCGATTGCCCCAGGGCGGCCAGGGCCCGGGCCTTGCCGTGGCCGAAGCGGTGCTTCTGGTCCGCAGGCATCAGCGACCAGCGCACCGCGAACAAATTCAAAAGCGAGGCCCCCGCGTCCATGGTGGAGTCCACCAGGGAGGCGAGCACGCTGACCTAGCCGGTCATGAGCCAGGCCACCAGTTTGGCCAAGATGAGCAAAACCGCGGTGGTCACCGAAGCATAGGTGGCAAGCCGCAGCAGGCGGCCGGTTTCTGCGGCCGTCGGCGCGGGGCCTTCGGCTCGCACCAGGGGTCGCTGTGGTCGGTCGGTGGACACTCGATCCATGTCGCAGTCTCCGCTGTCGTTGGCCTGTGAAGCGTGCCTGAGTTGGCCTTGTCGGTGGAGCGTAGACGGGGCAACGCCGCGCCGGTGGCGGCGATTTGCCCTCGCTACGGCTAGTCGTCGCCCCCCAGGAAATTCGAGAACCAGGAACCGCGCCGGTGCTCCTGCGACTGTCCATGCCCGCGGTCGTGCTCGTTGTACGCGTACCGCTCGCCGTCATGAGAGTCTGTTCAAAAACTTTCTTGAATTAAAATAGTAATTTGGAGTCTAACAGAGTGGTCCATGGGAGGGGCCAGCCATGTGGACAACCGAAAACCGTAAACGTTACGACCGCAGTCACCTGCGTTACCCCAGCGACTTAACCGATGGGGAATGGGCGCTCATTGAGCCAATGATCCCGCCCGCCAAGCATGGCGGTCGGCCTCGCAGCGTGAATGTTCGAGAAATCATCAATGGAATCATGTATGTGCTTTCCACGGGTTGCCAGTGGCGAGCCCTCCCAACAGATCTTCCGCCCACTACGACGGTCTTCTGCTACCTCAATTTATGGATGTCTGACCGAACACTGGAACACATCCATGATGCCCTGTATCAACAGTGTCGAGTGCTGGCAGGTCGAACGCCCTGCCCAAGTGCCTGCATCATCGACAGTCAGAGCGTGAAAAGCACTGAAAAAGGGGGGCCTCACATTGATCCCGTCGGTTATGACGCCGGCAAGCAGATCAAGGGGAAGAAACGACACATTCTGGTCGATATGCTTGGCCTGCTCTTGCAGGGCTTCGTGCATCCGGCCGACATCCAGGATCGCAATGGCGGTGCCTTGTTGCTGGCAACGCTGTTGGGACGCTGGCCCTGCCTGAAGAAGCTCTTCGCCGATGGCGGCTATCAGGGACCACTTTTTAAACAAGCGGTTGCCGAACTGTTGCCGGAACTCGTCATCGAAATCGTCAAGCGACCCGATCAGGAAAAAGGCTTTGTCTTACTGCCAAAACGCTGGATTGTCGAACGTACACTCGGTTGGCTCGGTCGTTGCCGGCGCCTCGCCAAGGACTTCGAAAATCTGGCCGCGACCGCGCTCGCTTTTCTGAAACTCGCCTCCATCCGTCTGATGCTCAGAAAACTGTGTAATCCAACCTGAACTTTATGAACAGACTCTGACCAAGCATCCGCACCGACCCAAGGCCGAGGCGTACATCGCCCAACTGCCCCGCGAGCGGGTGCTGCGTCGCCTGGGGGAGTCGGTCGCGGCCGACCGCTTCACCGAGTCGGACCGGGCACCATGGACCACCCCGAGCGCCCGCGTGACCACGGCCGCCCGCGCCCTCTATCGCCGGATCGCTGACCAACTGGCCGCCCAGGTGTAGACGGATGCCGCACCAGCACTATAGTATGACTACTTGTATTTCAAAAACTTGTGGAGAAATTACTAATTCTTGCACGTATCCTGATCAGACCCGGACCAGGGGGCCACGCTCGGCGAAGGGCGATAACTGCGGAGCGATGAGTCGGCGCTTGGGGCGGCGGTCCGGCGCCTACCGCCCCGGGGGGTTGCCCCCGTTGCCGGACGGTCCGCGGGGTAGCCCGGCCGGCAGAGGGTGTACCAAAATTCCGGTCGGACGGGCCGGTTTTCCCGGCTGGACGGGATAAGGGGGGATTATCACCGGTGCCAACAGCGCCCGCGGTGCTGTTGTCGGCGCATCAACACACCATGTAATACGCCGGTATGTACCACGGTATGCTATTCAGGGGGACCCCCGTCCCGGTCGCACCGGCCGCCGACCTCCGCGGTGATGGCCGCGCGGCGTGCTCGGCGCGCCCCGCGTGGCACCACCAGCGCGCGGCACGGAGAAACTGGCGATCGTCGACTTCCCGCTTGTTGGCCGAAACTGGCGTTCAAAGCGGGAAGCACTTGATAGTCAGTTTCTAAATCGCCACACGACGGCCCACCGGTGGCGACACGCTGATGAGCACCGCCTTCGCCCAGCGGCTGAACACCTCGGGAGGGGTTGCAGCGTCGACGGGGTGTGCCTTGTCAAGCGACGTCGGCGCGCAGGTGTTCGGGCGTTACACGGCCGACAATTTCTTCGACAAGGCCACCCGAGGTCACCCGCACGGCCGCGACGAAAATCGCAGCTTCAGGGCTGCGTAGACTGGGGCCAGGCGCTATATGATGCCGACGGATCGGCGCAACCCGGTTTTCCGTTCCACTGCGCCCCGAACCCCAAACTCAACTTACCCATGACCGCACCATCATGAGCTTGCTTTCCGCCAAGATCAAAGAGGAGTTCCTGGCGATACTCCCGCCGACACTCTTCTTTTTCATCGCCTTGCACCTCGTGGCGCTAATCCACGTTTTGATGCTCAAGGGGACCGGAATCCCGGTCACGACCTCCATGTCGATCGCCGTCGCGGCCCTGATCCTCGGCAAGGCGGTCCTGCTCGCCGACCTGCTGCCCATCATCAATCGCTATCCTCACAAACCACTGATCTACAATGTGGCCTGGAAAACCTTGCTGTATCTGCTGATGGCCGCGCTGATCCATTACCTGGAGCGGCTCGTGGAGTTCTCCCGACAGGCCGGCGGGGTCGTGGCGGGCAATGAGAAGCTGCTGGCCGAAATGGTTTGGCCGCACTTCTGGGCCATCCAGATCCTCCTGTTCATCCTCATTGTCATGTACTGCACCATGCGAGAACTGGTGCGCGTGATCGGCAACGAGACGGTGCGGCGGCTCTTCTTCGGACCGCTCCCCGATTGACGGGCAGTCGCCGCGCGCTGCCCATCCAACACGAATCACCGGCGGTTATTTGCTGTTCTGCAAGGCGGTGTAGCTATTGATCAGGCTGCGGTAATCAGGGATGTGGTTGGCAAATAGCGTCCCCAGGCCCTCGATGTCGTTGCGCCAATCGCGATGCAGTTCGCAGGCGGTGCCGAACCAGGTCATCAGCTGCGCGCCGGCAGCCGACATGCGATCCCAGGCCGCGTGGCGCGTGATGTCGTTGAAGGTTCCCGAGGCATCGGTGACGACGAAGACGTCGTAACCTTCTTCCAGTGCCGAGAGGGCCGGAAAGGCGACGCAGACCTCGGTGACGATGCCGGCGATGATCAACTGCTTTTTGCCGGTGGCTGTTACCGCTTTGACGAAATCCGTGTTGTCCCAGGCGTTGATCTGGCCGGGCCGGGCGATGTAGGGTGCGTCGGGAAACGTCTCTTTCAATTCAGTCATCAAGGGGCCGTTGGGGCCGTTCTCGAAGCTGGTGGTCAGGATCGTCGGCAGCTTGAAATACTTGGCCAAGGCGGCCAGGGCCAGGACATTGTTGCGGAACTTGTCCGGGTCGATATCGCGTACCAAGGACAGGAGGCCGGCCTGATGGTCGATCAGCAGGACGGCCGCGTTATTCTTGTCAAGCTTGATGTAGGGCTTGCGCATGGCGTTTCTCCTTTGCGGGCTTCTGGTTGTTGCCGTGGGTGGGGAGCTCCCCCTGGGTGGATGCGGCGTTAATGGGCGATCTGCCCGAATTGGCCGCTGTTGAAATCGTGTATCGCCTGCATGATTTCCTCGCGGGTATTCATGACGAAGGGGCCGTGGCCGATGATCGGCTCGTGGAGCGGTGCGCCGGAGAGCAGCAGGACGACAGCGTCTTCTTTGATCTCGACGGCCAATTCAGTTCCCTCGCGATCCAGTACGGCCAGTTCCGCGACGCGGGCGGTATGCGAACCGATGCGCAGCGCACCGCGTAGCACAAACAGCGCGGCGGTGTGGCCCTCGGGCAGCTCGAGCGACAGCGAGCGGCCGGCCTTCAGACGCAAATCCCAGACGTTCATCGGGGTGAAGGTCCGCGCCGGGCCTGTTGCGCTCTCATACACGCCAGCGATGATCCGGGCCGTGCCAGCGCGGCGTGGCAACTCGACCGTCGGAATCTGTCCGGCGGTGATGCCTTGGTAGCCAGGGGCGGACATCTTGTCCCTAGCTGGCAGGTTGACCCAGAGCTGGACCATCTCGAACGGTCCGCCGCGCTTGGCGTAGTCCTCGCTGTGGAACTCCTCGTGGATCAGCCCTGCGGCCGCCGTCATCCACTGCACATCGCCGGCGCTGATGGTGCCGCCACCGCCCGCGGAATCGCGATGGGAGACGCCGCCTGCATAGACGATGGTGACGGTCTCAAAGCCGCGATGCGGATGCTGGCCGACGCCCAATTTCTGCCGGGTCGGGGGGAAGTTGGCCGGACCGGCATAGTCCATCAGCAGGAAGGGTGAGAGTTCCGCGGCGACGTCGTTGTAGGAAAAGATGCTCTGGACCGGGAAACCATCGCCAACCCAATGCCGGCCATTGCTGCGCTTGAGAAATGCCAGTTGTTTCATGATTGTCTCCGTTGCGGAATTCCGGCGAATTCCGGGGGACAGTGCGGCTTAGCAAAGCCGCGTAATCTAGCGGGAAGAATTCCCGCCGGGGTCATCGCTCGCTTTGATCCCAATATCGAGCCTTGCGGCGCGAACGGCAACGGTCGCGTCGATGCGTCGGCACGAAAGCAGGCGCGGTGTAAAGGTAACGGGTGGAGCCGACCTTCAAGCGATTGAGCCACGGAGAGCATCGTCGGAAAGTGCCGACGAGTAGCCGTTCAGACCTCCGCCTACGACAGCGGGGTCAGCGCAAAACCCTGGTGCTGGTCAGTGATCGGCTTGACCAGGTAGGTCCAGGGCGGGTGCTGGCGTTGCGACAGGTGTCGATGACACTGGCCGCGGCGGCCACCATCGACGGGTACGCGAATCTACGGATGGCCCTACGCGCAGGGTTGACAGGCGGCTGACGGCCAGTTGCGGTCATTCAGCCATCGCTGCAGAACGCCCGGAAAGGGCGCCTGAGCGCCCTGTCAGAAGACCGCAGAGATTCGCTGTCGCTCACGGATCTCCCGTCGCCCAATCCGCCAACGTCTCGGCAAAGGGGTAGGTCTCGATCCTCGGTTGGACTAAGATCCGGTCCATGCAAACCGACTCGCTCTTTTTTCGCCTGTTCCATATCGGAACCCGAGCCCTGTTGGGCAGGCTCGCGAGCGGGTGTTGAGCTTCAACCATCCTCATCCAAGAGAATCCCTATGGTCGTCACGGTCATCCAAATCGATCCCCAGGTGATGGGCGGAACACCGGTATTCGCGGGTACCCGGGTCCCGATCGCCACGCTGATCGACTACCTGGAGGGTGGTGACTCGATCAACGATTTTCTCGAAGGTTTCCCCAGCGTGCGCCGCGAACAGGTGATCGACTTCCTTGAAGAAGCGAAGGAGAGGGCCCTTGCCGCCGCCGCTTAAGGTGCTGCTGGATGAGTGCATCGATCGGCGCCTGGCGCGCAGCCTGCCGGGCCACGCGGTCAAGACCGTCCCGCAGATGCACTGGTCCGGCCTCAAGGACGGTGCCTTGTTGGCAGCGGCGGCACGGCAGTTCGACGTCTTCATCACGGTCGATCGCAACCTGGCCTTTCAGCAGCACTTGCCGGCGTTCACCATCGCCGTCCTCGTGCTCTAGGCGCGGACCAATCGGTTGGCGGATCTCCTGGAGCTGGTGCCGAGCATCGAACAAGCCTTGCGCGAGCCGGTTGCCGGAGTAGCGATCACGCTGCGGGTCGAGGCTTGATAGTAGCCGCATCGTCGGATTACGGGCTTGGGTTCGTTCATGTAGCCCAAAGCGAGATCGGTGGCGCGGCGTGTTGGGGCTCGCATATTCAGATACTCCCGCTTCGTTGCGCCGGATGGGGTCGGAGACCGAATGGGCGTCATGAGCATAAAAAACATTCTCGCGTCCTGAGTTAAGGACCGCCCGTTAGTCAAGGCTTCGGTTCTGGGCGTCATGATCTGATCGCTGTGAGCCTGCCATCCGCACTCACACAAGCTTTACAGTAACAAAATAAGTGGCATTAGCAGAACTTGTGATGAGTATCAAAATACCTTCTCTTTTTTGATTATATGTATCGATCATAAGTACTTCAAGTGAAATATTTGTAGGCGCCAATAATTGCAAAGCATTGATTTAAAAGAAAGATAAATAATTAAGCGCTCATAGCGAATATATTGATGTACTTAGTTT
>NZ_CAIZIZ010000165.1 GCF_903933125.1 uncultured Lamprocystis sp. | reverse complement strand
GAAATCCAACTCCGGAAATGAGGCAAGCCATGACTACCCTGAAGGCGTTCTCCGATAAAGAACGTGCCTATCACGTCTATCAGGCCCGGCAGGACTTCCTGCGCCAACAGCGCTCGATCCAACGCGAACTCGACGACGAACGGGCAGCACGCGCGGCCGAGCGGCAAGCAAAAGAAGCCGCCTTGCAAGCCCAGCAGGATGCCCTGCAAGCCCAGCAGGATGCCCTGCAAGGCCAGCAGGCCGCCCTGCAAGCGCGCGAGGCCGAGAGAGAAATTAGGGACAGACCACGGTTTTCGCTTTCGGCAGAATAAACCGTGGTCTCTCCCCTATTGCTCTATTCTATTGCCGCTATTGCCGTGGTCCCCTATTGCCGTGCGTGGCCTAACGTGTTCTAGGTTGGCACGGGCCGGCGACATGCTTGCCCACCACGGGCCACTAGGGTTCCAGACTGAATCCCGCCAGCCAGCCAGGCACATCGCCTCACCCCGAACGCTCGACCCGGACCCTGCCGCGCGTCCCCCAGTGGCTCGGCGCTGCCCATCGGCTGGCGGTCCTGCCGAAGTCCATCGCCCTTCGGTGTGTACTTTCCGCGTCTCACCGCTGTTTTGCAAGTGGGGCTTTGTGATCTGGATCACGGTTTCCGTAAATTCCCGAAACGGAAGTCGCCGCTCACGCCGAAGTATTGAAGGTGCCCGCACAGGTGTTACCTGCCGGTGCGGCGACACCGACGGCCGGTTCCAACTTGGGTATTTCAGGGCTTAAGGCGATTTCCGTGAATAGGCATCCCGACTACACAGGCGCAGAAAGCCTGTTGGGTTGTGGGGGCGAATGAATTCGCCCCTACACGGAAATCACCTAAGCCTTCACGGTCAGCGCCACCTGTTACCATTAGCACCGCGTCTCCTCTCGTGCCGACGCATCGACGGCCTGTCGCCGGTTCCCGCCGCAAGGCGCTGCCAGGCCAGTGGCGAGCGGTGACCAGGGTGGGACTTCCACCCACTCGACGACGCACCCTTACCGGGACGCACCGCGGCGGACCCGATGGGAAAACAGTGATTCGTACGGTCCGCGCCGCGGATCAACGACCAAGCGTGTACGATGGCCGCGGCGATGATCAAGGCCGTTTTGTCAACTCGATTACGACAACGACAACGATTGTTCACTTATGTACAGCACGCGCCTCAAGGTATCGCTTGGTCGCCCATCATCGACACGCGCCGCCGTCGTGCTGGCCGCGCTGACGCTGTGCGGCTGCGCCTCGCAGGTTCCCGCGACCATCCGCACCGCGCCTGCCGTCACGGTGGACCTGGCCCAGGTCCAGCGCGACCCGGCGCGCTTTACCGGGCAACCGGTGCGCTGGGGCGGGACCATCATTGCCGTCCGCAATCACCCGGACAACACCGAGATCGAGGTGCTGGCCCGGCCCCTGGACGCCATCGGCGCACCGCGCGCCGGGAGCGAGGGCCAGGGCCGATTCATCGCGCGCGTCGGGAGTTTTCTCGACCCGGCGGAGGTTGGTGTGGATCGCGAACTGACCGTGGTCGGCCCCATCACCGGGACGGAGACCCGCCCGGTGGGTGATTACCCCTATCTCTACCCCATCGTCCGGGTCGAACATCGCTACCTCTGGCCCGCGGCACCCCCGCCGAGCGCCGATGTCTACTATGGACCGGGATTCTCGCCCTTTTACGGCCCCTGGTACGATCCCTGGTTCAGATCCGGGTTCAGCCCCTGGTATCGGCCTTATGGTCCATACTTCAGGCCGCCGCGACGGGCACGCCATCGTTGACGGGGCGAGCGACCAGCGTCCTGGTGGTGATCGCGCCCGACGTTCTGTTCACAGTGTGGAGTGTCCATGAAATCGCACCCTGCTCATGCTATCGGCGCTGCCGCCCTGTGCACCCTGCTCTGCGCGGTGATCCTGACCGGCTGCGCGACAACCGACTGCGTCGGACCGACCGGCAACCCCCGTTTGACCCCGGCCCAGGTCGCCGCAAGCCAGGGCCACACGGGCGAACGCCTGCGCTGGGGCGGAGCCCTGGGCACAACACGCAATCTTAAAGACAGCACTGAACTCGAAATCATCGGCTACCCATTGGACCGCTGCGGTGTCCCGCGGGTCGGACAGCAACCCATCGGCCGCTTCATCGTCGTCACCCCCGGCTATCTGGAGCCCGCGGACTACCGACCCGACCGCCTGGTCACCGCCACCGGCATGATCACCGACATCCGCGACGGCATGGTCGGCACTGCCCCCTACCGATTTCCGGTGCTGGCCAACGCCAAGGTCACACTCTGGCCGGAGACCGTCCGCGACGGCGACGGGTCGGGGACCCCGCGACCCTGGGTGTCCATCGGCATCGGCGGCGGTAGCGGCGGCTGGTACGGCGGCGGGATCGGGGGCGGCGTTGGGGTGCAGTTTTAAGATTAGGACTTGACGCCCGCGAAATCTCCCTTAAATTATTAGCACTCGCGTAAGATGAGTGCTAACAGTATCGTCGCTCGCGGCAAAAATACGGGCCGCACACCACTTTTTGAGTATAACCCTATGAATATCAGACCATTGAATGACCGTGTCGTCGTCCGCCGCCGGCCGGAGGAGCGCACCACCCCCGGCGGGATCGTGATCCCCGACACCGCCACCGAGAAGCCGATTCAGGGCGAAGTGCTCGCCGTGGGCAAAGGCAAGCGGCTGGACAATGGGGATCTGCGTCCGCTGGACCTGAAGGTCGGGGACCGGGTCCTGTTCGGCAAGTATTCGGGCACCGAGGTCAAGGTCGGGGGCGAAGAAGTTGTCGTGATGCGCGAAGACGACATCATGGGCGTCATCGAGTAGCGCGTCCGGCCGCCCGACCCATCCATCCGATTCTACTCGGGCCGATTCCACTCAGGCCCATTCCAACTTCAGGAGATCGTTCAATGAGCGCAAAGGAAATTCATTTCAGTGACGAAGCCCGTGCCAAGATTCTGCACGGCGTCAACATCCTGGCCAACGCGGTCAAGGTCACGCTGGGCCCCAAGGGCCGCAACGTGGTGCTGGAGAAATCCTTCGGTGCCCCGACCGTGACCAAGGACGGCGTGTCCGTGGCCAAGGAGATCGAATTGAAGGACAAGTTCGAGAACATGGGCGCACAGATGGTCAAGCAGGTCGCCTCCAAGACCTCCGATGTGGCCGGTGACGGCACCACCACCGCGACCGTGCTCGCCCAGGCGATGGTCCGCGAGGGCCTCAAGGCGGTCGCCGCCGGCATGAACCCCATGGATCTGAAGCGCGGCATCGATCAGGCGGTCGAAGCGGCCGTGGCCGAACTCAAGGTCATCTCCCGCCCCTGCTCCGACAACAAGGAGATCGCCCAGGTCGGCACCATCTCCGCCAACTCCGACGACTCCATCGGCGAGATCATCGCCCAGGCGATGGAGAAGGTCGGCAAGGAAGGCGTCATCACCGTCGAGGAAGGCAAGTCACTGCACAACGAACTCGATGTCGTCGAGGGGATGCAGTTCGATCGCGGCTACCTCTCGCCCTACTTCATCAATAAGCAGGAGACCCAGAAAGCCGAGCTGGAAGACCCCTACATCCTGCTGCACGACAAGAAGATCTCCAACATCCGCGAACTCCTCCCCGTACTGGAGGCCGTCGCCAAGTCCGGCAAACCGCTGCTGATCGTGGCCGAGGATGTCGAGGGCGAGGCCCTGGCGACCCTGGTGGTCAACAGCCTGCGCGGCATCATCAAAGTCTGCGCGGTCAAAGCCCCCGGCTTCGGTGACCGCCGCAAGGCCATGCTGCAGGACATCGCCATCCTCACCGGCGCCACCGTCATCGCCGAAGAGGTCGGCCTGTCGCTGGAGAAGGCGACGCTCGCCGAACTGGGCACCGCGAAGAAAGTCCAGGTCAGCAAGGAAGAGACCACCCTCATCGACGGCGCCGGCTCCGAGGCCGACATCAAGGGCCGCTGCGAGCAGATCCGCGCCCAGGTCGAGGAGACCACTTCCGACTACGACAAAGAGAAGCTCCAGGAGCGCCTGGCCAAGCTGGCCGGCGGTGTGGCACTGATCAAGGTCGGCGCCTCCACCGAGATGGAAATGAAAGAAAAGAAGGCACGCGTCGAGGACGCGCTGCACGCCACCCGCGCGGCGGTCGAGGAAGGCGTGGTCCCCGGCGGCGGTGTCGCACTGGTGCGGGCGCTGGGCAAACTCAGCAACCTCAAGGGCGCCAACAAGGACCAGGACGTCGGCATCACCATCGCCCGCCGGGCCATGGAAGAACCCTTGCGCCAGATCGTCGCCAACGCCGGTGAAGAGCCCTCGGTGGTCCTCAACAAGGTGGCCGGCGGCACCGGTAACTTCGGCTACAACGCCGCCAACGGCGAATACGGCGACATGGTGGCCATGGGCATCCTCGACCCCACCAAGGTCACCCGCTATGCCCTGCAGAACGCCGCCTCCATCGCCGGCCTGATGATCACCACCGAGGCGATGATCGCCGAACTGCCCAAGGATGAGAAGCCCGCCATGGGCGGCGGCGGCGGAATGGGTGGCATGGGCGGGATGGGGGATATGGACTACTGATCGGTCCCGGCGGCTCTTACGAGCCCAAAAAAGCCCCGCCCCGGCGGGGCTTTTTCTTTGGCGATGAGGGTCACTCCCTGGCTTGCCAACTTGCGCACCGGGTGCTCAGCGCCCAACGCATGGGGTTACACTTGGCCAACCTCCCCTGGCGACCCGACTCAACCTGGACCCGACGATGGACCCCGCACACTTCGACCTCAACGACATTGAGCATGAGCCGACTGACGAGCAACTGGCCGCACTGATGGAATGCGTTGCCGAAGAGGCGCGCCGCCGGGGCGAGCTGGTGCGCAGCGAACTGTTGACGAGTCTGAAAGCAGGGCTCGCGACTGCCATGGCTGACCCGCAGACACATGAACGCACCTGAAAGGCCGCGACTGATCGTGGTCGCTGGGGCCTTGATCGTAATCCCGGCCAACGGCATGCGTAGTCAGGGCTTCCAGCCCTGACGGTGTCAGGCCAGGATGGCCTGACTACGCCTCCGGTGAACCCAAGCGGCCGGTATCCTGATCGAGGCCGTCGGAGAAGTCACTGGCATCGAAGGTCTCATCAGCCCCCGGTGCCGCCAACGCAGCCGGATCAGGCTCAGGTTGTCTTTCTCGGGCTCAAGGACGAAGTCCTGAAAAAGGGGCGCGACCCGCTGGATGGTCTGGACGATCAGCCGGTAGGCGAGTGTCTCGCGAATCGAGCGCAGGAAGGCCGCCAGGTTGTCCGCTTGGGGAAGCAACATGTCGGTCTCGCCGATGCGTCCCGGCTGTTTGACCTTGGCGGACTCGCTGGTATCGTGAAGATTCTTGCGCAGGATCTCGTGAACGAACCTGAAGACCCCAATGAAGTTCGATTTGCCGGCGCCATTGGCACCGATCAGGATGTTCAGGTCTTTCAGCCGCACGTCGAGTTGCGCGATGGACTTGAAACCCGTCACCTGGAGCCGGTCGAGTGGTTCGGGGTCAGTCATGGTCGCTTGCCTATTCAATGCAATTCATCCGTGCCCGCCGGAATCCCCACCCGACTCATTTGGTCAAGGCCATGAACAACCGCGGCAGTTTCTCCGGCAGCCGCTCCACCCGGTCGATGACGGTAAAGCGATTGCCGAAACAGTCGCGGACATAGTCGTCGGCATGGGCGTCGAGACTGATGCAGTAGGTATAGATGCCCTGCTGATCGAGTTCCTGTACGGCCTTGTGGGTGTCTTCGATCAGCAGGCGTTCGTCCTGCACGTCGATATCATGGGGCTGGCCGTCGGTGAGGATGAGCATCAGCTTTTTCTCCGCCTGGCGGGCCGCCAGGTAGTGCGCGGCGTGGCGCAAGGCGGCGCCCATGCGGGTGGAATAGCCGGCCTCCATGGCGGCGAGACGGGCCTTGACCTGATCGTCCCAGTGTTCGCGATAGCCCTTGATGTGCTGGTAGCGCACCTCGTGGCGGGTGTTGGAGGAGAACCCGGCAATAGCGAATTCATCACCCAGGTGATCAATCGCCCAACCGAGCAGGGCGACGGCCTCCTGGCTCAGTTCCAGAATGCTCTGCGTACAGCCGTCGGGAACCTGGTTGAGCGATTGGGAGAGATCCAGCAGGAGCATCACGGCGATATCGCGCCCGTCGTGCCGGTGGCTCATATTGATGCGCGGGTCCGGAGTGGCCCCGCCGCGGAAGTCGATGAGCGAGCGGATGGCCACGTCCAGATCCAGTTCGCTGCCCTCCTCCTGGTAGCGCAGGCGCACATACTGCTGCGGCTTGAGCAGGTCGAGAATCTGCTTCAGGCGCTTGGCCAGCATCCGATGCTTGTCGAGCAGCGCATCGATCAGGGCCGGGTCGCCCGCGGGATGCAGTCCCTCGTAGAGACTCACCCAGTCGGGGCGGTAGGTCTTGCTCTGGTAGTCCCACTCCGGGTAATGGCGCGGCGGCAGTGTCTGCACCTCCTCGGCCTTGGGCGGTTTGCGCGCTTCGAATGACTCCTCTTCGTCGCCCTGCTCGATATAGCGCCACAGATGACGGTTATCGTCGCGGTAGTCCACCTCGGTATCGGTGAAATAGACCTTGGGCGAGAGATCCTGCTGGCGGCGGGTGCG
>NZ_CAIZIZ010000164.1 GCF_903933125.1 uncultured Lamprocystis sp. | reverse complement strand
TTATCCGAAAGAGTCTGCGTGGATTCGTCCTCGTTCATCGTGCCGACGAACAGCACGTTGCGATCCACGAATAGGTTGAATGGCTTTTCCCGCCCGCCGATGTCGAGTTGAATTTCGGCGTCCAGTCGTTTGGTCGAATCTTTTGCGACCACGGACTTACGTATCTCCAGCCGGCTCAGAAACTCGCTGAAATAATACTCCACCCGCGCCAGGTTCATCTCGTCCAGCAGCACCAGCAACATACGATTCTGCCAGGGACCAGCCAGATCTGAGTGATTGTGATAATCCAGATGGACGAGCGCGCGGGCCAGATCGGTGGCGATATAGCGGTGCTCCAGATAGTTGTAGAAGCCGAACAGGTCCTGTGGGCTATCCCAGCGGGGCTGCACTGCCATCTGCAAAAAATGTAAGCCCATTCCCTCGGCATAGCGTCTGGGCAGTTCGCTCTTGCCGGTGCCGGAGATGCCCGCGAGTACCGTGAGCGGACTCAGATCGTTGATCTTCAGGCAGGTGTGGAACGCATACAGGGTGCGCCGCGGAAAGCGAAGCCCGAGTTTCTCAAGGTATCGTTGCAGGTCGGCAAGAGCCTCTTCTTCGGTGACCGGGCCACGACCTTGAGTCAAACCGGCCTCTTTCAGACAGGGTGGTAGTCGGGTCAGGTCGGCCAGGGCTTGTTGCTCAGCATCGTCCTCTAGCTTGCCAGCCTTCCGCACTCGGGCATCCAGGTTGTCGATAATGCCCTCCAGTTCGCCCCGACGTTGTTCCAGGCCACGGACTTCGGTATGCAGCGCGTCTCTCCGCCCCTCGATCTGGGCCAGTTCTCTTTGCGTATCGGCGAGTCTAGCTGCGGCGCGCTCGATCTCCTGGTTCTTGGTCTCCAGCCGGGACTGCAATGTCTGAAGCTCTGCCTGCAATGCCGGCAACTGCTCCGCGATCACTTTGACTCGGTTGACCTTCTCCGTCAGTTCCGTGATTTCGGCCCCAAGATCGCCTCGGCGCTGTTCGAGTCCGCGAACTTCCGTATGCAGTGAGTCCCGCCGCCCCTCGACCTGGGCCAGTTCATGTTGCCTATCCGCGAGCGCCGCCAGCGTGCGTTCGATCTCCTGATGCGTGCTGTCCAGCCGGAACTGCAAGGTCTGAAGCTCTGCTTGTAATCCCGGTAACTGCTCCGCAAGGGCATTGGCCTGATTCAGCTTTTCTGTGAGTTCTTGAAGCTCGCCTTTGAGACGTTCACGGAAGCGGAGATATTGCTCGATTTTGCTCTCGGCTTCGACCTTGCGCTGCGTCACATCTGCAAGACCTTCCTGTGCAGATGCCAATTGCCTTTCAATATCCATCAACTCGATGCGTTTTGGTTCCAGTTGCAGAAGGTCGTCTTCAATCTGCACCTTGCGGGCAGCGGCTTCAGCAGCCTCAGCCACCGCATGTTCACAGCGTACCTCCAATGCTGTGACTTCAGCAGTCTTTCTCTTGACCTCTTGTTCTACGTCGGCGATCTTGGCCTTGGCCTCTTCCAAGTCTTTCCGAGCCTCCGCGAGTTTCTCTTCAATGTTCTCGAATTGGGTCGCTGCCGGTTGCCTGGCAATGCGCCGGTTGTACTCCCGGTGTAACATCAAGGCTGCGGCCGGCACCAGAACGCCGCCACCGGCGGCAATGAATAATCCGAGTGCGATTGGCTCCCAAGTCATGGGTGTGGTCTCCGGTCTCGGATCAGTCTTTGGCGGTCGGGGTAGGTGCGGGAAGGACGACCGGCCCGGCTACCTGGGCCTTCAGGTCCGTCAACTCTTGGTGCAGCCGTTCGCGCTCGCGGCGCAGCGTGTCCACCTGGGCGCTGACCGGTTCCAGCCGCGCGGCCTCGGCATCGAGTGACTGCACGCGGGCGGCTGACTCCGCCTCGCGCTGACGCGTTGCGGCCAACTTCGCCTGTTGGCTGGCGAGAGACTCTGCGCCAGCCTTCAGGGTCACCGATTGCTCGGCGTTCTGCGCCGTCAGCGTTTCCAATTGTTTGCGTGCCGCCTTCAGTTCGGCCTCGGTGGTCTTTAGATCGGCCAGGCGTGCTTCGGCTTGCGCGACCTGTTCCCCGGTCTTGGCCGCGTGGGCGGCTGCCTCGGCGGCGGTCTTGCGGCGTGCGATCAGCTCTGCATCGAGCTTGGCGAGTTCCTCCCTGTCCGCCTTCAGCCCATCGGTAACGGCGGCACGGTCTTGAGCGCCAGCTTTTAGGACCGCAGACTGCTCGGCGTTCTGTGCCGTCAGCGTTTCCGATTGTTTGCGTGCCGCCTTCAGATCGGCATCGACGGTCTGTAGAGCGGCCAGGCGTGCCTCCGCTTGCGCGACCTGGTCCGCGATCTTAGCCAGGTTGGCGGACGCCTCCGTGGCGGCCTTCCGGCGCTCGGTCAGATCTGTGTCGAGTCCGGTACGCTCATCCCTGGCCGCCTTCACCCCATCGCTGACGGTCGTCAGGTCCCGGTTGGCTTGTTCCAGCCGGGTACTGATCCGCTCAAGTTCCGCGGTGCGGTTGATCAGATCTGTCTTGATTTCGGTGGTCTTGGCAACCTGTGCGAGTGCGTCTTTGACCTGTGCATCCAATGCTTGCGCCTCCGCCTGTCGTTTCGCGAACGCAATGTCGGCCTGGCCCAACTCCCCTCGCAGGGTCGCGAGTTCGGTATCGGCCTTCTGCAGAGCCGTGCGGCGCTCGGTGAGCCGTTGTTCGGTCGTCTCCAGTTGGGCCTTGCGGTCGTCGAGTTCGGTCCCTGCGGCGACGACCCGCTGCCTCAGGTCCTCGTGGGTCGCGGTCAGGGTTGCGACCTCTTTGGACGTTGCCGTCTGGTCTTTGCGGGCCTTGGCCAGGGCCTCGGTGGCAGAGTCCAGTTCGGATTGCCGGGCCCGCTGGCCCTGCTCGACCTCGGTCAAGGCGGCGGACTGAGTGTCGAGGTGCCGTCGTTGTGTCTGCACCTGCTGTTCCAAGGCCGTGAGTTGCTGCTGGGCCGTGGCGGCTTGGGTCCGCGCCTCGTTGGCCTCGGCGTCGGCCTGCTGCCGTGCTTCGCGCAGTGCTGGGATCTGCTTACTGAGTTGGTCGCTCTCCTCGCGGCGTTGGCTGAGTTGGGCCTCGGCATGCCAGGTACCGACCATGAACCAGGACAGCCCGCCGTACCCCAGTAACGCCAGCACCAGCAGGCTCACGGGCAGCAGCGCGGACGCCGCCCTTTCTCTTGGATGGGGGCTTGCCGTTTCAAGGTTCCCCGTCACGGGGCTGGCCGGTGCAGGCTCAACCGAAGGCGGTGGCGATGATGTTGTCGACGCATCCATTGAGGTCCTCTCTCAGTTGGTAGACCCAGTAGCGCTTGACCTGCCAGCCCAGGCCACGGATCTGATGGTCCCGCCACAGGTCGCTGCTGTTGCGCCGGCCGCTCGGGTCTCGGTGATAGCGGTCGCCGTCCACTTCGACGTCGAGCTTGCAGCGCGGGCCGAGCACGGCCAGATCCAGGCGGCGCCCGGCCAGCGGAAATTGCGGAATGGAGTCGATGCCGCGGGCCTTGAGCGCATTGAACAGCGTCTCCTCCCAAGGGCTTTCAAAACGGACCTGGATCGCGTCGGCCGGGGCGCGTGGCTCGCTGGCGCGCACCAGCTTGACCAGATGCGGGATGCCACTCTGCCGCGCCGCCTCCAGGTTGCCGAACACGTGGCAGACGGCCCGCGCCCGACTGACTGCGACATTCATCAGGTTGCCGCTTTCCGCCAGGAACATGCGGCTGCCGGCGGGCGTGTCCGGCCCCAGGCACAGACTGAGCAGGATCAGGTCCCGGGCGTCGCCCTGGAACTGATGGGCGGTGAAGGCGCCAAGCCTGGAACGAGCGATCAGGTCGGACGGGAGGCGGTCCGTGAGCCGGTCGGTCAGGCGCTTGGCCTGTTCGGCAAACGGGGTCACGACGCCGACGGTGCCGGTGTAGCCACGGTCGATCAGCAAAGACTTCAGGTGCTCAATGATCGCGTCGGCCTCCGCCGGGGAATGGCAACCAGAGATCGCGCCGACGATCGGACCTTCCACGCGGGTCCAATGGACGCCGGGCCGCTGACCTGGCGGCGGGTGCAATCGGGTCTCGTCGGTCAGTACCCGCAGCCGCCCGCCGTAGAAGACATCGTTGTAGTAGTCCACGACGGCGGCGGCGCTGCGGTAATGGTCACGCAGCAGACAACTGACCACCGCGGGGGTGGCGGCGATCACGCTGAACAAGGACTGGCTGCGATAGGACCAGCGCGCGATACCGCTCGCGAGGAGCGTGTTGGCCTCCAGCAAATGGATCTCCCGTTCCTGACTCAGCTTGGTCACATGGCGCAACTGCGCCGGGTCGCCGACGATGACGGCGTGTTTGGCGCGGGCGAGCAAGGGTACCGCGGAGGCAATGTCGCACTGGCTCGCCTCGTCGATGATGACATAATCGAACAACCCTGGGGTGAGCGGCAGCGCGCGACCGGCGGACAGGTTGGTGACGGCCCACAGGGGCAGATGACGTAAGAGTTGCGGCAACGCGCGTTCCTGCACCCGTCGGCGCTCGGCGGCACCTTCCGCGCCCACGGCTTCGCCACCAAAAAGGGCCAGGGCGCCGGTCAGTTCCGCAAGTAACGGACGGGCATCCGGGTCCAGCTCCATCAGCGCGGCCGGCAGTCGTTGGAACATCTCCGCCGCCGCGCCCATCAGGTCCAGGCGACCCTGGGCCAGCTGGTCAATCAAGGCTGCGGCCTCGGGTGCCGGCAGCAGGCGCGTTCGCAGTTCCGCCAGGGCGTTCAAAGACTGTTGGTAGTCCCACAGATGCCGCCAGACGGTCAGGCGTCGCGTCTGGTCGTCGCTGTTCCACGGAATGGCGAGAGGCGCCAGCCGCGCCAGTGCGCGGCGCATGCGGACCGCGCGGAACCAGTGGACCAGCCCGCCGATGATTGGCAGCGCCGGATCACCGTTTGCCACCGGCGGCGGTGACGGTAGGCTCGGCGCGGCGGACCTGACCGCCCAAGCAACCTGCGCCGCGGACAGTGCACCCTCGGCGTCTTCGAGGCGCGCCTCGGTGCCGGCAATCACGTCGGCAAGGTCGCCTTGGATCTGTAGCTGACCTTCGAGTTCGCTGAGGCGCGTCTGAGTACGCGCGAGACGATCGACCGTGCGGGTCAATTGGGAGCGGTCCCCGCTACTGGTGCCGCGGGCAAGCAAGCTGTCCGCGGCGGCCCGCAGGTCAATGGCCTTGGCGGTACCCCAGGGGCGGCTGGCACGGGCGAGCAGCCGTCGGTCGTCCGGCAGCAGGCCGGCCAGGCGCTCCTCGACGGCGTCGAGGGCCTTGTGATTCTTCGACGCCAGCAATGCCGTGCGGCCAGTCAGCGCGGCGCTGGCCATGATCGCCGCCACGACCTGGGACTTGCCGGTGCCCGGCGGTCCGGTGATGACGGTGAGCGGAGCGTTCAACGCTGCGCGCGTGGCCGCGAACTGATCTTCGTTCAGGACCAGCGGCGGCAATGCGGGGATCGCTGGACGGTCCGCCGCCTCTGGCGCCGGCGTGTCGGGTACAAACAGGGGGGCGAGGGCGGTTTGGGCAAATTGCTCGTCACGCCAGTTGGCCAGGGCAGCGAGGTCCGCGAGCGCGCGCCTGGAGTACTTCGTGGTGGGGGCCGCAAACAACACCAGGACGTTTACAAGCTGCGCCGCAGTGGGTGCCGTGGGTAGGCTGGTTGCGAGCGCGCCGGGCGCAAGGGGCTGCGCCGGCCCCTTGGTGCGCCAGGCGGCCAGGCGCTCGGCGAGGTCAGGGAGATCCGGTGCTGCGTATTCGGCGCCGTCGTCGTCCCCATCATCCCCGTCCTCCGAGACCAACGGGCCGGAGATACCGAGCCAGCCCAGCAGCGCGCGCCGCTCCGCCGGGTCACGGCCCTGCCGCTCGATCCATTCGGCGTTGAGGTCAGGGGCCTGGGCCGGGAGGCTGAGGCGAAGCTCGCCCGCGGTCAGGCTGAGCCGGCAGGTGAGAGTAAACACGGGGCGCGCGAACGCATCGCCGTCCTTACCCGGCAGCAGTTGCAGCGGATAGCCCAGGAACAGATCGGCATCGTTACCCTGGCGGGCCAAATGGTTCAGCAGAGCGGCCGGTACCGGCGCGGTCGTCAGGCGCAGTTCCACGCGGCGCGTCGGGGTCGGCCACCAGGGGCCGGCTGCGGTGAGGCCGCAGAACTCCACATTGGCCCGTGCGAGCGGCAGGAAGGTTCTTGCTCGTTCCTCGGCTCGGAGACCCTCGCGCCAGTAGGGCAGCAGCCGACGCAAGAGTGCCCAGCCCGCGGGCAGTGTGCCGCGCAGTGCGGTTGGTGCCGGATCAGGGGTACCGGTGCCGATGACCTTGGCGGTGAACGGCAGACAGGGGATGGTTGCCGCCGACACGGCCCTGTGGCCAGTCGCGGGCGTCGGCGCCGGAGTCGGTTCGGGTGTCGGCCTGGTCCGGGGCAGTGGTGCGCTGGCGCGCGTCCGCTCTGGCCTGGCAGGTGGCAGGGTCTTCAGGGTCCAGCGGCGGTTGGGATAGGTGACGAGTCCGTCGTCCTGAAGCGTCCGCAACAGGTCGGTCACTTTGTCCGGGCCAAGGGACAGGCCGGCACTCGCGAGTCGCCGACGCACTTCGTCCGAACGCAAGCCCGCCGGGTGGACGGCCAGAATGTCCAAGACCAGGTTGTGTGCGCGATTCCCGCCCGCCGCTGTGTTCCCTGTCATGACCGCCCCATCGGGTGCCATCAGTTGATCCGATCAACGCCCGCTATTGCCCGATTCGAATTGTCTCGAGTCTGGTCCGAAGCTTACCAAAGGGTCGCATGGGCCGTCCTCTCAGATACAACAATTTTGCCGAAAGATGCCATCCATGACGAGATCAAGGCCCGCACCGGCAAGCCGGTGAGCTTCCAGTCAAGTTCCTGCCGCCGTACACCGAGTCCGTGGTCCCTGCAGGACGACCCCTTCGCACTCCTGGACGAGAAGGGCGTGGGCAAGCTGATGGAACTGGCGGTCCAGTGGGGCCGTTCGGGTTTCATGGCCTGCATCAGTGGCTTCAACTGCGATGCGCGAACTGAC
Organism: uncultured Lamprocystis sp.; assembly: GCF_903933125.1. Taxonomy (GTDB): domain Bacteria; phylum Pseudomonadota; class Gammaproteobacteria; order Chromatiales; family Chromatiaceae; genus Thiodictyon. The sequence continues at coordinate 13,124 of NZ_CAIZIZ010000164.1, read as the reverse complement.
GATCAGGGGATCAGGAACCAATCAGACTTTCAGCCGGAATCCCGAGCCCCCGATGCAGTCGCCGAATCATCGCCAGGCTTAGCGTGCGTTTCCGCGCCAGCACTTCATAGACGCGATGGGGCGGACCGATATAGGGCCTCATATCCGCCACCGTCAGCCCTTGCTGCTCCATCCGGAACTTGATGGCTTCGATCGGATCGGGTGGCTGCACGGGATGATGTTGCGCCTCATACGCCTGCACCAAGGTGGCCAGCACGTCCAGACGGTCGCCGTTAGGGGTGCCTGGCAGCGGATCCTCACCCATCAGCGAGGCTATCTCGTCGAGTGCGGCTTCGTAATCGGACTCGGTCCTAATCGGGCGAATATCCATTGCGGTCACCTTCTTTCCACCGTTTCGGCATCGATCCGGTCGTATTCCGCATGGGTGCCGACAAACTTGATAAATACCAGCCCTGTATGATAGGCCAGGGCTGCCACCAGGCGATAATCGTTGCCCTTGATGTTGAAAACCGCGCGGCGCCCCTTGAGGATGCTCGCAGTGCCGAATTGCGCCTTGACGTCTGCCGGTGCCTGCCATTGCGCGCGGCTAACCGCATCATGCCAGGCGCGCAGCGGCTGCTCGGCATCGGGGTGTCGTTCATCGACTGAGCGTAGTCCCGCAGTGGGACTGACGCAACAAGGAGGTGCAGGACTTGTCAATGGGTCAAGGAGTGATAGGTACGGCCGTTCGCAGCCGTTGCCGAACTTGCTCGTACACTTCTACTGGGACCTCTTCTCCCACCTCAAAGCTGACCACCAGTCCATAGTCTATTTCCTCATCCAAGCCGGCGGCGTCCTCCCGGCAGTTGACTTGGATCCTCAGGGTGTCGCCGTCAGTAAAGGCACGGGCCTTTTCGCCTTCAAATACTTCATGTTGGACAGTCCCACGCCTGACCAAGGCGTCGTCATAGCCGTTCGGGCCACGCGCAACGCCAATCAGGTCGCTGGCGTCGGTGGTGAACCAAAGCTGCGCCTTCCGGTAGCGCTGCTGGTGCGCGGCTATCGGCGTGAGCCAGGCGAGGGTGATGGTGAGTCTGCGCAGGCCGCTTGTACCACTCAGGTTCCTGGGCAGCGGCAGCGCGAAGGCATGGGCCTCGCCGTTGGTCAGCGTTCCGAAGCCGAGCAGGGTGGCCCGCCGCTCGGTGCAGCCGAGGACGCGCTCCGGATCGACGAGGCCGTATCCCAGAAACCGACCAATGAACTCCTTGATCCTACGTCCGCCGACTTCCTGTTTGAAGATGCCGCGGAGCCGGTCGCCTGCTTCAGCCCAAGCAGCACCGTGGACCAGCAGGGCCTTGAGCAATACGGTGTCATACCGCGGGCTTAGGGCCGGAGCATCAGGCTTTGCCCTCAGGGACCCAAGCATTTCAAACAGCCGGGCACCAAGTCGGGTGGCGAGTGCCGTGGCGTTGCTGGTCCCGCGGAACCACAGGGTCTTGGCCAACTCGCCGGGTACTGAACCTGGGACCGCCGTCTTTTGCCCCGGTGGCCCATAGTTTTGAAGCGGGGCGAGTCTCATGTTCGGCTCCCCGGTGCCCAACGCCTCCTCGTAGATCTGTCGTCCGCCCGGCATCAGGATCTCCGGTTTGAGCGCACGTAGGAAGCCAAGACCGTTTGCACCGATCGGGCTTGCCATGGATCGAGTGAGTAGGGGGTCGCAGTGATAGGTCTTCCGCGGACCCTGCGGGCAGGCGTCCGCGTGGGAGGCCCCGACGGTCAGGGCGTTGATCGACTCGGCCGGCGATAGGATTCGGCGGTGGCGCGCGTTGACCTTGATCGTCCGCAGTATCGCCGCTTCTCGCGTTTCCGCGTCGGCGTTTGACCAGTCGGCGCCCTTTGGGATGTCCAGATCAAGCGCCGTGGCGTGGTTGCCGGCACTCACGATGAACAACACGCCGTACTTGTAGGAAAGCCAGTCGAGCAGGCGAGCCCAAGGGCTCAGTCCGTGAAAAAAGAGGCGGGAAGGATCGCCAACGGATAGGTTGATGATGCGAACCTCAGGTGCCTGGGCCTCGGTGGAGCCGTCACCCTCAAAGTGCCGCGTCAGCGGGGATCTCACCGAGAATCGCGTGGTAGCGAATGTCGGCAAGCTGGAACCGAGCGGACACGCTGCCGCCCAAGTCGCGGATCAAGCGCCCGACTTCAGCCTCGGCTAGGGCGCGCCGTTCGGCGGTTTGGCGGTACCAGAGCTCGGCCTCAAACGGTATAACTCCCTGGCCATCCTCGATACGCTCTGCGAGGTCGTCCAATACGCCGGTCTCGCGCACGCGGTCATCGGCGCCCCATGGGCGGATATCGACAATCAGCGGGAACAGGTCCCGCCAGGCCGTCTCGCCGCGTGGCCAATTCGCCTTGGGGTCATCCCGCCACCGCGACCAACGGCTCAGCAGTTGGTCGAGTGCTCGGCGGTCGGTCATCGTCAGGAAGAGACGTCCGTGAAAGGGCTTATCCTGGCGTTCGCCTTTGGCGTTGATGGGGAAAATGGTTTCGCTGGGGTCCAGGTCGATCTCGTCCTCGGCGAGCCATTCCAGGCCAATGCCACGGGCAGCCACCCGGAAGCTGCCCAAATCAGTGGCCAGTTCGATAACCAGCGCCATCTCCGGCTCGATCCCGGCGCCGGTCGCCTGCACCCGGATACGTTCGGCTTCCAGCACTTGTTCGAGTCGGGTTAGTTTCGGACCGAGGTACCCCGCGACCTCCTCGCGGGAGCGGGGATTGAACTTTGAACCGCCGCCGAAGCCGCGCGCCTTCGGCGTCGGCACCGGCCCTTGAAAGAGCAGCAGGGGCAGTCGGTCTGCGTTGTTCATGAGTCCTGTATCCGCTCCGTCATCCTTGTCGGCTCATCGGGTCGGACGGTAAACCGCTGCTGCCATGCTTCAAGCCGTGTTTCTACGATCCGCTTCAGGTTGCTGTCCGGCAGGGCAAGCACATGCCGTCGCAGCACATCCTCGCCGAACTGTTCCGCTTCGGCGAAGCTCAAGCCCTTGAGCCGCATTGCGAGTGCGCGGGGCGACCAACCAAGCGGCTCACCCACACGGTCTTGGAAGCGACGGAACCACTCTTCGAGCATCGATCGAGTCGGGGGCGGCAGTTCCAGGCGCAACTGGAAACGGCGCCAGACCGCGCGGTCCAGCAGCTCGGGGTGGTTGCTGGCGACCACCGTTACCGCGTGGCTTGGCAGGGCATCGATCTGCATCAGGAGGGTGCTGACGACGCGCTTGATTTCCCCGGTTTCGTGGGTGTCGCCGCGTTCCTTGCCCAGGGTGTCGAACTCGTCGAAGAACAAAACGCAGCGTCGGCTGGCGATATGCTCAAAGACGCGGCGCAGGCGCTGTGACGTCTCGCCGAGAAAGCTCCCGATGACAGACTCGTAGCGGACGACGAACAGCGGCACCATGAGCGCGTCGGCCAGGGCCTCGGCCAGCGTGGTCTTGCCGTTGCCCGGGGGGCCGGCCAGCAGCACACGATGCCGCGGTTCCAGATTGTAGGTCCGCAACAGGTCGGCCCGATGGTGCTCTTCCACCAACTCGTCGCAAGCCATGCGGACGACCGGCGGCAGGACCAGCGAGTCCAACGCGCGGCGCGGCACGATCTCGTGCAGCAGATCGAGCGCCTTCTCGTCGGGGACCGCCAGTCCGAGCGGCTTGCGGCCGTTGCCGTTGAGGTTCAGACCCTGGATCAGCCGGTCAGCGAGCAGAGCATGGTTCTTCGCCCGCTCCTCGGCGGCCATGGATTCCACGAGGCGCACGAAAGTCCCCCGGTCGCCCCGGGTGCCGGCTTTAATGAGATCAACGAGCAAATCGGCGCGTGACATCAACGCTATGAATTAGAGAAATAAAAATGATCTGCGCCGATGGTTACGCAAATCTGCGTAAGTGCGGTTCCAATGTGCAATCGGCGATGGTCCGCGACGTTTCGTTCGGCTCCGGGGCTGCGGCTGCCACGATCCGCCGGGCCTTCGCACATGGTACGACAATCGGTCGCTCGGAATGCGCAAAGTGCGCGCGCTGTTCGAGACCAACCCCATGCTCGGCCATCCCGTCGATCGCTGCGCGAGGCTGGCCGGCAGTCAGGCGATGCGGCTAGACTGAGCCCGCCGCCTGATCGGCGTCGGCGGCATCCGAGAGCCTGCCCTGCAACTCGGCGCGTAACACGGCCAAGGTCAAGCGATGGAACGGTCGCTGTCGCGCAGCGACCGCCTGGATCTGGAGCCGCTCGCCGCGCTCGCGTGTACCGCCGACCGCACCAGTGCAAGCCAAAACAAGTCGGAGCCAAACCATGAATCTGGCCGAAACCATTTACACCCATGTCAGTGCCCTGCCGACCGACCTGCAACGGGAGACCTTCGATTTCATCGGCTTCCTAGAGGCGCGTTACGGTCTGGCACCGGCCGCCCCGCGTTTGACCACCCAGGGCTTCATCGACCGCTTTGCCGGCAGCCTCGGCGAGGATTTCCCCGATGATGTCGATGCGGCCGACCTGGGCCGGGATGGCCCCCGTGAGTCGCTGGAGTGAACGGCTACCTGCTGGCTTGATGCGATTGCCCTGGTTGCTCCGCAGTCGATCTTAAAGGTCATTTGTCGGTCTCTCCGTAGGTGGACTCCGTTGGGTATTTGATTTGGAGCGTCAGTTGCTTTTCCCTTTCCTTGCGAGCGTATTTGCGGGAGTCCGCGCATGACATGACGCTTGTTGTGCACGCCGCAAGCTGGCTGCCGCCAAGGAACCCGCGGGGCGGGCAGGCGGTGATCGGCAAGCGCATCGCCATCGTCGGCGACACCAGCTTCAAGGAAGGCGACATGATCACCCTGGACGGGGCTATGCCCGCGACGACGTGCTGATGCTCTTGCGCTTCATCGACTGGCTGAACCGCCTGCCGCGCCGTCTGGAGCTTGCACTGCGTCAAGAACTGGCCGACTTAGAGGAGCAAATCAAGATGTCTTATGTCACGAGTTGGGAACGATTCGCCCGCGAGGAAGGGCGCGAGGAAGGCGAGCAGCGCGGCGAGGCCAAGGCCCTGCTGCGGTTGCTTCAGGTCAAATTCGGACCAATGCCGCCAGACATCGAGTCGCGCGTTCAGACCGCCGAGCCGGCGCAGTTGGATGTCTGGCTGACGCGTATCCTGACCGCCGCGTTTCAGAACCCGGAAACTTCAGTCCAAGAGGCCCGAGGGGGTTCCTGCTGGAGTCCAAGGTTTTAGCCGTGCAACCGCCGCCAAGGCTAAAGCCTTGGACTTCATGTCGCGGATCGGCCGCGCATGCTGGTCCAGTCGCACTGCTTTCTTTGTGTTTCCGCACACGTCGCCGGGGCGGCACACCGTCGGCATGTGCTGGGCGAAAATCAGGTCCGTCTTCGTGCCGCTGGTCGGGCACCAGCCCCAGCGGACGAGTTGCGGAACCTCCAGATTGGAGCGGGCGTAGTTGCGGCTGAAGGGCGGATTGGCTATCAGCCGGTCGAGACGTTGACATCACTGATAGGTCAACGTGATCCCCGCGGTTTTCAGCAGCTCGGCTTCCTGCTCCAGTTCCAGCCGGGTCAGGGGGTGTGCGTTCAGCCAGTCGTCGGCGAAGTCCAGGGTCAGGTCGTCGCCGATGATCTGGAGTGCTGGGTTGGGCGTGCTGTCGGTCGAGCGGCCCCGGTGGAGCAGGACGGCCAGGCGCAGGATGATGCACAGCCGCTTGGTACAGTCCTGGATGCCCGTCGGCAGGGCGGCGAACTCCTGGACCGGAAACTTCCGTCGGTGCCCCAGGACCAGCGCGGCCAGCACCACCTGTTCCTGACGGGTGAAGCCGGCGAGATCGGCGTTGCGCAGCAGATAGGCGCCGTGCTTCTGGTACTGACTATGCGACACCACCAGGCCGAGCTCGTGCAGGCGTGCCGCCCAGGCGAGCATTCGCGGACAGCGGGAGTCGCTGAGGCACCAGGGCGCGGTCGCCTGATGATAGAGGCTGAGCGCGGTCGCCTCGACGCGCCTGCCATGGGTTTGGTCGAGATGAAAATGGCGCGAGAGGGTTAGCACGGTTCGTTCGTGCATGTCCTCATGGCGTTCGCGCCCCATCATCTCGTAGACCAGGCCCTCGCGCAGGGCGTAGTCGCAGACCTGCATGTGCTCGATCCCCAGGGTTTCGAAGACCGCCCGCAGCACCGCGATTCCGCCGGCGAACACCGGCTTGCGTTCCTCCGTCAGCCCCTTGAGGTCCAGGGTCGCGACCCGGCCGGCACTGACGAGCGCGTCGCGCAGGCGGGCCAGCCCCGTGGCGGAGATGCCGTCCTCACTCCAGCCCTCGGCGGTCGCTACCGCGGCGATGGCCTTGATGGTTCCGGAGCTGCCGACCGCTGTTTCCCAGCCGGATTTACGGAAGATCTCGCGCACCGGGCGGACTTCCAGTGCGCCTGCCAGCTCGGCCCGATCCATGGCTTTGGCGGAGACCCGGCCGTCGGGGAAATAGCGCAGGTTCATGGTGACACAGCCCATGTGCAGGCTCTCGCGCAACCGTGCGCTGAAGCCCCGCCCGACGATGATTTCGGTACTGCCGCCGCCGATATCGACCACCAGGCGCCGTTCGGCTCCGGCCGCGAGTCCGTGGGCCACCCCTAGATAGATCAGCCGAGCCTCCTCGCGCCCGGCGATGATGGCGATGGGGTGACCCAGCGCCGCCTCGGCGTGCTCGATGAACTGGCTGTCCGGATGCAGTTGGCGCAAGGTGTTGGTGCCGACCGCGCGCACCGCGCCCAGTGGGAACCCGCGCAGCCGCTGGCCGAACCGCTCCAGACAGGCCAGGGCGCGCTCTTCCACCTCGGGGCGCAAACGCTTGTCTTTGTTCAGGCCCTCGCCTAGCCGCACCGGCTCTTTCAGTCGATCGATGATCTGCATGTGGCCATCGCCGATGCGGGCGACGATCATGTGGAAGCTGTTGGAGCCGAGGTCGACCGCTGCCACGGTCTCGTGCAGCGATTCACTCGCGGTTGGAATGGGCGCTTCGGGCATGACATACACCTGCCTTGAGGGTTTGCTATGGTACCAGACGCGCGGGTGCCGGCTGGTGGCGAGCGGGAACGCCGGGGACCGCGAGTCGAGCGCCGTGCCGCGACCAGGGTTGACACGCGTACCATCGAAAAGAGACTGTATTATTCAATAATAATGATTATAAATATTATATTGCAAATATAGTCATTTTAATGTAGATACCCGCAATTCTGTAGAAGGTTATGAGGTAACGGAGATGTTAGAGACTGAAGGCAGCTTTGGCGAGGAAACGGCTGAGGTGGTACCGCCCATGAATGCTGCCGACGATGTGCGTGGGTCCGCCCCGAATCTGGCGATCCGGCGACGGCTCGAGCGGATGCGCGAGTTGAAGCGTCTGCGCGAACTTTTGGATGACCCCGATTTCGACGATCTGAACTAGTCGGGCGGTCCTTCGCATCCTGCAGGTCGAGCGTGCGGAGAGGTCCCATCCGTGGCGCCTTCCTCCCGGCATCCTGCCGGAACGATGGTGTGGGAGCTTTGCAACTGGGGTAAGAGCGGGGCCGCCTTCACGGCGGATCCTGCCATCCATTTCATTTACTCGGACGATCAGGCAGCTGATTGCCGGCCGTTGCCGGGTTTTCAGTGTTGTCCGCTTGGTCGCCGGTTGGGCGCTGATCGTCGGTCAAGGCCGCGTCGCTGGTTCCTGATTCGCCCTGATACAACTGGACCGTGATCGGGTTCTCTGCGCGCAAGTTGATATCACGTTGCGGAAAGGCGATCACGATCCCATGCTCCCGGAAGGTGCGTTCGATCGCCAGATGCATCTCGGTCGTCACGCCGACACGCAGGTCCATGGCGTCCAAGTAGCAGCGTAGCGTCAGGGTCAGGGCGTTATCCCCAAAGGTGTCCAGCGAGGCCAGTGGGGGCGGATCCTTGAGGACGTGCGGGTTGGCGGCGGCGGTTTCGGCCAGCAGGGTCAGGGCGAGGCGGGCGTCGCTGCCATACTCGATGCCGACGGTGATGACGATGCGGTTGATCTGGTCGCTCAAGGTCCAGTTGAGCAGGCGTCCGGTGATGAACTCCTTGTTGGGGACTATCAGCTCCTGGCGATCCCAGTTGCGGATGGTGGTGGCGCGGATCTCGATCTTGGTTACGGTGCCGGTGGTGTTGGCGATGGTGACCGTGTCGCCGACCCGCACCGGACGTTCGAACAGGATGATCAGACCGCTGATGAAGTTGGCCACGATCTCCTGCAAACCGAAGCCGATGCCCACGCTCAGGGCCGCCACCAGCCATTGGATTTTGGACCAACTCAGGCCCAGGGTGCCGAAGGCCATCACCACCGCGATCGCCGTGATGGCATAACTCACCAGGGTGCGCACGGCATAGCGGGTCCCCGCGTTTACCTGGCTGTTCTGCAACAGCAGGATCTCGATCAGCGCCGGCAGATTCTTGGCCGCGACCAGGGCGACGAACAGGATGACCACCACCAGCCCGATGTCGGCGGCGGTGACCGGGACCAGCCGCGCCGCGCCGTCCGCCATGCTCGAATAGTTCCAGAGCGCCATCTGCTCGAAGACGGCCAGGGCCGGCAGCATCGCCGACCAGATGAGCCAGAGCCCCAGGACGGCCATCATGAAGACCGTCGCGTTGAGTAACTTGCGCGTCTGTTCATCAAGGCTCGCCAGATCCACCTCCGGTTCTTCAGGCGCGGCCGGCACTGCGCCGGGTTCGCGCACGGACGGGCTGGTACCGGGCTCGCGTTCAAGCGCACTCGTCTTGGCGCTGGCGGCCTCGGCCTGGACGCGGCGGGCGGTCTGGCGCTCCATGGCCGCCTGAAAGGCCAGGTGGCGGCGGGTGTAGACCAGCCAGCGCATGATCACCTGCTGCACCAGCACCAGACCAAGCGCCAGCCAGGCGGTTTGCACCAACGATTGAAACAAGGTGCCCGCGGTATAGAGGTAGCCCAGGACCGCCAGTGCGCCCAGCGCCAGGGGTGCGCCGACGATGATGGGATACCAGACATTGCGTAGGCGGTTGGCCCAGGCCCCGGGGTTGGCTGTCAGGGTGTGCGCGAAGACGCCCGTGCGCGGATGCAGGAGTCGGCCCAGGAACACGGCCGTGCCGATCATGCCCGCGATCAGGATTATGCGGCCCAGACTCTCGCCGCGTGTCGTATCGTGGTTCATATAGACCGCGTACGCGATCAGGCTGGTAACGAGGATGTAGGGCGTGAACCAGCGCAGGTTCCGGCGGATTTGGACCAGGACGTCGCTTTGCCAGCGGAAATGGCGGTCGGCGACCCCGCCGGGGATACAGGTCAGGCGGAAGCCGCGCAGGAAGTAAAAGCCCAGGGCGACCTGAGTCAGCGCGCCGCCGACCGCGCGGGTGAACCCGGTGGCCTCGATGGAAGCGGCGAGTTCCCGGCCCAGGAGCAGGCAGGCGAGTGGGAACGGCAGGGCCGCAAGCGCGGTCAGGCCGATGGCCTCCAGGGTATGGATAAAACGGTCGGTGCGCACCCGTCGCAGAGGCTCGGCACTCGCCAGGATCGCGCGCTTGATGGCGGCTTGCTGCCAGAACAGGACCAGGATCGTCAGCAATCCCAGCCACGCCAGCGGGGAGTGTCGCAGTTCGAATCCGAGCACCTGCGCAACCTCGGTCCAATTGCTGCGCGACAGCATCCAGGTGACCGCCGACGGCAGGCTGGCCAGGCTGTCAAGGGAGATCGGCCGCGCACTGCGGACCCACAACAGGTGCCGTGCCAGGAAGCCGTCATAGGCTGCCGCGCTCTGAATCAACTGCTCGGCCGCATCATTGAGTTCGCCCTGTTTGCGGATGAACTCCTCCCCTCCGGACAGCGCCTTGTCGATCAGGCTGCGTCGCATGGCCAGGAGTTCCTTGAGTTCGGCGCGCACCTCTTCGGTTTGTGCGTCCGGGGCCGTGGCGGAGAGCGCCGTGATGGCCGTGTCCAGGTCGCGCAGGGCGCGCTGTTCCTCCCGGTTGCGGATCTGTTGCAGCGTCGCCTCGGCGATCTGTTCGCTACGTGCGGCCATCTCCTTGCGGTACTTGCGCAGGTCCGGCAGTTCGTTACGCCGATCGATGAGGACCTCGCCGAGTATCTGGTTGACCCCCGCTACACCGATGCGCTCGCGGGCGCCGCGAAAGTCGGCCTCGATGCGGTCGCGCTCGCCTTTGGTCTGCGCAATCAAGTCACCGAACTGATTGAGTTGTGCGGCCAGGTCCCCGAGCGACTTGGTCAGTTCGGCATTCGCCTTGGCCGTTTCCTGCACCAGCGGGTGCTTGTTCACCGAGTCGCGTTGCGCGGCTTCGGTCTCGCGGCGGGCTTGCTCGGCCTCGGCCTTGCGGCGCTGATCCTGCACCTCATCCATGCGCCGCAGGCGTTCCTTGACCTCCGTCAGCGTGACGCCGGCCTGCTCGCGCCGGGCGCGGTGGAGTGCATCGCGTGCACCCTGGCTCGCCAACTCCTGTTCGAGCGCCTGAGTCTCCGCCGTCAGCGCCGCCCGCCGGGCGGCCAAGGTCCAGGCGCCGGCTTGGATCTGCTCGGCGGATTGATCGGGCGCCGTGGGACGCGCGGCTTCCGCCTCCAGGTCATCGAGCGCCTGGCGGACCTCGGCCAGGCGGGTGCGCGCCGCGGCCGGACGGCTGTTGGTGCCCTCCAGGGCCTTATCGATCTCGGCGACGCGGGTCTCGAGTGCGGCCGCCTCGGTCTGCGTCTTGGTGAGGCGTTGATTGAGCTCATCGGTGCTCAGCGCGGCGAGCGCGCGCGGGCTGGGTTGATCGTCATCGCTCGGATCGGTCTGCAGTTGCTTGCGGATCGCGGCCGTCTGGTCGGGTGCCTCTGCCAGGGCCTGCGCGTACTCGCCGGCCTGGGTCGCGAAGCCGCGTGCGGACTCCAGATAGGAGGAGGTGCGCCGATAGGCTTCGAGCAGCGCCTTCTTGGCGGCCTCATCCAGTGTCTTTGAGGCTTCAGTCTCTTTGATCCGGGCCTCGATCTCGGCCGGCAGCGGCACCCCTGGCGCCGTCGCGGCGGGTGCGGGCGCGCCGTTGGCGGCCTTGTCCGCCGGTGCGGACAGTCCGGGGGGCGGCCAGCCGCTGGTGAGCAGGGCGAGCAGCAGCACGCCCGCGAGGATGAGCAGGTTGGGCGCATCGCGGCGCAAGCGGGCCGCAGACAGAGCACAGGAAGGGCGACGAGAAAGCGAGGAGATGTGCATGAATGTTGGGGCAAATGGTCCAGCCGCGTTCCGCGCGCTAACCAGACTCGTCTTTGCAGAGCAGAGCGATTGGCGGCAGAACCACGCTTGAGTCCGTCACCGCGAAGAAGAAACGCGGGGTGGCGGCGAAAAGGCTTACCATGATCGCATCGTGCGCGCGGAGAAGCCACAGCGCTTGACACGATTGAGCCGATCCGGCGCGGACAGGTCACCAGGGCCCGGCACGATCGCGCGTCCTTTAGCCTAAATCCGGCCTCGGTCAAAATTCCGGCCACTTGGGCTCGCCGGGTGCGTAGTCAGGCCATCCTGGCCTGACACCGTCAGGGCTGGAAGCCCTGACTACGCACGCCGCTGGCCGAGATTACGATCAAGGCCCTAAATCCGGCAATGACTCACACCAAGACACAAAGAACACAAAGAAAAACAGATCATTATCTTAGCTGATTTCATGCAGAACTTCCGGGTGACGCGCAACGATCTTCAATAATGTCTCAGCGGCTCCTGACGGCCTGCGACGCCCCTGCTCCCACTGCTGCAATGTCCGCGGCGAGATGCGGAGAGCTGCCGCGAACTGCGCCTGAGACAAACCACACCGCAGGCGGGTTGCCGCAATCGCGTTCGGCTCCACCTCGTAGACTGAGCCATAACGTCCTGCCTTGATATCGCGAACAGCTTGCAGCAGTTCCTCGCCAATATTGCGCTGCGCATCGCGATCGAGAATCTCTTGTTCAGTGAGTGGCATAGCCAAACTCCTCTGCAATCTGCCGCAGCACATGCGCAGGGATCGTCTCATGCGCACTCTTTGCATACATGATGAGTAGCACCACCGCGCCGCTCGTTAGCCGTGTTGTGTAGATCACCCTGACCCCGCCGCGCTTCCCGACCCCCGCGCTGCCCCACCGAATCTTTCGGCAGCCGCCCGAGCCAGGGACAACATCCCCGGCATCAGGACTCGCAGCAACATAGCTCGCAAAGTCCGCCCGCTCCTCTTCTGACCAGTAATCCGGCCACAGTCTGGTAAACAGCGGAGACTCGATGATCGTCAACATCTCCAGAGGGTACGCCAGTGGCGTATGATTAGCAAGCAGCAAGGTTCTGCTGGCGTTGGGGACATCGTCCACGGCAAGATCACTGTCGACGACAGACCTTACTGTAGATCACTGTCGTGCCGCCATTAAGGCCTAACAGGTGCGCCTTTGTCGCATTGACGAACGAGGCCATGCCGTCGAGGGCCTTGGTCATAAACCCGGCCACCGCGCGATTGGAACGGTCGTCGGTCCGCCCAACTACAGGTCACGGTGTTGCCGTGGGGTCCGCTGTGCGGACCTTCCACGGCCAGCCGGAACGATGATCAAGGCCCCGTCGAGCCACAAGGCGAAGTTCTAGAGATCCTCAGGATGGCAACAGCAACAGTCTTCGTTCCTAAGCACATCGAACCATGATTTCTATCTCCCCCATCTTGATCTTGCTCTCATTTTTCAGTTCAGTTTCTTTTCTGTTGCGATGATCGACATATACGACTCTTCCGCGATCTAACTTAATGGTACCTAAAACATCTGGGAATCCCAAGTCTTTGCGAAGATATACGTCCGCATCCGCGGAGCTCCCGATTACCAAATCTCTCTCGCCGAGGCTAATCGTTGAACGTTCCTTCGGCGACCAAAAAATTTCAATCCATGCTTCTTTGAAATAATCCTCGAACAATGCCACCATTACCCCGATAAAAAATCCGACCGCAACCGCCCCCGCGGCTCGTCCAAGATCATCCCCGTAAATTATCGTTATGAAAGAAAATGATATGCCGCCCACCAAACCTCCCAGGGAGCCGCCAACTAATCCAACCTTAGGTTTCAAGTTCGGAACGACTCTTGTCAATACGAGTCCTATTA
>NZ_CAIZIZ010000163.1 GCF_903933125.1 uncultured Lamprocystis sp. | reverse complement strand
TTGTTGTCTCCCTTGCTCGATATAGCGGTCGATGAAGGTTTGCATGATGGGGTCTCCGGTTGGGGTCTGTTGCAGCAGCAGGCGGGCGTCCTGCTCGTCCACTCGCTGGGTGCCTTGGACGTAGTAACGCAATAACGATTCCAGCATCTCCAGCGCCGTGGTCTGATCTTCAATTTGTTCGATGAGGGCGAACAACTCACGCAGCCGCTCAATGGGTTGGTCACTGAAGATCCAGCGCATGGCCAATTGGACCAGGCGGGTCAGCAGGGCGCCCTTGATTTCGGCATTGGTGCGGGGAGACAGGTCGTGCAGGGTGTAGGTGAATTGCGGCACGAAGGGCGTCAGGACCGGCGGTAGGGGTGACACCAGCGCGTGGAAGGTCTTGGGCGCCCGCCAGCGGCGTGTGCCGTGATAGATAACCAGAGGATAGACCGGCGGGAGGCGCCGGGCCTTGGGGTGCTGTTTGCGGTACGCATCACCCGCGGCGGTGATGTAGCGCAGCAGTTGCAGCAGGATCCAGTGTTCGGGGTGGCTCTTGTGCTCAAAGAGCAGGTAAATGGATAGTTGGCTCGTGCCGTTGCCGACCCGATAGACCAGATCGGAGAAGGACCCGCGCAGGTCTTGGGCGACATAGCTGTCTTTGGCGATCTCCAGTGTGTCCAGGTCGATCACCGCGAGCAGGGGTGCCGGCAGTTGATGGCGCAGGAAGTCCTGGGCGATCTCACGCCGGCCGAAGCTCTCGCGAAAGAAGGCGTCGTGGGGGTTGGCGATGTTGTCCATGAGAAGAGGCTAGCCAGTTCCGCGGCGGCAGGCAAGACCCGCGCGGGTGCGATCAAAAACCGATCTGGACGCCCGGCCCTGACTGTCGGTGTAGGGTACACATCGCATAGCCCCAGCGGTCGCGCCGGCCTGACTTTTCAGTCAGTCGCCCGCGGGGTGGTCGCGATCGGTGCAATAGCGCTTTGAGCCGCTCGATCTCGGCAAGGGCGGCTTCCTTGGCTTGGCGCTCGGCCTCTTGCGCTTGTAGGGCGGCTTCTTTTGCTTGCCGCTCGGCCTCGCGCGCCGCCCGTTCGTCGTCGAGTTCGCGTTGGATAGAGCGCTGTTATCGCAGGAAGTGTTGCCGCGCCTGATAGGCGCGTTCTTTGTCGGAGAAAGCCTTCAGGGTGGTCATGGCTTGCCTCATTTCCGGAGTTGGATTTCGGCCTGATAGAGGCGGGCGTGATCATCACGGGCTTTGACATCGACGATGCTGACTTTATCGGTGAGGAATTCGCGTTCGTTGTAGGGGTTGAGGATGTCGACCTGGGTGACCGGGCTGGGCAAGTCGGGGCCGAGGGTGGCGTTGAGAAAATGGATGAGCAGGTTGCGGTTGTCCGCGGTGGCAGCATGGTTTTGAAATTCGTGAAAGTCGCACGGCGACTCTGTGGGAGCGGCCTCCGGCCGCGATGGGGGCTCGCCGGGTCTCGGGGTGTCGGCGTTCACTGCGGCGCCAATCGCGGCCGGAGGTCGGTCCCACGGGAACGGCTTTTCAGTCAGTCCGCGGGGTGGTCGCGATCGTGCAATAGCGCTTTAAGCCGCTCGATCTCGGCGAGGGCGGCTTCCTTGGCTTGACGCTCGGCCTCGCGCGATTGCAGGGCATCCTGCTGCCCTTGCAGGGCGGCTTCCTTGGCTTGGCGCTCGGCCTCTTGCGCTTGTAGGGCGGCTTCTTTTGCTTGTCGCTCGGCCT
>NZ_CAIZIZ010000162.1 GCF_903933125.1 uncultured Lamprocystis sp. | reverse complement strand
TACCGACATCACGGAACGCAAACAGATCGAGGAAGAACTGGCCCAGTCCAGGGACGCGGCGCAGGCGGCCAACCGCGCCAAGAGTGAATTCCTGGCCAACATGAGCCACGAGATCCGCACCCCCATGAACGCGGTCATCGGTCTGACGCACCTGGCCCTCCAGACCGACCTGACGCCGAAACAACAGGATTATCTCCACAAGATCCAGAGTTCGGGCCAGGCCCTGCTGGGACTCATCAACGATATCCTCGACCTGTCCAAGATCGAGGCGGACCGGCTGGAACTGGAGCAGATCCCCTTCAGCCTGGAACAGGTTCTGGACCGCATCGCCACCATGACCAGCCTGAAGGCCGAGGAAAAGGGGCTCAAATTCTGCTTCCACCTGGACCCGGCCACGCCGCGCCGCCTGCTGGGGGATCCCCTCCGCCTGGGGCAGATTCTTCTCAATCTGGTCAACAACGCCGTCAAGTTCACGGCTCAGGGCGAAGTGGTCGTCTCCGTGTCACCCGAGGCCCGGGCCGGCGCTCAGATCCGGCTCGGCTTCGCGGTGCGGGACACCGGCATCGGCATCCTGCCGGCACAGCAGGCCCGACTGTTCGAGGTATTTTCCCAGGCCGATGGCTCGACGACGCGCCGCTACGGCGGTACCGGACTGGGGCTGGCCATCAGCAAGAAGCTGGCGGACCTCATGGGGGGTGACATTCGCGTCGAGAGTGCTCCCGGTGTGGGGAGTACCTTTACTTTTATCCTGCCGTTCACCGTGGATCCGTCCGCCCCCGAGGCGGAGCAGGAGGTCATGCCGGCCGCTGAAGTCGCCGCCTTACCGGCGCCGTCCACCGTGGTTGGAGCGCGGGCGTTGCTGGCGGAAGACAACGACATCAATCAAATGGTGGCGCGGGAAATTCTGGAGGGCTTCGGCCTGGTCGTGGAGGTCGCCCGCAACGGGCGCGCGGCCGTGGAGCTGCTCCGCGCCGATCCCACCCGCTGCACCCTGGTCCTCATGGACCTGCAGATGCCGGAGATGGATGGCTTCGAGGCCACCCGGATCATCCGGGAGGAGTTGGGGCTTACGGACCTGCCGATCATCGCCATGACCGCTCATGCCCTGGCGGACGAGCGTCAACACTGTCTGGCCTCTGGGATGAATGACCACGTGGCCAAGCCCATTGATCCGCCGACCCTCCTGACGGTGCTCGCCCGCTGGCTTCCCCTGCGGGGCGAGAAGGGAGAGCCTCCGAACGAGACCGCGACGGCCACTGATCTCCCCGCTGCGCTTCCCGGGGTAGACCTGTCGGCGGCCCTCGGTCGACTCTCGGGCAACCGGGAACTGCTCCTGAAAATGCTGCGGAACTTCGGTCAGGAGTGGTCAGGAACGGCTGAATCCATACAGGTCGCCCTGTCGGCGGGCGATCTACAGCAAGCGCGCCAAAGGGTCCACATGCTGCGCGGAGTGGCGGGTAACCTGTCGATGAGCAAGGTCGCCGCCGCCGCCGAAGCGCTGGAACAGGCGCTGAAGCGGGGCGAGGAGAGCCACGCGATCGAACGCTGCCTGGAGACGCTGGCCACGGCCCTCGCGCCGGTGCAGGCCGGACTGGAACGATTGCCGCCCGCGTCGCCGCTCCCGGTTGACCTCGGCCCCCCGGACTGCGTGCTGTTGGAACCTCAAGTCTGCGAACTGGCCGAATTGCTGCGTCGGCACGACATGAAGGCCGAAGCCTGCTTCGCCGAACTAAGGGTGCGGCTGGGCGCCGGAGCGTGGTCGGCGGCGATGGCTCGCCTGGAGCAGCAGCTTGACCGGCTGGATTTTGCCGCGGCCGGGACAACGCTGGTGGAGGTGGCGGAGCGTCTGGGAATGGCGGCATTGGACCGAGGAAGTGAAAGGGGACTTTGCGATGAATAGGTCATGGTGATTCAACAGCGCCAACTGCAGCACGTCCAGCCTGCCCGGGCCGATTCCATCCAAAAACGTGGCTTTGTGCGAACTGCTTGATGATGCTGGCGCAGACTGATTCCCGCCGGCCGGCGCGTCACGGTCGGCCCGGGCGGACCGGTGCCCGTGCGGCCCGCGGAGTCCGTTTCCCTTGTCGAGCGCCAGGACCATGAGCACCGGACCCGCCCGCTGGATCATGCACCTGGACTTGGACGCCTGCTACGCCGCGGTGGAGCAGCGCGATCACCCGGCCTTGCGCGGCTTGCCGGTCGTGGTTGGCGCCCAGCCCGGCGGACGCGGGGTGGTGGCCACCTGCTCCTACGAGGCGCGCCGCTTCGGCATCCACTCAGCCATGCCGATCCATGAGGCCCACCGCCGCTGTCCGGACGCGGTCTATCTGCGCCCACGCATGGCGCATTATCTGGAGGTCGCCCGCCAGATTCGGATGCTGTATCGGCACCAAAAGCACGCTGAACGGATTGCTCAGAGCATCCGCCCTGACTGTTCCAGTCCCGACGCCGTCAGGCCAGGATGGCCTGACTACGCACGTTCACGGTAAAGCGCCTCGGCCTCCAGTTTCCTTGCGGCCACCATGATCAAAACCCTCAGCGCCTCAGCGCAATGGGAGATAGAGGGCCGTGCGCAACTCCCTGGGGTTGGCGACGCCGGCCGGATCGTTCTCGTAGACTTCCAGCATGGGGCGGTGTTTGTCGAGCTTGAGTTTGAGCATGCGGGCATGGGCGATGGCGGCATACCAGGCGAGTTCCAGGAAGTCATAGCTGCCGGTGAGGGTCACCCGGTAGTGCCGACCGCCGCTGAAGTCCTTGCGGTCGAAGGGGCCGGGGTCGATTCCGGCAGGCGCCGGTAACACGATGTCGCACCTAAAGGTTTTTTTCTTGATGTCGACCTTGTGGTAGGCGCTGAAGGGCGGACCACTGGGCGCGACACCGAGCGACGCGAGATGGGCGGCGAGCCTGGGAAAGCCGTCTTCCATCGCCTGTATCATCGCGTCGATGCCGCCGCTGAAAGGGATGACCAGCGCGCTGTGCGGCTCCAGGGTCGTCTCGCCTTCGAAGCAGAGCTCGGGTCCGCCAGCGTCCGGATCGATGCGGCCGCGCAGCCGCGCCAGACCAAGTTCGTAGTCCTTCCCGATCATCTCGCGGACCATGGGGATCATGGGGCGCAGCAGAAAGGGCATGCGGCCACGCAGGCACCAGGCGACCTCGGTCCCGCCGTCCGCCTCGGCGAATTCCCACCAGACATCCGAGTCTGACTTGAAGGGGCGCTGCATCTCCAGCCGCTGCTCGATGCGTTCCGGCTGATCGAAGCGGACATGGGTCAGGCGGCCGGCGCCGATCGTGTGGCCATCCCAGGTGTAGTAGCCGTCCGGCTGATCTGCCGCGGTGCTGAAGTGACGCTTGGCCTCCGGCTCGTGGAGCAGCCAAGGGCTCCAGTCGCCCCAACTGGAGAAGTCGCGCACCCGATCGAAGACGGTCTGGCGGTCGGTGCGCATGAAAAGACTGCGCCGGACCTCGTAGTCCCTCGGCAGTCGGCTGAGGTACAGGAGTGCACCGGCGAGTACAATGGCAAGGATGAGCAGAAAGGTTGGCATGAGCGTTCTCCGCAGGGGCTGGGTGTTCTTGGACCGAACCAGGACGATAATGCGACCGACATAGGGACCGACACGGAACTCACTATGATGCTGCGATTACTGCAATGCGCATCCGCCGCGATGCTTCTCGCTCTCGGCGGATGTGCCTCAACCACCACGGCGCAGCTCAATCCTGCGCCCCAAGCGCCAGTCTGTGGAAAATCGACGAAGGCCGTTGTCTTTTGGACGACACAGTGGCGAGCGGATCAGAAGGATGTTCTCGCCAGAGAGGCCGCAGCCGCCGATGGGATCAACGCGTTTTTCGAGAAATCAGGATGTTTCAAGTCCGCATCAGTTCAGCGCCTTCACCAGGATTCCATAGATCGCATTCAAACTGCAGTTGCGCAGGCGACAACGGGCCAGGAGAAAGTCGTACTGATCGCGATACGAGAGCTTGGCCCGACAGTCAGGATTGGAGGCTCGCCGGCACTGGTCGAAGGCGGCACCGAAGTCGTTCTCGATATTTCGGAGTACGAGGCCGCCAAGACGGCGCCAAGGCGATTCACTGTCGAATGGCGAAATGGCGGACCAGGTGTACTCAAAGGCGTGGCCTCCCTGCCACACGACTTGCAGGCAGCGCTGGCGACAGGGCTTCAGCCACCCGCCTAAAGCCCTCGTCCCACCTGCGCTGCGCGCTCGGCCTCGATCGCGTCGGCGATGTAGGCGAGCGACAGACCCAGTTCACGGGTCCAGGTCAACTCGATGCGCCAGGTCGCCGCCGGCCGCCAGACCTGCCGCGCGCCACCCTCGCCGCGGCGGATCGCGATGAGACGGCGACCGGGCGTGGAGGCGTAGTCGGGAAAGCGGCTTTGATCCTCGGCCTGGCCGTATTTCTCCACCAACAGGCTTTGGATTTCGTCGAACCGCAATTGGGTGGCGACCCGATAGGAGCGCAAGACCTTATAAATGCGCCCGCCATAGGCCAGCACAAAGACTTGGTCCACATCCTCGGCGAACACCAGCGCCAGGCTTTTGCCCGCGACCTCCTGAGTCAAAGGCGCCGGCGCCGTCTGTAGGAGTGGATTGACGTCGCCGCCAAGACAATAGCGCCCGAAGACCAGCTTCAGGCAGGGGTCCGCGGCGGCGCTGAGGCCGCTCAGCGCCAGACCAAGACCCAACAGGATCGCGACAGTCGTCAGGCCCAAGCGTCTGCCCATGGTCCCCATCTCTCTGGTTGCGATCATGACAGGATAACCGATCAGCCCGAAACGCGTCGTCGGCGGTTCGTCATCAGCGGCCGGATTGCACGAAACCAATGTCTTGGGAACCTTTGCAGTAACTTCTCAATAACCCGCGGCAAACAGCCGATGCGGCTCCGCAAGTCTATGTTTCTCCAAGGGTAGCCCGTGGGCTTGCCGTGACTTATTGAGAAGTTACCCTTTGCAAGGGGCCGCGCGGTCACCCGACAGACGATCCAGCCGGCAGCGATTGCAAGGTCACCGGCCCACACCAGAGCCGCGTCACGAGCCCATGGCCGGCCACCGGGCAACCGCTGGTCCAGAAGCGTTCCGCTCCGCTCCGGCCCGGGTCGGCCAATAAACCGACCGACTCCAATCGATGTCTGACCTGGCGGGCGACCGCGGCGCCCGAGTCCAGCACGGTCACCGCGGGACCGGCAAGATCCTGGATGACGGGGGTGAGATAGGGGTAATGGGTGCAGCCCAGGACGACGGTGTCCGCCCCCCGCGCGAGCAGCGGGTTGAGGTAGTCCGCCAGCAGAGCGCGGATGGTCTCACTGTCCAGGTCGCCCGCCTCGACCCGCTCCACCAGACCGGGACAGGGTTGCAGCAGGAACTGGGCCCCAGGACCAAGACGCTCCAGGAGCAGGCTGAACCTCGGGCTCGCCAGGGTCGCGCGGGTCGCCAGCACCCCGATGATCCCGCTGCGGGTCAACCCCAAGGCCGGCTTGACCGCCGGTTCCATCGCGATGATGGGCACCGGATAGCGGGCGCGCAGCAAGCGCGCCGCCGCGCCGGTGGCGGTGTTACAGGCCACCACGACGGCCTTGGCACCGCGCGCGATCAGGAACTCGGTGAGCACCAGGGCGCGCGCCTCGATCACCTCCAAGGGCTTGTCGCCATAGGGCGCGTATCCGGAGTCGGCGATGTACAGCAGATTTTCGGCAGGCAGTTCGCGGCGGATCTCCTTGAGGACGGTGAGTCCGCCGACGCCGGAATCGAACACCCCGATGGGCTGATCAGGGGTCATGGTCAGCCGGTCATCCGCCGGTAGATGTCCGCGACCCGGTAGGGCAGCTTGGCGACTTTCTCGACCAGGGTGTAGCCGGCCGGCCCGAACATATGGGGCAGATAGTCCTGGGCCTGATCATCGACCGTGATGCAGAAGGGGTGAACACCCTGACTGCGCGCCTCCAGGATGGCCTGGCGGGTGTCCGCGATCCCGTAATCCCCCCGGTAACCGTCCTCGTCGTCCGGGCGCCCGTCGGAGATCGTCAGCAGGACGCGGGTACGCGCATCGACCGCCAGGAGCTTGCGCGTCAGGTGACGAATGGTCACGCCCATGCGCGTGTAGTCCTGGGGCCGGATGCCGCTGATCCGGTCCTGGACCGCCGTGTCGTACGGTTCGGCAAAGGTTTTCACCGGAAACGCCTCGCAGCGCATGTGGGTATAACCGGAAAAGCCGTAGATCGCGTAGCGGTCGCCCAGCAGTTCCAAGGCTTCACAGAGCAACACCAGCGACTCGCGGCACACCTCGTTGATCCAACCCTTGGTGGAGCCGCTCATATCCACCATAAACAGGACGGCCACGTTGCGGTCCAGCTTGCGGCGACGCTGAAACAGGCGGTCGGTTTGCTCCCGCTCCAGATGGAAGCGCGGCGGTTCGCCCGCGGCGACGCCCGGCCGGTTCGCCAGTTCAGCGGCGATAACCGCCAGGGCGGCGACGAACTGATCCCGTTCACGGGCGCTGCGTGCGGCCACCACCTCGGCGACGCGCTCCGGCTGCAGTTCGCCCTGGTAGCACAAGGGTTCGAGCGGCGCGATGCCGGCCCGATACAGTTCGGCCGTCAGTGTCCAGGAGTGGGCCGCGTCCGCGTCCGCCGCGCGCAAACACGCGGCGGCATCCTGCCAGTCGGGCGGGAGCGGCGGGCGGGCGCCCAATCGGTCCATGTCGCGCGCCAGACCGGGCAGTTCAGCCCTGATCCGCGCGTCGAGCCGCAACCCCTCCAGCGCAGCGAACAAGGCCAGCGCGCGCTGCCGGTCGGCGTAGGGCGCCAACTGGCCCAGCGCGGGTTCGCGCCAGGTACCGAACCAGTTCTGGGCCCAGAGAAAAGCGATCAGGCATTTATAGAGCCGGAAGTTCTCGGCGCGGCTCGCAAAGCGGGTGATAGCGGCCGGGACGAACAGCGTCTCGGTGTCGGTGTAGGCCGTGTCCCCGACCGCCAGCCGCAATCGGCGGCCGGCCAAGCCGGTGGTGAAGGCGTCCAGCACCTGGGCCAGATCCGCGAACCGCTGGCCGTCGCGACCGGCCCGCCGGGTTAGTGCATCGTCCGCCACCCGCCGCAGGGCGCGGATGCCACCCTGACTGCCCTGGTGGTCATAAATGGCCAGCAAGTCGATCACCCAGTCGGGGATTTCCGCATCGGGCAGTGCGCGCAAGACGTCACTCATCCGGGCGGTGCGCACGCGCGCCAGGAACTCTTCCTGGCTCAGTTCTTCGCCGATGGTCTTGTCATCACTCACTGATCGCGCGTCTTAGATATCGAAACTCGCCCACACCGGACAATGATCAGAGGGCCGGTCCATGGCGCGGAGTTCATAGTCGATGCCAACCTCGAGCAGACGCTCTTTCAGCGGGGCGGTGACCAGGATCAGGTCGATGCGCAGGCCGCGCCGGGGATCCCGTTCGAAGCCTTTGGAACGATAATCGAACCAACTGAATCGGTCATCCGCCGCCGGATGCATGACGCGAAAGGCGTCGTGCAGACCCCAGTCGGTGAGGACCTTGAGCCATTCCCGCTCCTCGGGCAGAAAGCTGCACTTGCCTTCCCTGAGCCAGCGTTTGGCGTTGTCCGCGCCGATGCCGATGTCGAGATCCAAAGGCGCCACATTCATATCGCCCATCACCACGACCTGCTGATCAGGTGTAAAACACTCTCGCAAATACTCGGCTAACGCGTGATAGAAGCGCGCCTTGCCGGGAAACTTGACCGGGTGATCGCGACTCTCGCCCTGCGGGAAGTACCCATTGATGACGGCGACTTCGCCGCCATCCGCCAACGCGTAACGGCCGGTGATCGCGCGCCGTTGGGCGTCCTCGTTATCGCCCGGAAATCCCTTGACGATCGCCAGCGGCTCGTCCCGGCTCAGCAGGGCGACGCCATAATGCCCCTTCTGCCCATGAAAACGGGTGCGATATCCCATCCCCTCCACCATCGCCAGTGGAAACTCGGCATCCGCAACCTTGCACTCCTGAAGGCCCAGCACATCCGGGGCGAGCCGCGTCTTGAGCGCCTCCAACTGATGCGGCCGGGCCCGGATTCCATTGATGTTGAATGAGCAGAGTTTGAACACGTCGGGGTCTCCGGACGGCGAAAGGAATCGTGCAATGGAAGGAACATCAGGCACCGCTGAAGAGAAACGCCCCCCGTGGGAGCGGCGTCCCGCCGCTATGCGGTGCGGCGGTGACCGCTAAGCCTGCAACGACGCGCCCGGCCCGTCGCGGCGGGACGCCGCTCCCACAGGGTCGCTGCGCGACTTTCACGGTAAGCTTCGACCTTCAGCCGGCCGCGCTCCGCCCGATCAATTCGAGTACCGCCAGTGCCGCCTTCCGGGCCGCGTCGTGACGCAGTCCCGCGTGGATGCGGGCATACTCGGCAGTGATCACCGAGACCCGCGCCGGGTCATCCAGCAAGTCCAGCAGTGCCGGCGCCATCAGGTCCGCCCGGCATCGATCCTGAAGAAACTCGGGTGCCAGTTCGCGCCCCGCGAGCAGGTTGGCCATGGCCGCGTAGGGGACTTTCACCAGACGTAACTGCGTCACCAAATGATAGGTGAAGGGATGGACCCGATAGCCGACCACCATCGGGCGCTTGAGCAGGAGTGTCTCCAGGGTCGCGGTGCCGGAGGCCGTGAGCACACAGTCCGCCGCGGCAATGACCTCGCGCGAGCGCCCATCCACCAGCGTGACGGGCAAGTTGGGGGCCAGGCGTTCGAGGACCGCGCTGAAATGCGCGCGCAGCCGCGCGTTGACCAAGGGCACCACGAAACGCAACTCCGGCCGTGCGTCCAGGCAACGCAGCGCGGTCTCGATGAAGGGCACCGCGAGACGCTCCATCTCACCGAGCCGACTACCCGGCAGCACGGCAATCAGTGGCCCGGTTGCGGGCAGGCCCAGCACGCGGCGGGCGGCCGATTGGTCGACCACCAGGGGAATCTGATCGGCCAGCGGGTGGCCGACATAGCGGGCCGGCACCCCATGCGCACGCAGAAAGGATTCCTCGAACGGAAAGACGCAGAGCATCAGATCGACCGCGCGCCGAATGCCTTTCACCCGACCCGGACGCCAGGCCCAGACCGTTGGGCTCACGACATGGACGGTGCGAATCCCGGCCGCCCGCAGACGCCGCTCGAGACCCAGATTGAAATCAGGCGCATCGACGCCGATGAAGACATCCGGCTGGTCTTTGAGGAAAAACCTCAGGAGTTCACGCCGCAATCCGAGCAGTTCGCGCAAATGGCCGATCACTTCGGTCAAACCCATGACCGATAACCGCTCCATCGGGAACAGGGTCGCGCAGCCCGCATCGAGCATCCGCGGTCCGGCCACCCCGATACAGCGAACCCCCGGCGCCAACCGCGCGAGTTCGGCAATCACGGCGGCACCCAGGATGTCCCCCGAAACCTCGTTGGCAACGATACCGACGCGCAGCGCGGGAACCTCGGCCATCAGCGCACAATGCTGCGGCTGCTATCCGCCACGAAGGCCGCCAGGGGAGCGATCTCCGGGCTGGTCTGCGCCAGAACCCGCAGACGCTCCAGGGCCTCATCCAGCTTGAGGCCACCCATGTAGAGTGCCCGATAGGCACGTTTGATCACCGTGATCGCCTCCGGCGTAAAGCCGCGGCGGCGCAAACCCTCGGCGTTGATCCCGTGAGGGGCCGCAGGCTGACCAGCGACAGTGACATAAGGAGGCACATCTTTGCTCAGGGCCGATCCCATGGCGCAGAAACAATGAGCGCCCAGGCGGCAGAACTGGTGGACGATGGTAAAGCCGCCCAAAATGGCCCAGTCCTGGACCTCCACATGCCCGCCCAGAGAAGCCGCATTCGCCATGATCACATGGTTGCCGATCCGGCAATCGTGGGCGACATGGGTGTAGGCCATGAACAGGTTGTCGTTCCCAATGCGGGTGACCCCCTGATCCTGGACGGTGCCGCGGTGCAGGGTGGCGCACTCGCGAATCTGGTTGCGATCACCGATCTCGAGCCGGGTCTCCTCGCCGCCGTATTTCATGTCCTGCGGGTCTTCCCCGACGGACGCGAACTGGAAGATCCGATTGTCCCGCCCGATCCGCGTGGGACCGCGAATGACCGCATGGGGTCCAATACGTGTGCCGGCGCCAACCTCCACGCCTGGTCCGATCACCGTGAACGGACCAACCTCCACCCCAGGCGCCAGCAGGGCGCCCGGATCGATGATGGCACTCGGGTGAATCAAGCGGTGAAGTCCCGCGCCGTGCACATGATCTCCGCCGAGGCGACGATCCGGTCATCCACGCGCGCCTCGCCGTCGAACTTCCAGATGCCGCGACGCACCGCCAATAACTTCACGGTCAGGAACAACTGATCACCCGGCTCCACCGGGCGCTTGAAACGCGCCTTATCGATACCGACGAAGTAATACAGCGCTTTCTCGCCCACCTCTTCCGGGCGCGAGGCCATGGCCAGCAAACCCGTTGCCTGGGCCAGCGCCTCGATGATCAGCACCCCCGGCATCACCGGACGCACCGGGAAGTGCCCGACAAAATAGGGTTCGTTGTAGGACACATTCTTGAGCGCGACCAGATAGTCATCGCGCTTGAAATCCACCACCCGATCGACCAGCAAAAAAGGATACCGATGCGGCAGCACGCTCAGCACCTTATGAATATCCATGGTGATCCGCTCAGGGGTGATCACAGCGGGTTGCGCGCCCCCGACCATTGGCCCCGCGTCCGTTGGATTAGGCTCAAATGCCTGCATCAGTCTTCCTCCTGCCCGGGCGCGGCGCTCAACAGTGCCACGCGCGCTTCGAGTTGCTTAAGTCGGCGCGACAACTCATCAAGGTGCCTGAACCGCGCCACGTTACGCCGCCATTCCGCGCTGGGCATGGCTGGTATTCCACTACTGTAAGACCCCGCGTCCGGAAACGAGCGGGTGACCATCGCCTGGCCGGTAAAGTGGACCTGATCGCCGATCACGAGATGCCCGGCCATGCCGACGGCCCCCGCGATCGTGCAGTTGCGGCCGATCAGGGTCGACCCCGAGATCCCGGTCATCGCCGCCATGGCGGTATGCTCACCGACCTGCACGTTATGACCGATCTGAATATGATTATCTAACTTGACCCCGTCACCGATGCGGGTGTCACCGATGGCGCCGCGGTCCACCGTGGTATTGGCGCCGATCTCCACATCGTCACCGAGTACCGCCCGCCCAACCTGCGGGATGCGCACCCACCGCTCTCCATCCTTCGCAAAACCAAAACCGGCACGGCCGATCACGGCTCCCGGATACAACAAGGCACGCTTGCCGACCCGTGTGCCATGACACAGAGTCACGCGTGCCACCAAACGGCTATCCGCGTCGATCTCCACGCCCTCGCCGATGATACAGCCGGGGCCGATGAACACCCGCGGCCCGATCCGGGCCCCCGCTTCAATCACCGAGGTGGGTCCGATCCAGGCACTGCAATCGATCCGGGCGGTCGCATCGACGACGGCGGACGCATGAACACCGCCGATTACCGGCTGCTCCGGAAACAGCAATTGCGCGGCCCGCGCAAAACTCAAGTAGGGATTGCGGCTGATGACGACGGGCACGACGGCCGCATCGGCATCCGCTTCGGTCAGGATCACGACCCCGGCGCGGGTCTCCGCGAGATGATGACGATACTTCCGATCGCCCAGGAAACTAAGGCAGTCGGACCCCGCGCTCACCAAATCGGCGACGCGTGACACGCGGCTGCGCGGGTCGCCTCGATAAGGTTCACCCAGCCGACCCGCGAGTTCTTCAAGAAGAATTCCATCTGCCGTCACGCCAGCATCTCCTGTCACGACATCCACTCGCTCCGGCTCACTTGCTGCCTGAATCCCGTTTCAGCCGCTCGATGACCAGGTCCGAAATATCCATACGCGGGCTGTAGTACACCAGACCCTCGGTAATCACCAGGTCGATCCCTTGTTCTTTAGCGAGTTCTACCACCACCTCACGGACTTGCTTTGCCAGTTTGGTGCGCAACTCATTCTGACGCAAGGCGACGTCTTCCTGAAACTCATCCTGTGCGTACTTGAGCTTGCGCGTGCGGCTGCGAATGTCGTTTTGCAGCCGCTGCATCTCGCTCTCGCTCATCAGCGCGGAATCACGCTCAAGCTTGCGCTGCAGAATCGTGATCTGCTCCTGCTGCTGACGCAGGTTGCGCTCACGCTCTTCAACCTCAACCTGCAGCGCCTTGCCCGCCGCCTCGTATTGCGGTGAGAGTTCCACCACCCGGTTCGGATCGACAACGCCGATCTTGTATTGATCCGCACCGACCCACGGCGCCGACACCAAGGTCAGAACGATGACTCCGACTTGCGAGCACTTCACGTTCGGTGCTCGGGACTCAGAAGGTCTGGCCGATGCCGAACTGGAAGATCTGGGTCTCATCCTCCGGCTTCGAATTCAGCGGCCAGCCCATGCTGAGGGTCAAGGCCCCGACCGGTGATAACCAACTGGCGGCGATACCGGTTGAGTACCTCACTTCACCGAAATTGAAGCCGGTCGGCGCGACCAGGGGGGTGTCCTGAGTGACCCAGACGTTACCCACGTCAAAAAACAATCCCACGCGCACCGTCTTCTCGATCTCTCCACCCAGTGGCGGCGCCGCCATCAGCTCAATGCTGCCAACCACTTTGACATTGCCACCCACCGGATCATCCGTCAGGAGCGTCTCGCGCGGTCCCAGTGAGTTGGCGACATAACCACGCACCGAGCGCGGACCACCGGCGTAGTAGTTTTCCCAGAACGGTAGATAATCCAGGTCGCCGTAACCGTCGCCGTAGCCAAGATCCGCACTCAAGGAAAGGACGAAGCGGGAAGTCAACGGGATGTAACTGTTGCCCTGATAGCCGATTCGGTAGTAAGTCAGATCGCTGCCTGGTATCGCGAATTCGCCGCGTACGGTCTGGATATTCCCTTTCCTGGGGAAGACGGCCTTATCGCGCGTGTCCTTGACATAGCTCGCGCTGAAAATGAAATCGTTGAATTGGGATCCGTTCTGCAGAACGAAATCCTGAGCCAGCACGGAATAGCCGGCCATGAACTCGGTGTACTGGTAGCGCAGCGCCATACCGGCCCGACTGGTCGCCGAGATCGGCAACCCGAAGTTCATCCCGACGATACCGACATTGGTCGCGTAATCGGCACCGATCAGATTACTGAAGTTCGTCTCGCGGTAAGACAACTCGAAACCGCGGCTGATGCCGTCGATCGTGTAGTACGGATTCTGGTAGCTGAACTGGTATAAAGTGTTGGCGTCACTGGTGTTGAACGCCAGCGACACCCGTTTCCCGGTCCCCAGGAAGTTGTTCTGATTGATGCTCGCGTTGAACAGAACGCCCTGTGACTGCGAGTAGCCGATGCCAGCCATCAGATTGCCCGCGGGCTTCTCGCGGACCGTGAAATTGACATCGACCTGATCCGCGGTGCCGGGCACCGGCGGAGTCTCGGTGGTCACATCGTCAAAATAGCCCAGCCGATTGAGGCGTTCGCGTGACTCCTTGACCAGGGCCGCGGAAAACCAGGCGCTCTCCAACTGACGCAGTTCGCGCCGTAACACCTCGTCACGGGTGCGGGTATTGCCTTTCATGTTGACGCGGCGAACATAGACACGCTTACCCGGATCCACGAAAAAGGTCACCACCACCTGCTTGGTCGCGTCGTTGACCTCCGGTACCGGATTGACGTTGGCGAAGGCATAACCCTCATCGCCGAGCAAAGCGGAGATACGCTCGGCGCTTTCGGTGGTCAATTTGCGCGAGAAGTGCTCGCCCCGCCGCAACTGGATCATCGGAAACACTTTCTCTACGGGAACCGCGGGCTCACCAGCCAGCTTGATGTCGCTTACCGTGTAAGGACTACCCTCGTCGACCACGACCGTGACATAAATCTCTTTCTTATCGGCACTGATCGAGACCTGCGTCGACTTGATATCGAACTTGATATAGCCGCGGTCGAGGTAAAAGGAACGCAACCGCTCCAGATCACCCGCGAGCTTTTGCTTCGAGTACTGATCGTTCTTGGAATAAAATGAATGCCAACCGGTGGCACCGAGGTCGAACTGTTTGAGCAGTTTTTTGGTGTCGAACGCCTGGTTCCCGATGATATTGATCTGCTTGATGCGCGCCGTGAGACCTTCGGTCACGTCGATGCGTATCGCTACCCGATTACGCTCGAGCGGGGAAACGGTGGAGACGATCAGGACACCGTATTTGCCGCGTGAGAAATACTGGCGCTCCAGTTCCTGTTCGATGCGATCGAGCACAGAGCGGTTGAAAACCCTGCCCTCTTTTAAGCCGATCTCCTCAATGGCCTTACGCAGGGTCGCTTCATCGATATCCTTGTTGCCGACAAACTCGATCTGAGCGATCGCCGGACGCTCCTGAACGGTCAGCACCAACACACGGCCGTCACGTTCCACCCGCACATCGTCAAAAAATCCGGTCTGGTAAAGGGCGCGGATAATATTCGCGGTCACATCGTCCCCGACGGTATCACCGACCTGTACCGGGAGATAGTTGAACACCGTCCCTGGGGCGATGCGCTGCAGACCCTCGATCCGGATATCGGCAATCTGGAACTGATCCGCGGACACGGCGCCGCCAAACAGCATCGCACATGTCATCAGCAGGGCAACCAGAGGACGGCGCGTGCCGCCGCCGATGCCAGCAATTAGAACGCGCACAGGCACTTCCCCTCGATCAAGCCAGAGACCGTCGCGCAAAGCGGCGGCTAAAGGCAGGTAGTATAAGGGATCATCAGCGGCTAACCAAAGATCCGGGAGAGATCCAGATAAAAGGCCAGCCCCATCAGGGCGGCCAGCATGACGATTCCAAGCTTCTGGCCCTGCAACTGAGCGGCCTCGGAGAGCGGGCTGCCCTTGATCCACTCAATGACGAAGTACAGCAGGTGGCCCCCGTCAAGGATCGGAATCGGCAATAAATTCAAGACCCCAAGACTGATGCTGACGACCGCCAGAAACTTCAGAAACGAGTCGAATCCGATGGTCGCGGTCTGACCCGCGGCCTTGGCGATGGTGATCGGCCCGCTGAGATTCTCCAGCGAAGCCTGCCCCACCAGCATGCGCCCGATCACGCGCACGGTCAGGTAGCTCAGGTCGCCGGTCTTGACCAGGGCCGCAACCAAGGCCTCGACCGGGCCATAGCGGACCTGAACGCGCTCCACCAGAACCTCGGCACCGATGCGTCCGACCGTCGCGCCATCCTTTTCGGCCGCGCGGGGAGTCAGTGCGATCGTGAGGGGTTCGCCGTCCCGCTCGATGGCAACCCGCAACGCCTGCCCCGGACTGGCCTGCACTGTCTCGACCCAGTGATCCCAATCCCTGATCGGGTCGCCGTCCGCACTCAGAATGCGGTCACCGACCGCCAGACCCGCCTGCGCCGCCGGCTCACCCCGGATCAGCTTACCGATAATCGCGGGAAACCGGGGCTTTTGCGGACGCAGTCCGAGCCCTTCGAGGACGCTGGCGTCTTCCGGCAGAGCCGCCAAACGCTCCGCGTCGATCCAGCGCTCCTGTTCCCGTCCGGAGGCGTCGCGCACCGTCACGCGCAGGTCCTGGCCGCTCCGCTGCTCCACCATCAGAGCGAACACGACGCGCTCCCAAATCGGCGCGTCACGGTCACCCACACGCACCAGGGCGTCGCCTTCCCGAAAACCGGCCTGAGCCGCAATCGAATCCGGCTCGACCGACGCCACGACGGCACGCAGACCGGACTCTCCGGCCATGAACACGGCCCAGTACGCGAGGATCGCGAACAAAAAGTTGAACGCAGGCCCGGCCGCGACAATGGCGAAGCGCTTCCACAGAACCTGACGATTGAACGCCTGATCAACCTGGTGCGCCGGGACTTCTTCCTCACGCTCATCGAGCATCTTGACGTAGCCGCCGAGGGGAATGGCGGCGAGCACATACTCGGTCGTGTCCGGGTTGCGCTGATAGCGCAGCAGTGCGCGTCCAAACCCGATAGAGAAACACAGGACCTTGACCCCGACCAGGCGCGCGACCCAGAAGTGACCAAATTCGTGAACGCTGATCAGGATCGCCAGCGCGATCAGGAAATAGAGGATATCGAGTGGCAGCGGCATGGACATGGCGTGCGCGTCAACCAGGCACGTCGACGATGATTTGTTCCGCCGTGGCGCGCGCCTGCTGATCGAGCGCGATCAGGGCCTCGAGTCCCAGACCCTCGACCGACTGCATGGCGGTCGATTGCAGTGTCTCCGCAACCACGCGGGCGATCCCCGGAAAATCGACCCGACCGTCGAGAAAGGCGGCCACCGCCACCTCATTGGCCGCGTTGAGCACCAGCGGAGCGGAACCGCCGGCCCGCGCGGCTTCGAATGCAAGTTGCAGGCAAGGGAAACGCGCCGGATCCGGCGCCTGAAAGTCGAGACGGCCCACGGCAACCAGATCCAATGGGGCAACTCCGGAGTCGAACCGCTCCGGCCAGGCCAGGGCATGGGCAATGGGCGTGCGCATGTCGGGGTTGCCCAGTTCGGCCAGGACGGACCCATCTTTGTACTGGACCAGCGAGTGAATCGTACTCTGCGGATGCACCACCACCGTGATGCGCTCCGGACCCGTCCCGAACAGCCAGCACGCCTCGATGACCTCCAACCCCTTGTTCATCAGCGTCGCCGAGTCCACTGAAATCTTCTGCCCCATACTCCAGACCGGATGGGCACAGGCTTGCGCCGGCGTGACCGTAGCCAGCCGGTCCGTTGGCCAGTCGCGGAATGGACCGCCCGATGCGGTCAGCAGGATCTGTTCCACACCCACCTTGGCCAAGCCGGCACGAAACCCGCCGGGCAGGCACTGGAAGATCGCATTGTGTTCGCTGTCGATGGGCAGCAGTTCCGCCCCGGCGTCGGCCACCGCGTCCATAAACAGGGCGCCGGCCATGACCAGGGATTCTTTGTTCGCCAGCAGCACCCGCTTACCCGCACGAGCCGCCGCCAGACTCGGCCGCAAACCGGCGGCACCGACGATGGCCGCCATCACATACCCGGCCTCCGGCAGGACCGCGACCTGCTCCAACCCATCGACCCCGGAAAGAATCTCGGGGGCGCCGGCCATGCCGCCGAGCAGCGACGCCAGCCGACGGGCCGCCTCGGGGTCGGCCATGGCGGCAACCTGCGGCCGATAGCGGCGACATTGGTCGGCCAGCCGCTCCACATTACGATGTGCGGTCAATGCGACCACCCGGAAGCGCTCGGGGTGGCGTGCCAACACATCAAGCGTACTCAGACCGATGGAACCAGTAGAACCGAGAACAGCGACGCCAATCATGGGTGCACCCAGCCTAAATATGAGATGCCAAGCGTGAACACGGGTGCCGCCGCGGTCAAGCTATCGATGCGGTCGAGCATACCCCCATGCCCCGGGAGCAGTTGACCTGAGTCTTTCACGCCGCGGCGGCGTTTGAGCAGGCTCTCGTAAAGATCGCCCACAATGGAAATCGCCACTGTTATTGCGCACAAAACAGCGCACAACAGGATCTCCGGAACACTGACGGAGAACAGGAAGCTCAGGATGAGACCGCCCAGGACGGCGCTCACCAGGGCACCATAAACACCCGCCAGGGTCTTGCCCGGACTCAACACCGGGGCGAGTTTCGCCCGCCCCCAGCGTCGACCCACGAAATAAGCAGCCGAGTCCGCAATCCAGACCAGCAGGAACAGGAACAGCACGAGTAACGGCCCCGTCGCTGCGCTGGCCCGCAATTGGACCAGAGCCCCCCAGGGCGCACTCAGTACCAGCAGCCCGGCCAACGCGGCAGCGACATCCGGACCCGATCGCGGATCGATCCGGCGTATCCGCGTCAGGATCACGACCTGAATCACCCACCAGCCAACACCGAGGCCAATGATCCACGGACGCCAGTCCGGCGCAAACCAGAGCCCACCGATGATGACGGCCACCAGGCCGAGATACCCGCCGCGCGCCGTCCGTGTTTCGAGACCGACAAGCCCACCCCATTCCCAGGCGCCGACCAGGACGACCAGAGCGAGAAAGACGGCAAACCCGGATGGCGGCAGCCACAACACGGCGCCGATCACCACAGGCCCCAGGATCACCGCCGTCCAGGTCCGCTGACGCAGTGAGCTGCCGCCACGCAACTGGCTAATGCCGATCATCGCCGCCTCCCCCGGCTTGCGCCGTGACCTGCTCTCCGGTCAAACCGAAACGACGCTGACGATGGGCGAAATCATCCAGCGCCTGGCCATAGGCCGCAGCACCGAATTCCGGCCACAGGATATCGGTAAAATACAGCTCGGCATAGGCCGATTGCCACAGGATGAAGTTACTCAGCCGCTTCTCGCCGCCGGTGCGGATGAAGAGGTCAGGATCCGGCAAGTCCGCGAACGACAAGCGTGCAGCCACGGCTCGCTCATCGATCGCGGCGGGATCGAGGCGCTCCGCCAGCACATCGGCGACGATGCGCCGGGCCGCCTGCGTGATATCCCAGCGACCGCCATAGTTGGCCGCCACCAGGAGGTTCAATTTGACATTGTTTGCGGTGAGGTCTTCCACGTCGGCAATCCGCCGCTGAAGTTTCTCGCTGAAGGCCAGCCGCTCCCCGATGACACGCAGCCGCACGCCATTTTCATTCAAGCGTCGCACTTCGCCGCGCAGGGTACTCAGGAACAGGTCCATCAGGAGGCTGACCTCGGCGGGCGGCCGGCGCCAGTTTTCACTGCTGAAAGCGAACAGGGTCAGGGTCCCGACGCCCCGCTGCACGCTCTCTTCCACCACCGCGCGCACGCTCTTCACACCCTCCCGGTGACCCCAGGTGCGGGCACGGTTGCGCTGATTGGCCCAACGTCCGTTACCGTCCATGATGATGGCGACGTGTTTGGGAACGCGCCGCTGATCCTCTTGTACCCCGTTTGCAGGGGATTCCGTATCCACGTCTTCTTTGCTTCGGCTGCGCGTAGCGGTCCTCAGATCGACATCAGGTCTTCTTCCTTGGCCGCCAAGGCCAAGTCCACATCTTTGACGTACTGATCAGTCAATTTCTGGACGGCCTCGGCACCGCGCCGCTCGTCGTCCTCGGAAATCATCTTCTCTTTCACCATGTCCTTGAGTTCGGCATTGGCATCACGGCGGATGTTGCGCATCGCGACCCGCGCCTGCTCCGCCTCATGGCGCGCCACCTTGATCAGATCACGGCGACGCTCCTCGGTCAGGGCCGGCATCGGCACCCGGATCACGGTCCCCGCGGTATTCGGGTTGAGACCCAGATCGGACTGCATGATGGCCTTCTCGACCGCCTGGACCATCCCTTTTTCCCAGGGCGTGACTGCCAGGGTGCGGGCATCCTCGGCGATGACATTGGCCACCTGCCGGATCGGCATCTCGGAGCCGTAGTAGGACACCATCACGTGATCCAGCAGCGATGGATGGGCTCGCCCGGTGCGGATCTTCGCCAGCTCGTGGCCCAGCGCCTCGACGCTCTTGCTCATCCGCAGCGCCACATCTTTCTTGATGTCATTGATCATAGTCACTCACCACTTGCCACCAGGGTGCCCACATCTTCGCCGCGCAGCAAGCGCAGCAGGGCACCTGGTTCGTTGATATTCATCACACGCAGCGGCATGCCATGGTCCCGGCACAACACGATGGCCGTGGTGTCCATGACCTGTAACCCCTCGCGCAGGGCACGATCGTAACTGATCCGGGGGTAAAAGGTCGCATCCGGGTCGCGCACCGGGTCGGCGGAATAGACCCCGGCGACCTTGGTGGCCTTGATCAGCAGATCGGCACCGATTTCGATGGCCCGCAAACTGGCCGCGGAATCCGTGGTGAACAACGGATTCCCGGTCCCCGCGGCGAAGAGCACGACCTGCCCCTGTTCCAGCGCGGCCACCGCACGCTGCCGGGAATACCCTTCACACACCTGATCGATCCGCAATGCCGACAGGACCTGCGTCCGCACCCCAAGGCGTTCGAGCTGATCCTGCATGGCCAGCGCGTTCATCACGGTCGCCAGCATTCCCATCTGATCACCGGTGACACGATTCAGTCCCTTGGAGGCCAGACCGGCACCGCGGAAAATATTCCCGCCGCCGAGCACCAAGGCCAGTTGAACCCCGGCCGCCGCCAGATCCTTCACGTCGGACGCGAACCGCTCCAAAATGGCCGGGTCGATGCTCTCATGGCCGCTTCCCATCAGCGCCTCGCCGCTGAGCTTCAACAGGATGCGCCGACAGGGCGGAGCGGTCATCAGATGTCTCCTCTTTCGCGGTACGAGTAGCAAGCGACCGACCACCATGGCCTTCGCCTATTGCGCAACGGGCACCCGGCGAGCACGCCGTCGCGATGCCGGCCCCCGGCGCCCCCGGCCGGGGACGCGGCAGACCCGCCGACCTCAGTCCTTCTGAAGCGCCATGACCTCTTCGGCGAAGTTCTCGGTTCGCTTCTCAATGCCCTCGCCGACCTCAACGCGGGCGAAACGCCGAATCTGAGCGCCCGCCTGCTTCACCAGCTTCTCCACGCTCAGGTCCGGATCCTTGACGAAGGGCTGGCCGAGCAGCGTGACCTCTTCCATGAATTTGCGCACGCGACCCTCGATCATCTTATCGACGATGTTGGCCGGTTTACCACTCTCCAGCGCCTGAGCGCGGAAAATCTCGCGCTCTTTCTCCAGTGTCTCCGGTGCCACCTCGTCAGCACTCAGGCAGAGCGGATTACTGGCCGCCACGTGCATCGCGATGTCGTGCCCGAGGGTCTCGTCGCCACCAACCAGCTCGACCACCACGCCGATGCGCAACCCGTGGCGGTAACTGTAGAGCGTTCCTTCTGCCCCATCGAACCGCACCAGCCGACGCACCTGAACATTCTCGCCGATCTTGGTGATCAGCGCCTCACGGGCGCCGTTGACCGTGACCCCGGGCTCACCCGCAAGCGGCAACTCCGCCAGGGCCGCGGCATCCGGGGCAGCGCTGTCCAGGGCGGTCTTGGCGACCGCCGCGGCAAACTGGCCAAAACTGGCGTCCTTGGCCACGAAATCGGTCTCGCAGTTGATCTCCACGAGGACGCCATGCCGACCGTCCGCGGCGATCTCGATCACGACCGCGCCTTCGGCGGCGATGCGCCCGGATTTCTTGGCGGCCTTGGCTTGGCCGGACTTACGCATGGCCTCGATGGCAGCCTCGATGTCCCCACCGGCCTCCACCAAGGCATTCTTACATTCCATCATCCCGGCGCCGGTGCGCTCACGGAGTTCTTTCACGGTTGCCGCTGAGATCGCCATGCCAAATACCCTCGATACGACTGTACCACCCGGCCATCGCTGACATCGCTGACATCGATTGCGGGCAGCACATTGAAATGAATGCCCGTGCGGGAAAGCTCCCCCCAGGGGGCGCCCGCCGCGGGCCGTGCGTGATTTGCCGGGGCGCGGCAGAACCCGGCGCCCCATTCGATTGCTTACCGGACCGGCCTAATCCCGAGGCGCGGTGTCGACAAACTCGGACTCACGGCCCGAGACCATGCCGGCCGCGGTGTCGCGCCCGTCGAGGACGGCATCGGCGGCGCCGGCGATATACAACCGCACGGCCCGAATGGCGTCATCGTTGCCGGGGATCACGTAGTCCACCCGGCTGGGGTCGTTGTTGGTGTCGACCACGCCGATCACCGGGATACCGAGCTTGTTGGCCTCGGTCACGGCATTTTTCTCGTGGCCCACGTCGATCACGAACATCGCATCGGGCAATCCATCCATGTCCTTGATTCCGCCCAGGCTCTGCTCCAGCTTGTCGCGTTCACGGGCCAGGTCCAGGGCCTCCTTCTTGTTGAATCGCTCGCTGCCGCCGGTCTCGAACATCACCTCCAGGTCCTTCAGCCGCTTGATCGACTGGCGGATGGTCTTGAAGTTGGTCAGCATCCCGCCGAGCCAGCGATGGTTGACAAACGGCATGTTACAACGCAGTGCCTCCTCGCGGATGGCGTCCCGCGCGGCCCGCTTGGTCCCGACAAACAAAATTTTGCCGCCGTTGGACGCGAGTGTCCCGACGAAGTTCATCGCATCCTGAAAGAGCGGCACCGTCTTTTCCAGGTTGATGATGTGAATCTTATTACGGTGGCCGAAGATGAAGGCACCCATCTTGGGGTTCCAGTAGCGGGTCTGGTGGCCGAAATGGACACCGGCCTCCAACATCTGGCGCATGGATACGTCGCTCACGGTCGATTCCTCAGGTGTAGTGGGTTGAGCCTCCACGCGTCCCATGCGGCAACCCCCCAGTCAACGCCTGGACGGGCACCCGGCAGCATGTGACGACGCGTGTGCGGAAAAAGATCCGGCCGACCGAAATCGGCCTACTCACGCAAGACGGGACCCGGAACACGGGTCTCTCATAAAAACTATCGACCCTCAAAGCGAAAAATCAGGAGTTTTCGCTTGGTTAGGGCCGGTCCGCCCTCAATCTTCCGGACGGACGCACTGTCGTTTGCGACAGCGCGCCGCGTTTTATACCATAGGGGTTAAGCCTCGGCAATCGTAGCGACGGCTGACCTTCGGTTTTTTCAAAAGAATTCAGGTTTCGTGTGGACGCATCCAACCGCCCGATGAGTGTGCAGATCAAAACTCCCGAGGCCATCGAGCGCATGCGGGTCGCCGGGCGACTCGCTGCCGATGTACTTGATATGATTGCTGATACAGTGCAGCCTGGCATCACCACGGAGGAGTTGGATCGGATCTGCCATGACTACATGATGCGGATTCAGGGCACCATCCCCGCGCCCCTCAACTATCGGGGATTTCCCAAGTCGATCTGCACCTCGGTCAATCACCAAGTCTGCCACGGCATCCCGAGCAACAAGCGCCTGAAAAAAGGCGACATCATCAACATTGACATCACCGTGATCAAGGACGGGTATCACGGCGATACCAGCATGATGTTCTTCGTCGGCGAGCCCTCGGTGTTGGCCAGGCGACTGGTCACCGTCACCCGGCAGGCGCTCTTCCGCGGGATCGGCGCGGTTCGCCCCGGCGCCACGCTCGGCGATATCGGTCACGCTGTTCAGCAGTTCGTCGAGTCCCAGGGCTACGCGGTGGTCCGCGAGTATTGCGGACACGGGATCGGACGCGAGTTCCACGAGGATCCCCAAGTCCTGCACTACGGTAAACCCGGCGAAGGACTGGTGCTGCGCCCGGGGATGTGCTTCACCATCGAACCCATGGTGAACGCCGGCAAACGCTTCATCAAACTGCTCCCGGACGGCTGGACCGTGGTGACCAAAGACCGCAGCCTGTCGGCCCAGTGGGAGCACACGCTGCTGGTCACCGAGGATGGGTGCGAGGTGCTGACCCTGCGGGCGGCAGAACGCGACGCGGTCGCGCTCCCATGAGCGCGGCCGAGCGAGCCCAGGCGCTGCCGGTGTCGCCCGCCGCCGCGCGCGCGGCCCCGACCAGTACGCGG
Source organism: uncultured Lamprocystis sp. (assembly GCF_903933125.1). GTDB lineage: Bacteria > Pseudomonadota > Gammaproteobacteria > Chromatiales > Chromatiaceae > Thiodictyon. Next base: position 12,355 of record NZ_CAIZIZ010000162.1, on the reverse strand, counting down.
GAGCTGATCCCCGTCTATCGTCAACGGTTGCGCGCCGGTCGGGATATCCTGTTTCAACAGTTTGACCAGGGCGTCCCCGTCGCGAGCCTGGTACTGGCCCTGAGCCAGCTCACCGACGAGGTGCTGCGCGAGGTCTGGCATCATCACGTCGGCGACAGCGCCGGGGTCGCCCTGGCCGCGGTCGGCGGCTACGGGCGGCAAGAACTGCACCCGGCCTCGGACCTCGACATCCTCATCCTGGTCGAACCGCAGACCGCGGCCACGCTGTTCGACGCCTTGGAACAGTTGGTGACGTTTTTGTGGGACATCGGCCTCGAGGTTGGCCACAGTGTACGAAACGTGACCGAATGCGAGAGCGAAGCCCAGAACGACGTCACCGTGATCACCAACCTGCTGGAGGCCCGACTGCTGGTCGGTGACGAGGGCCTGTTCCAGCGGATGCGCGCGGCCACCGGCCCCGACCGGCTGTGGACCAGCCAGGCGTTCTTCACCGCCAAGACCGCCGAGCAGCAGGCGCGCTGGCACAAGTACGGCGATACCGCCTACAACCTCGAACCCAATATCAAAGAGAACCCCGGCGGGCTGCGCGACATCCAGATGATCGGCTGGGTCGCCAAGCGGCACTTCGCCGCCTCCACCCTGCACGAACTGGTGATCCAGGGCTTCCTCACCGAGCCCGAGTATTTGGCCCTGATCGAAGGGCAGAATCACCTGTGGCGTATCCGTTTCGCACTGCACCGGCTCACCGGGCGGCGCGAGGACCGACTCCTGTTCGACTACCAGCGGACCCTGGCGCAACAATTCGGCTTCTGCGACGGCGCGCACAACCTTGGCGTCGAGCAGTTCATGCAGCAATACTACCGGACGGTGCAGGATCTCAACCGCCTGAACGAGATGCTCCTGCAACTGTTCCGAGAGGCCATTCTGCTGCATGACGACATCGGCCCCCCGGTGCCGGTCAACAAGCGGTTTCAGTCACGCAGCGGCTTTTTGGAAGTCAGTTCACCCACCGTCTTTCAACGCTACCCGGTCGCGCTCCTCGAGGTGTTTCACATTCTCCAGACCCGCCCGGAGCTTCAAGGCGTGCGTGCCAGCACCATCCGCGCCATCCGCGAGAACCGTCACCGCATTGATGACAGCTTCCGCGCCGATCTGCGGGCACGCAGTCTGTTCATGGAGATCCTGCGCGAGCCCCGCGGCCTCACCCACGCCCTGCGGCGGATGAACCGCTACGGCGTACTCGCCGCCTACATCCCGGCCTTCGCCAATATCGTCGGGCGCATGCAGTACGACCTCTTCCATGTGTACACCGTCGACGAGCACACCCTCACCTTGCTGCGCAACCTGCGCCGCTTCACCATCGCCAAGCACGACGAGGAATTTCCGCTGTGCAGCGCGGTGACGCTGCGCATCCCCAAGATGGAAATTCTGTACCTAGCCGGTCTCTTTCACGACATCGCGAAAGGCCGCGGCGGCGATCACTCCCTGTTGGGTGCCCGCGACGCCAAGGATTTCTGCCAGTTGCACGGATTGTCCGAATTCGACAGCCGGCTGGTGGCCTGGCTGGTCGAGAAACACCTGCTGATGTCCATGACCGCGCAGCGCAAAGACATCAGCGACCCCGACGTGGTTCAGACCTTCGCCGAACTGGTCGGGGAAACCACCCGCCTGGATTACCTCTACCTGCTGACGGTCGCGGACGCCCGCGCCACCGACCCGGCACGCTGGAACGGCTGGATGGACGCCCTGTTGCGCGAACTCTATCACGCCACCCGGCGCGCCCTGCTGCGCGGTCTGGAGCACCCGCAGGCCCAAGACCAACTGATCGAGCAGAAACAAACCGAGGCCAAGCGGTTAGTCCAGCGCTACGGCGGCAACCCGAACGCCTGTACCGCACTGTGGATCAAGTTCAGCCTGGATTTCTTCCTGCACAACTCACCGGATGAGATCGCCTGGCAGACCCGCCAGATCCTGGACACCGACCCAAGCGAACTGCCGCTGGTCGTGATCCGCCCGGTGACCGCCCGCGGCGGCACCGAGATCTTCATCTACACCCCGGATCGCGCCAACCTGTTCGCCCGCACCACCGCGCTGCTCGATCAGATGGGCCTGAGCATCATGGACGCGCGCGTCATGACCACCGACGACCACATGGCGGTCAATACTTATCAGGTGCTGGACCTGGACGGCCACCCGGTCAATGACTCATTGCGCATGGAGGAGATCCGTACCGCGCTGGACGCGGACCTGCGCGCCCACGCCCGCGGCGGCATCCAGGTGGCACGCAGCCTGCCGCGCCGCCACCGCCATTTCCCGATCGAGACGCGGGTCACCTTCTCCGCCGATGAGGCCAATCACCGCACCGTGATGCGTCTCGCCACCTTGGATCGACCCGGCCTCCTGGCCGAAGTGGGTGAGGTGTTCCAAAGCTGCGGTGTGCGATTGCACAACGCCAAGATCGCCACCGTCGGCGCCGAGGTTGACGACGTGTTCTTCATTACCACCGCGGACGACGCCCCCATTACCTGCACCACGGCGCTCGCCTGTCTGCGTCGCGAGATCCACGATCGGCTCGAAGGTCATGCCAAACCTTGAACCACGCCAACTGTTGCCCCGACCCGCACACCGCGGCGACCGTCGGCACGCACGGCCCGGCACCGCGCTGATCATCCTGATGCTGCTGGCAACGCCGCTCACCCAGGCCGGCATCACGCTCACCGCCGACCCAAGCGCGCACGCACGGCTGTCGGCTCCGGCCTCGCAAGTCACCATTGCACAAACTGCCGTCGGCGAACTGCCGACCCCCTGGCTCGACGAGGTGCGCACCCAACGTCAAGCCGCCGAGGCACGGCGTCAAGCCAACCGCGAGTCCTTCGAGGCCAGGCGCCGGGCGAAGAACCCCTGGGGCGCGGCCCACCACGAGGCTTGGGAAGAGAACGTCCAGCGCCGCCGCGAGGCACGCAAACAGCGCCTCGAACAGGACCGGGACTATTTTCGAGGGATGGGCCCAACCCTTGCCGACCCTTGGGCGGAGCCCTGGAATGACGTGCCGCCCAATGCCGCGGACACGGCTCCTCTCGGCGACCCATTCCGGGCGGCCGACCTCAACCGCGGGGGACTGCCCTTAGTCCCCGGTACCGCGGACCTGGACGCGCCGCCGCCCCGCACCCGGAGCTACGCGCCCCAAGACTGGAACAACCTCTGGTATTTCCGGGGCTACTAAACCGCGTCCAGCGCGAAATGCGTAATTTTCATGGATGCCTATCGACTTTCGATGAACTCTAGCGCATTGCCGTCCGGATCGCGGCAAAACAGCGCCCGCCGACCGGAGCGGCTCATGGTCGATGGGACCCCGGCGGCCGCGAGCCGGGCCAGCAGGGGGTCCAGGTCCGCGACCATCAGGGCGACATGACGATCACGCCCGCCATGGGCGGGCCGCCCCGCGACCGGATCGGGATTGGGCAGTTCAAGCAGATGGATCTGACATCTGCCAACCTGGAGCCAGGCCCCTGGGAAGCCCAGCTCCGGACGCGCCGGGTCGACACTGAGACCCAGCAGGTCACGGTAAAAGGCCAATGAGCGGGCGGTGTTGGCGACCAGCAGACTGGCGTGGTGCAGATCGAAGATGAGCGGCATCGGTCCTCCGCGGCATAGAGCCGGTATCAGGCTTGGCCTATACTAGCGCCTTTTCGTTGCACCGCAGCCGCCGCCTTCCGCGCCGCTGCGTCATGCGGACCGGTACCCAAGTTGAAAAATCCTGCTGTTCCCGGCGTTATCGCGGTGTGGCGCGACCCTCAGGCGCGGCCATGCGCCATCCCTGGCGATACGCTGCCGGTGCCGGCCCCATGAACCCCGGTATCGCCCAACTCCAGCCTTACCCGTTTGAGAAACTGGCCGCGCTCAAGGCCGGTTGCGAGCCGCCGCGCGCGCTGGAGCCGATCGCGCTCTACATCGGCGAGCCGCGCCACTCGACCCCCTCGCTGATCACCGAGGCGCTGATCGCGCATCTGCACGGCCTGGCCCTCTACCCGAGCACGCGCGGCCTGCCGGCCCTGCGTCACGCCATCGCCGACTGGCTCACCCGACGCTTCGCGCTCCCCGTGGGGTCGCTGGACCCGGAGCGCCAGATTCTGCCGGTCAACGGCACTCGCGAGGCCCTGTTCGCCATCGCCCAGGCCGTGGTCGATCCCAGCCGCGCACCCTTGGTGCTGATGCCCAACCCCTTCTATCAGATCTACGAGGGCGCGGCCCTGCTCGCGGGGGCGCAGCCGCACTTCCTGCCCTGTCTGCCCGAGAACGGGTTTTTTCCGGACTTCGCGGCGGTGGACGCCGCCACCTGGGACCGCTGCCAGATGCTCTATCTGTGCTCCCCGGCCAACCCGAGCGGTGCCGTGCTCGATCTCGACAGCTTAAGCCGCCTGATCGAACTGGCCCAGGCCCATGATTTCGTCATCGCCTCGGACGAGTGCTATTCCGAACTCTACCTGGACGAGTCGGCCCCCCCGCCGGGCCTGCTGCAGGCCGCGGCGGCCATGGGCAATACGCAATTCACCGGCTGCATCTGCTTTCACAGTCTGTCGAAGCGCTCCAACGCGCCGGGGCTGCGCTCCGGCTTCGTCGCCGGGGATGCGCGCTTGATCGAGCAGTTCTACGCTTACCGGACCTACCACGGCTGCGCCATGCCGCTGCCGACCCAACATGCGAGTCGCGCCGCCTGGTCGGACGAGGCCCATGTGCGCGCCAACCGCGCGCTGTATCGGGAGAAGTTCGCCGCGGTTATCGAAGTCCTGGCCCCGGTCCTGCCGGTCGCGGCTCCGGCCGCCGGCTTTTATCTGTGGCCGCGGACGCCGATTCCGGACACCGACTTCGTGCGCCGATTGTTCGCGGAGCAGAACGTCACGCTGCTGCCGGGGAGTTTCCTGTCCCGCCCGCATCATGGGCAGGACCCGGGCGCCAACCATGTGCGCATCGCCCTGGTTCCGCCCCTGGATGAGTGCGTGGAGGCCGCCTGGCGGATCCGCCGCTTCGTCGAGGGGCTATGAGTCGGCTGCGAGGCTGATGGTGGATGCGCTGCGCTTATCCACCCTACAACAGCGGCTGCACCGTAGGGTGGATAAGGCGCGCCGCCGGGTGTCAGGGACCCGGCACGGCGGTCGGGCGCGCCGCATCCACCAGGGCTCGCACGATGCCGCCCAAATTTGGCATTGCTGCTCAAAGCCGACAGCTGAAATCATCCTGTAAGATGAAGCCGTCACTTTTTTCTTCCCACATTTGATCTGCCGGAGCCACTATGAGCGACAACCAATCCATCATCGTCGAGGCCTTTGAACACCGTGCGGAGATCACCCCCCGCAATGTCGAGACCCATGTCCGGGACGCCGTGCTGGAGGTGATCGGGCATCTGGACCGCGGCGAACTGCGGGTCGCCGAGCCGCGCGACGGGGGCTGGGTGGTCAACGAGTGGATCAAGAAGGCCGTGCTGCTGTCCTTCCGCATCGAGGACAACTGGTTCATCAAGGGCGGCTTCACCAACTACTACGACAAGGTGGCGTCCAAGTATGCCGACATGAACTCGCGCGAGTTCCGCGAGACCGGCGTGCGCGTGGTGCCGCCGGCCACCGCCCGCCGTGGTGCCTACATCGCCCCCTCCTGTGTCCTCATGCCCTCCTATGTCAACATCGGCGCCTATGTGGACACCGGCACCATGGTGGACACCTGGGCCACGGTCGGCTCCTGCGCCCAGATCGGCAAGAACGTGCACCTCTCGGGCGGCGTGGGAATCGGCGGCGTGCTGGAACCAGTCCAGGCGGCACCAACCATCATCGAGGACAACTGCTTCATCGGTGCCCGTTCGGAGATCGTCGAGGGCGTTATCGTCGGCGCCGGCGCGGTGGTCTCAATGGGGGTCTACATCGGCCAGAGCACCAAGATCTACAACCGCGAGACCGGCGAAATCCTCTACGGACGCATCCCGCCGGGGTCCGTGGTCGTCCCCGGCAACCTGCCGGCCAAGGACGGCACGCACAGCCTCTACTGCGCCGTCATCATCAAGCAGGTGGATGAGCAGACGCGGAGCAAGGTGGGGATCAATGAGTTGTTGCGGGACATCTGAGCGGCCGGCGGTCAGTCAATGATCACCCTCTACGGCATCACCAACTGCGATACCATCAAGCGGGCGCGCCGCTGGCTGGCGCTGCACGGCGTCGACTACCGCTTTCATGACTATCGCAAGGATGGGCTCAGCGAAGCGCAGTTGCGCGCCTGGGTGGACGAGTTGGGCTGGGACGCCCTGCTCAATCGCCGCGGCACGACCTGGCGCACGCTGCCGGACGCGGCGCGGGAGGGGATCGACCAGGAGTCCGCGATCCGCATCATGCTGGAGCACCCGTCCAGCATTCGCCGACCCCTGCTCGACACCGGGGAAACCCGCGCGCTGGGGTTCTCCGAGTCCACCTATACGGAGCTGCTGGGCTGATGTCCGACACCCTCGACTTGGCCCGTGCACTGATCCGCCGGGCATCGGTAACCCCCGTCGACGCGGGTTGCCAGGATCTGATGGCCGAACGCCTGGCCGCGGTCGGCTTCCGGATCGAACCCATGCCGTGCGGCGAGGTGACCAATCTGTGGGCGCGCCGCGGCCAGTCCGGTCCGCTGTTCTGCTTCGCCGGCCACACCGATGTGGTCCCGCCCGGACCGCGCGCCGACTGGGCCAGCGACCCCTTCGATCCGCAGATCCGCGATGGGATGCTCTACGGCCGGGGGGCCGCCGACATGAAGGGCTCGCTGGCCGCCATGGTCACCGCCGCCGAGCACTTCGTCGCCGCCCACCCGGACCATGCCGGCTCCATCGCCTTCCTGATCACCAGCGACGAGGAGGGCATCGCCACCGAGGGGACCGTCAAGGTCGTGGAAACCCTGGCGGCACGCGGCGAGCAGATCGACTATTGCCTGGTGGGCGAGCCCTCCAGCCTGGAGCAACTCGGGGACTGTCTCAAGGTCGGGCGGCGCGGCAGCCTGACCGGGCTCTTGACGGTGCACGGCAAGCAGGGCCATGTGGCCTACCCGCAGCGTGCCAACAACCCCTTCCACGCCGCTGTCGGCGCCCTCGCCGCCCTGTGCGCCGAGGTCTGGGACCAGGGCAACGCGCACTTTCCGCCGACCAGTTTCCAGATCGCCAATCTGAACATGGGCACCGGAGCCGACAACGTGATCCCCGGCCGGCTCACCGCCCAGTTCAACCTGCGCTTCTCCACCGAACTGACAGCCGACCTGATCGAGACGCGGGTGCGCCGCCTGCTCGACGCCGGCGGCTTTACTTATGATCTGACCTGGCGCCTCTCGGGCAACCCCTTCCTCACCCCGGCCGGCGAACTGGTCGCCGCCACCGGCGCGGCGATCACCGCGGTCACCGGGATGGAGGCCCAGCCGTCCACCACCGGCGGCACCTCCGACGGACGTTTCATCGCCCCCACCGGCGCCCAGGTCGTGGAGTTCGGCCCGCGCAATGCCACCATCCACCAGGTGGATGAATGCGTCAGCGTCGCTGACCTGGACCAACTGTCCGTCATCTACCAGCGCATCCTTGAACGACTGCTCGGGCGGCCTTGATCATCGTTGCGGCCGGCCATGCGCAGTTGGAGTCCAAGGCTTCAGCCTTGGACTCCAGCCGGCCGACGCCATGACCAAGGCCCGGTGAACCATGAAGAACCTTCCCCAATGATCATGATCCGGCCGGGTACCGACGCCGACCGCCCGCAGATCCTCGAGCGGATCGCCGAAGTCTTCGGCCGCGCGCACGCGCAGCGCGCCGAGCACCTGTGGGACTGGCAATGGCACCAGAACCCACGGCTGCCGACGCCGGGTTACCGCGGGGTGGTCGCCGACTGGCAGGGTCAGATCATCGGCACCCTGAGCACCACACCCGCCGGACTCCATCTCGGCGGCGCGCCGGTGACCGCGCACTGGTGCTTCGACATGCTGGTCCACTGGGGTCTGATGCGCCAGGCACTCAGGGAGCACCGGCGCAGCGCGTCGGCCGACGCCCCCGACCTGTCACGCGGCATCGCGGCCGCCCTGCTGGACCACCCCGCGGCTGGTCCGATCCAACTCGCCAAGCACATTTCCGACCCCATGATGGCCATCATCGAGCGGATTGGATTCACGGCCTTGGGCGAGAGCGGGTCATTGCACCGCCGGGTATCGCTCAAACATACCCTGGGGCGGACGCTCGGACCGCGCCTGGGCGGCCTGATCGGCAGCCTGGCTGACCTGGCGCTGCCGCGCGACGCCAAGCCCCGACTCCCGGTCGAGGTTCTGCCGGGCGCATTCGACACGCGTTTCGATCACCTCTGGGATACCGTGCACCCGCGCTACCCGGCCATCTGTCGGCGCGACGCCCAAACCCTCAACTGGCGTTACCGCCGACATCCCGATGGCGACCAATACCAAGTCCTGATCACCGGCGATGGTATGCGATTGCGCGGCTATGCCGTGCTGCTCACCTATACCAAGGGGCAGCGGCGCTGGGCCAAGATCGTCGACCTGCTGACCGCACCGGGGGATCACGAGGCGATTCACGCATTGGCGGCGGGCGCACTATGCGCGCTGCGCACCTGGCGGGCGGAACGGGTCGAGGTCTTCGCCTGCGGCGACGGAATCAAGACGATCTTCCAGTCCATGGGATTTGTCCCGCGGCTCACCAAGTCCGACCGGCCGCAACCGCTCATGGTCCGGGCACTCCCGGCCGCTGCCGCGGGGATCTATGTCACCCAGGGGGATGGGGATGGTGGTTGAGCTTGAAAAGCGCCGTCGTTGTCGTGTAACCGTAATCGAGTTCGGTCGATGATCCCCGCGAGTGCCTTGATCATCGTTCCGGCCGCACGAAAACCGGAGGTCGAGGCTTTACCGTGAAAGTGCGTAGTCAGGCCATCCTGGCCTGGCGGCGTCGGGGCTGGAACAGTCAGGGCTGGAAGCCCTGACGACGCAGCCTCGCACGCCAGCAGTTGCGAGAGTCGTCGAGAGGACTGTCATGTTCCGGGGTGGCGCGGGCACCATGGCCGTTAGCCGGTCGACCCCGCGTCTGGGCGGCCCTCATCCGGCGAAAGCCTCGACCTCCAGTGCGGGACACCCGGATGTCGGCCGGAACAATGATCAAGACCCACTTTCGGGACGTAGGTGACACCTTGACCCCGTTCAATAGCATCTATCAGACCCTCGCGCGCGGCCTTCAGAAGCGCCGCGACGCCCGCGCCGAGCGCACCCATTGGCCCCAATGGTTCCTGCTGCTCGGCGAGCGTGAGCGGTCGCACTGGAGCGCACCCGACCCGGCTGGGCTCAAGCCGCTCTATCCCCCGGTCGATCGCTTCTGGGCCGACCCCTTCGCCTGGTCCGAGGGCGGGCGGCGTTTCATCTACCTGGAAGAGTACCCACTGCACACGGCGCGAGGCCGCATCAGCGCCCTTGAGATCGGCGCGGGCCTCGAACCCCTGGGTCCGGCCGTCCCGGTCATTGATGAGGACCGCCATCTCTCCTATCCCTTTTTATTTCGCTTCGGGGGCGATCTCTATCTGGTCCCCGAAAGCGCGGCCTCCCGCCGCGTCGATCTCTATCGCTGCGACCACTTCCCGTTCGGCTGGACCAGGGTGGGCACCCTGCTCGCGGACATTCAGGCGGCCGATGCCACCCTGTTCGAACATCAGGGCCGTTGGTGGCTGTTCTGCTCGGCCCGGCAGGGCAAGGCGCGGTTCAACAATTCGTTGTTCGCCTTTCATGCCGACTCACCCCTCAGCGACCGCTGGACGGCCCATCCAGGCAACCCGCTGGTGCTCGACTACGCGGGCGCGCGGCCCGGTGGCCGCGTCTTCGTCGACGATCAGGGCCGTCTGCTGCGCCCGGTGCAGCACTCGGTTCCGCGCTATGGTTACGGACTCGGCCTCAACGAAGTGCTGGAACTGACGCCCGAGCGGTTCCGCGAGCGGTCGATCTGGCAAGCTACGGGTGAGGCGGCCGGCGGCTGGCGCGCCATGCATCACCTTGACTGGCATCAGGGGCTGATGGTCATGGACGCGCAACGCCTGATCCCGCGGCCGGCGCCGGGGACGCTGACGACGCAGGGCACTTTCGGCTGAATGTCTTCCCGATCCATATCCCGCCGCTGCGCGAGCGGCCGGAGGACATCCCGGTGCTGGCCCAACGGTTCCTCAACGCGTCTGCCCGCAAGCTCGGCAAGCCGATCGAAGGCATCGACGCCAGATCCCTCGCCCGGCTCCAGGCCTACGGCTGGCCGGGCAACGTGCACGAGCTTCAAAACCTGATCGAGCGTTCGGCCATTCTAGCGGATCATCCGATCGTGGAGATCGCCGACAGCCTCCTCGGGGCGGCGCGCGCCGAGCCCGCTCGCGCTGCGCGCTGCTCACTCAAGGACGCGGAGCGGGCGCATGGTACGGCGGGTAGTCCAACAACTGGATTAGGTATGGATTTCCTCGGAAATCCCCTAATGCCCCGTACTCTTTAGCCACGCTTTGACCTGTTCGGGATCCAACCCGCGTAAGCGCTCCTCCGGGTCCAACCCGCGTAAACGCTCCGCAGGGTCTAACCTGCGCAAGATCTCCTCAGTGTCCAGCCCACGCAAACGCTCCTCAGTGTCCAGCCCACGCAAACGCTCCTCAGCGCCCAACCCACGCAAACGGTCCGCAACATCCATCCGTTCCAGCAGCGCTTGGCGATCTTCCGGGCTGAGCGCGTGAAAATCGTCGATGAGCATCCGATAGGTTTCAAGTTTGAAGTCGTCGAGCGTATAAGCCATGTCGGGCAGCTCCAGGTGATGGATGTTCGCCAGATGAAAACGCAGTAGGTGTGCCGTCGGGCTGCGTGGTCGATAGTGCGCCAACCCATAGCGGATTCGATCCATCTCGCTGGCGAACAGTTCCCACGGGGCGTTGCGCGGGTGCTCGGCCAAGGCGTTCAGGACGATCAGGCGGATGCGGCGGCTGCCCCAGTCAAGATCATATACGCCAGGCCAGTCGGTGGGGTGATGGGTACCGGGCGGCAGGTGCGCGAACAGCTTGGCGGGATGACGGGTGGCGACCGCGTAGAGGCGAAAGGCCGCCTCCGGCAGCAGCCGCTCGACCGCGGCCGGCGGCGGTTCAACCGGGTCGGCGGGGCGCGCGGTCGCGGGCGCGGCGGCCGCCGCCTGAATGGAGGCGAGTTTGCGATAGGTGACGTAGTGGCCGATCAGTTCTTCCATCGCCCAGCCATCCAGCGCTTCTTGTTTGGATTTATAGCTGAGCACATTGTGGGCGGTGAGGTTCTCCAACCCGTCGGGGAGGTCCGCCAGCGCCGCCGCATCGGTGACCGCCGGGTCGCCGGGCAGCCGTTCGATGATCAGCACATCCAGCCGCTGGCTCTTGAGCGCCAGCTCTTTTTCCAGCTCCACGCGCCACGGCCGGCCGGTGAACAGGTCGGTCAAGGCGATGCCGAAAAGTCGATGCCAGGGGGTGTGATCGCGCATTCACCCAGCATACCGCATCACGCGCAAAAGAAGGGGCACCCACACCACCGACCGTCGAGGATTGCGCCGAACGCGGCGGCGCCGCCCGCTAACCCATCTTTAACATGACCCCATTGATAATCACCCTCAGATAGCATCGAACCATTACAGTCCGAGCGCGTGGGCGGCCGGGTACGGCAGGTCACCCTCCTGAACCTGGGCCGCCAGTTCACGCTGCCCCAGGAGGAGTGGCCGGCACTCTGTGCGCGGCTGGAGGAACTGCGCAGCGGCCAGGGCGCCTTGCTGGCCGGCTCCGAACCCGTCGAACGGGAGGCGCAACGACTGTTCGCCCGGTTGTTGGCGCGCCAGGGCGTGGCCCCACCCCTCGCCGACCGCACCGACGGGGGCGATGTGCAGGCGGTCGACGTTGACTCCCTGGAACTGAGCCGCCCGCGCAGCGTCGGAGTGGAATCGGTGGCGCTGTGGGCGATGGCGGAGGTGCGCTTTGTCGAACGGCTCTAGAACCTGGGACTGAGCGGTCCGCAACGGGCGCTGCTCGTTGGGGGGTGGTTGGACGCATGGCTGCGCCGGGCTCGGAACGGGCGACCCACCGCTGGCTGGGTAAGCGCAGTGCGTTGGGGGAATTGCTGGAGGTCGACTTCGCGACCCTCCCCCTGGCACCGTTCTACCGCGCGGCGGACCTGCTGATGCGCCACCGGGCGGTGATCGAGCAGACGGTCTTTACGCGCGTCAGTGACCTGTTCGGGCTGGACTGGACGGTCACCCTCTATGATCTGACCAACACCCTCTTCGAGTGGGCGGCGGCGGGCAACCCCAAGGCGCAGTGCGGACACTCCAAGGAGAAGC
>NZ_CAIZIZ010000161.1 GCF_903933125.1 uncultured Lamprocystis sp. | reverse complement strand
TCCGATCCACCCGGAGATTTTCGACCGGCTCTACACCGACTGGTCGACCCTGGTGAAGTTCCAGCGCACGCGCGGCGTCTTGCGGCTGATGGCGGCGGTGATCCATAGCCTGTGGGAGAAGGGCGACCGCAATCCGCTGATTCTGCCAGCCAATGTCTCGATCGACGATCCGCGCGTGCAGTCGGAACTGACGCGCTATCTCTCGGACAACTGGGTGCCGGTGATCGAGAAGGACGTGGACGGGCCGAATTCGCTGCCGCTCAAGCTCGACAGCGAACTGCCCAATCTGGGCAAGCTCTCGGCCTGTCGGCGGGTGGCGCGCACCATCTACCTGGGTTCGGCGCCAACCACGGCCGCCGCGCACAAGGGCATTGAGGACCGGCGGGTGAAGCTCGGCTGCGTCATGCCGGGCGAATCCCCCGCCGTGTTTGGTGACGCGCTACGCCGTATGGCCGCTGCCGCGACCTACCTGTATCAGGACGGGCCGCACTACTGGTACTCAACCCAGCCGACTGTGACCAAGCTGGCGGAGGACCGCGCCGAGCAGTTGAAGCGTGAGCCGGACAAGGTCGCTCACGAGCTGGAGCAGCGCCTGCGCAAGGATCTACAGCGCATGGGCGACTTCCCCCGCATCCACCCGCTGCCGCAGAGCGGCGCCGACGTGCCGGACGATCTGGATGCGCGTCTGGTGGTGCTGGGCATCGGGCACCCTTACAGCAAGGAGACCAACAGCCCGGCCGAGCTGGCGGCCAAGGCGATTCTGGAGTCGCGCGGCAACACGCCCCGGCTCTACCGCAACACCCTGGTCTTTCTGGCGGCGGACAAGACCCGCTTGCAGGATCTGGATGATGCCGCCCGCAAGTATCTGGCCTGGGTGTCGATCCTGACCGAGCAGAAGGACCTGAACCTGTCGCCCTTCCAAGTCACCCAGGCTGAGACCCAGCGCACCGCGGCCGACGGCACCGTAACGGCGCGGCTACCAGAGACCTACCTGTGGCTTTTGGTGCCGGGGCAGGCCACACCGCAGTCCCCGATTGCCTGGGAGGCCCTGCGGCTCTCCGGCACCGATGCCCTGGCGATGCGCGCCAGCAAGAAGCTGCGCTCCGATGAACTCTACCTGACCAGCTTCGCCGCAACGCGGCTCAAGATGGAACTGGACCGCGTGCCGCTGTGGCGCGGCGATCATGTGGCGGTCAAGCAACTGGTCGAGGACTTCGCGCGCTATCTCTATCTGCCTCGCCTCAAGGATCCGAGCGTCCTGCTCCATGCCATCGGCGATGGGATGAACCTGCTGACTTGGTTGCAGGACAGCTTCGGTTTCGCCGATGCGTTCGATGAGACAGTTGGCCGCTACCAGGGCTTGCGCGGCGGACAGATGGTGACGCTGATCGATGCCCATGCACCGGGGCTGGTGGTGAAGTCGGACGTGGCGCGTCGGCAGATGGATGATGAGCGGGTGGTCGTCGCTCCTGATCCTGGTCCATTGCCTGGGACCTTCACAGAGGGCGGTAGCGGAACGACCACTGGCTCTACGGGGGTGACCGAACCTGACCTGACCCCGTCGCCCGACCCCCAACCCGCGGCGGCGCAACCCAAGCGCTTCCACGGCACGGCCATGCTCGACGCCACCCGCGTAGGCCGCGATGCCAGCCGCATTGCCGAGGAGGTCATCGCGCACCTTGCGGGCCTGGTCGGGACCACGGTGACGGTGACCATCGAAGTCGAGGCCACGATTCCGGCCGGCGCGTCGGACCATGTGGTGCGCACGGTCACCGAGAACTGCCGGACGCTGAAGTTTACGAGCCAAGGGTTCGAGAAGGAGTAGCAGGATTAGACCGACCAATGTCACTACCACATCCGCAGTGCCGACGGCACCACGGCTGATCCAAATTTGGGTGGCCGCCGCCATCAGTGTGTCTGCAGCGAGCCCGATGGTGGATGCGCTGCGCTTATCCACCCTACGCAACCGGCTCCGTTGTAGGGTGGATAAGGCGCGCCGCTCGGTCTCAGGGACTCGGCAAGGCGGTCGCGCGCGCCGCATCCACCAGAGGTCGCGCGGTGCCGCCCAAATTTGGAATTGCTGACGGCACCACGGCCGCCGAGCGTTTCTTCGGCCAAGCCCACGCGGCGTTGTTCGCGCTGGTGCTCCAGCGGATGCCGCTACCCCCGCCACCAGCGCGCCGACGGCCCCGCCCACCCAAGCCGCTCTCGCTCGTGCCGGTGGCGGCGTAGCGGGGGGTGGTCGGAAGGATGATCAAGGCCCACCGATAGGCAAATCTCGAAAGGGTCTGTCTGGACGTCAGGTGCGAAGGCGTTCATACTGCCGGCTGCGCTTCGCAAGCCAAATCGCCGACATCAAGGATAACGATCAGTGCACCGGGTCCCTCCCCTTGCTGCCAAGCCAAGGCGCGGACGCCGGGCAGGCGCAGCCTGGCGGCGAGCAGCGGCGGCAGTGGGTGGATGGCGGAAGCTGGCAGCCGCACTTGGACGACCGGTTCCTGCACGCGCACGCGGAGCGCGCCGGCCGGGTGGGCGAGACGCAACAGGCGTGGAGGCCCCGCCAGCGTAACGACACCCGGTATTCCTTCTCCCGTCGGTAACCCCAGCAGATCGCCGATCGAGGGTGCGTCAGGGTCAAGGGTCGACTCCAAGGCAAGCACCTGACACGCCTGAACGGCCAGCCGCAGCGCGTTCCAGCGGAACACAACCAGGTCAATGTCGGTCACATCCTGGGTCCAGGTGTTACAGGCGGGCGTCGCGCCACGACTGGAACAACCGCTCCATGTCCAGCGCCAGGACCCGCTGCCCGCGGTGCTGAAAGACCCCGGTGACAAGCCCTTGCAGTCGCTCCGGAAGGTTGTCGGGTGGCGTCAGGAGCGCTTCCTGCGCGACCTCAAGTACGTCCTCGACCGCATCGACCCGCAGCCCGCTCTCCATGTCGGCGGCGCGGCCGCGCAGGATGGCGGTGCGGCGCGTGGGTGGTCCATGGGGACTATCGAGCAGATCGCCGAGCCGCAGCACCGAGCAGATGTTGCCGCGCACGTCGATCACCCCCTCGAGTGCGGGCGGGCAGCCGGGGACGAAATAAATGGGCGGGAGCGGCAGGATCTCCGCGACCTGGGTACCGGGAAAAGCGAAGGTGCGACCGCTGAGGGTGAAGACCACCCATTGCACGGTGGGCAAATCGACCGCCACGACGTTCTGATCACCGCGGCGACGGCGCTCCAGTGCCGCGGTCAGTGCGTCCATTGGCGCATCGCTTGGCGCTTTGGCGTCACTGTTCATCCGCACGCTCCCGGGCAATCGGGGCCTGGCTTCCGAAACGGTCATCCGCGGACGCGATCTCGACCCGATCCCGCCCGTTTCCCTTCGCGCAGTAGAGGGCCACATCGGCCGCCTCGATCAGCGCGTCGGCGGACGTGATGTGGGGGAAGGCGGCGATCCCCGCACTGAAGGTGCAGCGGAAGGTCGCATCGCCGGCATAGAACAAGACCTCGGCGAAGCTCGTGCGCAATTGATCGAGGATGACCTTGCCGTCTTCCACCTCGACACCGGGCAGCACCACCGCGAATTCCTCGCCCCCGTAGCGTCCGACCACGTCGCACTCGCGCAACCGCAGGCGTAAGCCCCGGCTCAATGCCATCAACACATGGTCGCCGGCTGGATGTCCGTAGGCATCGTTGACTCGCTTGAAGCGGTCGACGTCGATCATTGCGAAGCACAACGGGCGGTGGTCGCGGCGGGCGTTGGCGACCCCGATCTCCAGGAACTGCATGATGGTATTGTGGTTGAACAGCCCGGTCAGGCCATCGCGCACCATCAGCGCGTGCAGGGTGCGCATGCGCTCGGCACGCAGACTGACTTCATTGACCAGCCGCGCGGGCTCCACCGGTTTGGTCAGGAACCCGTCGGCACCGACCTCGAGTGCTTTGAACTGGCGGTCGCGGTCGGTCTCCGAGGACACATAGATGATGGGCAGGCTGATGTGTCCGGGCATCTGCCGTAACACCCGCGCCAACTCAGGGCCGGAGCACTGCGGCATATACATGTCCATCAGCACCAGATCGGCATTGAATCCCTTGAGCAGGTCGATGACCGCGGCGGGGTCGGTGGCGATGGTCGTGGTCATGCCCGCCTCCTCCAGCACCATGGCGTGCAGTTGGGCAATGTTGGGTTCGTCATCGACGACCAGCACATGAAACGGCGTGGGCGACTCCCGGTTGGTCAGGGCATCCAGGAACTCGACCATCTCGGTGGTCTTCACTGGTTTGGTGCAGTACGCGCTGCCCCCGGCCTTGACCGCCTGCAGTCGCGCCTGAAAATCGTCGCGGCTGGAGATGAACAGGCTCGGGACCACGTAGCCGAGTGTCTCATGGAGGTCGGCGAGCGCGGCCGGACCGGCGTGCTCTCCTTCCGGGAACATCACATCCATAATCACCGCCGCGGGCGCTTCTGCGGCCACGGCCGCCCGCAGGTCGGCGAGGCTGCTCAGCGCCGTGACCTGATAGCCGAAGCAGGCGAGTTGGGTACACAGTTGCTGGCCCAGGTCGCCGTCGTCATCACACAGATAGATCCGTTTCGCGCGCCGTTGCGTGGCGTGCCCGGCATGGGCCAGTGCCGGTTCGGCCGCAGCCGGCAGGGGCTCAAAGCCGAACCGGTCGGCCGCGTCCGTGTCCTCGGCGGGCCGCGCCCCCATGGCCGCCAACTGGTCGAGTGTCCGACCCAGGGTCGCGCGCAGTTGCGCCGACAGCGGATCGCCGACAGTCAGTGCATGCCGGAGCGCGTCCTCCGCTTGTCGGGCCAGGTCGCTGATCGCCGTCAGACCGAACGAGGCGCTGCTGCCCTTGATGGTGTGAAAAACCAGTGCCAGACCGGTCAGTGCCTCCGGCTCCACCGGCGTGTCTGGGAGCGCCGCCAACCCCAGGCGCGCCTCACTGATACGTTGCGGCAACTGCGTCAGGAATGCGGATCTTAGCCGCGCCTTGCGGGCCTTGAAGGTGTCCGATGGTGGTGTCATGGCCGTCGCGTCGCTAGCCGAGCGCGGATTGCTGTTGCCTGGGATTCGGCCTCATACGGATCGTCCCTGAACCAGACCAGTCAGGTCGACGGCCAGTGTCGCTATCAAGGCCGGCAGCGTATCTTCCAGCGCCGCGTCCTTCATCAGCACGCCTGCCAGCTCCGGAGCCTGGGCGTGCAACGGCTCCGGGTCGTCGCCGGTGAGCAGGATGAAGGGCAGCGCACGGCCCTGGGCGCCGTGTTCCCGGAACAGGTCAAGCCCGCTGATCAACGGCATGTTCATATCCGAAACGATCAACCCGATGGCGGCGTCAGCCGCCAGTAGTTCCAGCGCGGCGATCCCGTTCTCGGCCAGCACGCAGTCATGGCCGGCATCTTCCAGGACGGCCGCCGCCAATTCACCCGCCAGCGGGTCGTCGTCAACAATAAGTATGCGCATGATCTTCACCCCAGCAAATTGTGCAAGGTTTCAAGCAGGCTGGATTGATCGAAGTCGCCTTTGACAATGTAGGCATCGGCGCCAACCTGAATCCCCCGCCGCTTGTCTTCTTCCTGTTCACGCGAGGTGATGATCACGATGGGTGTGGCCTGGTAGCGGTCATGCGTGCGCAGCTTCGCGGTGAGCGAGAAGCCGTCGAGACCAGGCATCTCCACATCGGTCAACACGGCATCGAAGCGTCCACCCAGGGCCTTCTGCCAGCCATCGAGTCCGTCCTCGGCGGTGGTCACCCGATAGCCACAGGCTTCCAGCACATCCTTGACGATCTCGCGGGTGTTGAACGAGTCATCGACGACCAGAATGTGCCAGGGCTCATCCCGGCCCGGCCGCGCGCTGTCGCCGGCCGTACCCTGGACGGCGTTCTCACCGCGGGTGCGGCGCGCGGTCTCCATGAGGCTCGGCGCCTGCAGCACGCTGACCAAGGCATTATCGCCGGTCACTACGATACCACCGACCAAGGGGCAGCCGCGCATGTGCTCGGGCAGGGTCTTGATCACCATCGCGCGTTCGTCCAGCAGTTGATCGATGATCAGCCCCAACTTGGCCTGGCGGACCCCGATCACGACCACGAGGCGCATCCCGTCGCCCCGTCGCATGGTTCCGGAGGCCATGTCCCGCGCGGCTGGAGTGGGCGGCAGACCCAGCAGTCCCGCCAATGGGATCAGCGGTACGAACTCGTTGCGCAGCACCACCGCCGGGCGTCCCGCCAGGGTGATCGCTTCGTGCGCCATCACCCGCAGCAGTTCGACCACATGCTGGGCGGCGAGGGCGAAACGTTGCCCGCCGCAGGAAAACACCAGCACCCGCATCACCGCCAGTGACAACGGCAGCGTGAAGGCGAAGGTGCTGCCCTCACCGGTGCGGCTCACGAGTGATACGGCACCTTGCAGCACATCGTTGACGGTGTGTTTGACCGCGTCCAGTCCGACCCCGCGCCCGGACAGGTCGGTGATGATCTCGCTGGTGCTCAAGCCCGGAGCAAAGCTCAGCTCCCACACCTGATCGTCGGTCAGCGTGGCGGCCCGCGCGGGGTCGAGCAAGCCTTTGTGGAGCGCCTTGGCAATGATCCGCTCGCGGTTCAAGCCGCGGCCGTCGTCGCTGACCTCGAGGACGACGCCGCCGCCGGTCTGGCGCGCGCTGATCCGCACCTGTCCGACCTCCGGCTTGCCGGCGGCCCGGCGAGTCGCGGGGTCCTCGATCCCGTGATCGACGGCGTTGCGCAGCACATGGATCAGGGCGCCGCCCAACCCGTCGATCAGCTGCCGGTCGAGTTCGATCTCACCGCCCTGCACCTCGCAGCGCACCTCCTTGCCTTGGTCGCGCGCCAACTCGCGGACCATCCGCGCGGCGGGATCGAAAACCATGGCGAGCGGCAACATGCGCAGCACCAGTGCCCGCTCGCGCAGTCCGGCGACCAGCAATTCCTGGGCTTGCACATCATCGCGCAGGTCATGTGCGAACCGTTGCGCGGCCGCCGGGTCGGCCAAGCCGCCGGGTGCGCGGCCGTCGCCGACCGCCTGCTTGAGTGCCGCTCGACCCAGGTCTTGAGCCTCCAGGACCCGTTGCCGCAGTTGGACTTGGACCGATGTCACCTCGCCGATCAGACGGATCAGCTCGTCGAGCTTTGCCAACGGAACCCGCACGCTGTCGAGCGCGTGCTGCGCAGGTGCAGCGGCGGCCGGCGGCGTGACCGCGCTTGGTTGGTCGGGGGTGGCATCGACTGGAGGCTGACCACTCCCGATCAGGTCCGCAGTGGCCGGCGCGGCCAGCCCCGCGGCGGCCGCGCGCGCCAGTGTGTCGCAGAGTGCCGGATCGGCCGGTGGGTCTCCACCAACCGACTCCAGTTGATCCAATTGGGCGGCGATCGCATCGACTCCGGCCAACAGCAGGCTGATGCCGGCCGGGTCGGCCTGATAGTGATTGGCGCGCAGGGCGCCGAGCAGGTCTTCCAGGTGGTGGGCGGTCGTGCTGATTCCGGTGAGCTTGAGCATCCGTGCCGAGCCCTTGATAGTGTGGGCGGAGCGAAACAGCGCGTTGATTGCCTCGGCGTCATCCGGTTGGGCTTCCAGCGCGGCGAGTCCTGTCGTCAGCCGGGTCAGGTGATCCCGTGCCTCGCCGCTGAAACGTCCGATGAATTTGCTCAGATCCAGGGCCATGACGCGTGCCTCAGGTGGCGTCCGCGAGCCCGTGCAGGCGCGCCTCACACAGCAGCCGCAGGTCGGTGAGCGAGAGCGCCGACGGCAGCGGGCCGGTCTGCGCGGTACCGGCGCCCGCTCGCGCGTCGGCCAGTTGGCGCAGCACGATCCGGTATTCGCGCCGCGCCGCATCGCCACGGCCGGCATTGCGGTGACATTCGGCCAGTTGGTAATGCGCCGGCCAATGCTCCGGACGCTGGTAGATGGCGCGTCGCAGCGCATCGACGGCTTCGTCCAGGTCACCCTGCGCGCGGGCGCTGCGTCCGAGCAAGACCAGCGCGTCCACTGACCAGGCATCGGCGATCAACACCTGCCGCGCCGCGGTCCGGGCGGCCTCCAGGTCACCACGCTCCAGCAACAGGTGCGCCCGCAGGGTCATGCTCTCAGGGTCTGTCGCGGCGACGCCGAGCGGGGCCAGGCAGGCAAGGGCCGCATCGACCTGCTCGGCACGCGCCAGACCGAGCGCTTCCTGGTAGCGCCGGGCGGCCGGTCGGGTCGCCGCCGCGGCGTGCTCCCTGGGCGCGGCGGGCGGTCGCGCTGCCACCACCCGTTGGGCGTCCGCATCGGCACCGCGCGGATCAGGGTGCGCCCGCGCGCCCGCGAACGGGTCCGGGTTGGCGGACGGTGCCGCGCGGCGGGACGTCGCTTCCCCGGGTGTGCGTGCCCCCGCGGTCGGTAAGCCCCAGCAGTTTGAGACAGGTCCGTCCGGTGTCGGTTCAGGAAGCCCTTCAGGCGACTGCCTGGCGAAAAACCAGACCCCTTCATGCTGTCGTGTCGGCAGCACGCCGAGGTCGTTGGCCAGGGTCTCGGCGGTGCCGACGATCAGGTAGCCGCCGGGTCGCAGCAGCGCGCTCAGCCGACCCAGCACGGCGGCGCGGGTCGGCGCGTCGAAATAGATCGACAAATTGCGGTAGAAGATCAGATCGTGCCCGACGAGGTCATCAGGGAATTGCTCGGCGAGCAGGTTCAGCGGGCGAAAGCGGACCTGACGGCGCACCGCCGGGGCGATCAGTCGGGTGTTGTCCGGCGCCGACGTGAACCAGCGGGCGATCAGGTCGTCCGGCATGGCGCGGAAGGAGAAGGATCGATAGCGTCCGCTCCGGGCCTGGTCCAGGGCGCGTTCGTCCACATCGGCAGCGCTGATCTCAAACAACCGTTCGGCCTGTTCACCCCAGCGCTGGCGCAGGGCGATGGCGACGGAGTAGGGTTCCTCACCGGTGGCGCAGCCCACCGAAAGAATCCGGATCGGATCGTCCGGGTCGCGCGTGCGCAGCAGCAGCGGGGCAAGGTGCTCGGTCAACAGCCGCAACTGGTGAGGCTCGCGGTAAAAATAGGTTTCCTTGATGGTCAGCAGGCTGGTCAGCGCTTGCATGACCGCCGCATCCTCGCGCAGGCGCGTCAGGTAGACGTCGGGGGCCGTCGTGCCCAAAGCCGCCATTTGCGCCTTGACGGCACGCTGGAGCCAAGCCTCTTGATGGCCGTCGAAGTGCAATCCCAGCCGCTCCCGAATCAGCGCCTTGGTCTGGGTCAGGTTCAGGTTCATTCGGCGATGCCGCGGCCGGCGAGCCGGATCAATTCGGCGGCGATGGCGGTCAATGGCAGAACCTGTTGTACGCCGCCGGCCATGATCGCCTCCCGATTCATGCCGAAGACCACCGAGCTCGTCTCGTCCTGGGCAATGGTGGTGCCGCCGGCCGCGGCGATGGCGGCCATGCCGCGCGCGCCGTCCCGGCCCATGCCGGTGAGGATGACGCCGATTGCGCTGCGGCCGGCTGCCGCCGCCACCGAGCACAATAAGTGGTCGCAGCTTGGGTGATAGCGGTCGCCCTCCAGGTGCGGGCAGAGCTGGATGGTGCGTCCCGACAGCACGGTCAGGTGGCTGCTGGAGTCGGCCACATAGATCCGGCCGGGCACCAGATGATCGCCGTCGCGGGCCACTTCAACCGGTAACCGACAAAGATCGTCGAGCCAGTGGGCCATGCCCGCGGCGAATCCGTCGGAGATGTGCTGGGCAATCAGGACCGGGGCCATGAGCCCCAGCGGCAGCACCGGCAACAACTGGGCCAGGGCCTGGGGTCCGCCGGTCGACGCGGCAATGGCGATCACCGGGTGACCGGGCGGGATGGTCGTGGTGTAGTCGGGCCTGTGGTCGGGTGCGGCGGCCCCCGGGTTGCGCGCGCGCAGATGCCGGATCACCGGGACACCGGCCAGCATCCGCAGTCGCGCGGTGAAGGCCGGCCCGGCGTCCGCGTCGGGTTTGGGGATGGCGTCGAGTGCGCCGCGGGCGACCGCGGCCATCGCCTGGGCGGCATCGGTGAGGTCCGAGACGACCAGGATACGGGTGGCACAGTGATCCATGATCTCGGCGATGGCCTGCATCCCGTCCATCACCGGCATGCGCAGATCCATGGTCACGAGGTCGGGTCGCAAGCGGCTTGCCTGCTCCACCGCGGACTGACCGTCAGCCGCCTCGCCGCAGACCGTCAACTGCGGGTCGTCCTCGATCATGGCGCGCAGCAGTCCGCGGGCCGTGTCACTGTCGTCCACCACCAGCACCCGAGCCGGTCCCTCGCGCCGCGCGGCCATCAGTCGACGCTCGCCGGTCCGGTGGCGGCCTGCCGGTCTGGTGCTGCCCGTGCGGCAGACGCGTCCGTTGCCGCGGCGTCGTCCGGATGGCCGGACCTCTCCAGTTTGAAGCCTTCGACCTGGCCCTTGAGTCCCGCGGAGAGCCGCGTCATCGCCTGGGCGATAGCGGCGATGCGCCGCACGGATCCGGCGGTGTCGGCGCTGGCGGTGACGATCTCGCGCAGCGCCACCACCACTTGGGTGCTGGCCGTGCGCTGTTGTTGACTGGAGAGGCTGATCTGCTGGGCCGCGCTGGTGGTCTGGCCGGCATCGGCAACCAGGGCGTTGAGGAACTCCGCGGCTTGGGCCGATTCGGCCATCCCCTGGGTGATGCCCGTGTTGCCCTTCTCGGAGGTGACCACCAGGCGGCTGATGGACTCCTGGATCTCAGCGACCTTGGTCGCGATCTCGCTGGTGGACTCGGTGACCGAGTCGGCGAGGCGGCGGATTTCAGCCGCCACCACGCTGAAGCGCTTGCCGGATTCACCGGCCGAGGCGGCCTCCAGCGCGGCGTTGAATGCAATCAATTTGGTCTGATCGGCCACCGTGTCGATGATCTCCATGACCCGAGAGATTTCTTTGGACTTTTGCCCCAGATCGACGATCTCGGCCAGTGCGCTCTGGCTGTCGCCGCGGATGGCCTCCATCCGGTCCGCCAGCCGCTGCATCGCCTGCGCACCCGCGCGGCTTTGGTCGAAGGTGCGCCTGGCCACCTCGACCACCGATTCGGAGTACTCGGCGATCTGCGTCGAGGACGCGGACAGTTCTTCCATGGTGGAAGTGATCTCCGCCACCGAGGCGGACATCTCGGTCGAATTGGCGGCCTGGCCATCGACCGCCTGGGCGATCTCCTGGGCGGCCCGATGCACCGCGGCGGCATTGGTGTCGACCTCCGACACCAGGGTATGCAGATGGCCGCGCATCGCATTGGCGGCGCGTGCCAATTCAGCCAGTTCATCCTTGCCTTCACCGGGGACATCGCGGCTGAGATCACCGGCCGCAACCCGCTGGACTCCCTGGGTCAAGAGTCGAATCCGCCGGCTCAGTGCGCGCGCCGTCAGCAGCGCGATCCCCACGCCGACGAGCAGGGCCAGCCCGCCGCTCAGCCCGGCTTGAGTGGTGGCGTCTTCCATGGCGGTCTGATAAAGCGACCGATCCCGCGCCACCTCGGCCACCCCGAGCGGCGTACCGGAATAATCGCGAATGACCGCGGCATAGACCGCCAATTGGCGGCCGTCGACCTCGATTTCGACCAGTTGCGGCTCCCCGGCCTGGGCCGCGCGCAGCACGGCGGGGGCGAGCAGCGGCCGCTTGCCGTAAGTCGTGGCGAAGGTCTCGATGGTGTCGTCGCCCACCAGATGCAGGCCGGCATCAACGCCGAAGTTCGTCTTGAATGCATCGAAGAACGCCTGGCCGAACGACATGCCGAATTCGACCACACCCAGGTGCTGCTCGCCGTCGAAGATCGGGACCATCCCGCGGGCACCCAGCCCGGCGACGCCGACCTCGAGCCCGCGCTGCGGGGTGCGGGTGCGGTTGCTATCCACCACCGATTTGCGGATGGCCGACAGGTCATCGCCGAACTTGTCGATCAGATGCAGCCGCAGGAAAGAGGTGGCGGGCGGGGTGTGAAACTGGAACTGCAGGGCGCCGTAGTCCTTCGCCAGCACCTGATAGGGTGGCAGCAGGGCGGCCTGCAGCCAGGCCCGGTCGCCGGCGGCGAAATGCGTCTGCACGTCCGGAATGTTGGCGACCAAGGCGCTGAGCGCCTGCGCCAGCCGGGTTTCGGCCGCCACCCCGGCCACCAGGCTCTCCATCGATTGGCGTAATTCGGCGCGCTCGGCGGTGAGGATCACCTCGCGCAGGCTGAGCAGATTGCCGTAGCCCTGCGCACCGATCGCCAGCAGCATCGCCAGGCCCATTCCCAGCATGATGTTGGCCCAGAGGTGCAGATTCTTGAACATCGTGACTCACACCTCGGGCAGCACCGGGTCGGACCCGGTCATCGGTTTGGTTAATCAAGCATAACAGGGTCAGGGATTCAACGGCAGACCAGGCGGAGACATTTGCGCTGCGGCGTTTTTCGCGGACGCGCCGGGACCGGGGTCGGCGCGAGACGGGCTGACGCAGAGGCATTTCCTGGCGCGCACCGACGACATCGGGTCGCCGCGGCGCCTTTTTGAGAATAATTCTCAACAACGCTGTTCTGCGGACAGCCGCGCCCGCAGGCGACGCGTGGGCGGCCTGACCGCAAGCAGTGGAGACAGTGGAAACCGCGGCTATCCGGTCGCGGGGATGGGCTGAACCAGCGAACGCATCTGTTCGAGGCGACCGGCTTTGACGTGTCCCAGCGCCATGGCCATCATGACCGCCAGCGCCAAGCCGACGCGCGTCTGCATCTTGGCCAGGCCGCGAATGAAATGCCGCTCGAAG
>NZ_CAIZIZ010000160.1 GCF_903933125.1 uncultured Lamprocystis sp. | reverse complement strand
GGCCGCGAGACAACCGGAGGTCGAGGCTTTATAGCCGTCGGACGTGATAACCGGCCGGAGGGGCGGGTTTTAAACCCGCCCCTACACCAAGGGTCTGTCCGGATAGCAGGTAAGAAGGCGATACCATGAAAGTGCGTAGTCAGGCCATCCTGGCCTGGCGGCGTCGGGGCTGGAACAGTCAGGGGTGGAAGCCCTGACGACGCAGCCTCGCACGCTGGCAGTTGCGACAGACGGCCGCGGGATTCGGTGGACTGCGCTATCGCTTGTCCACCCTACGGCCGGAACGATGATCAAGGCCGACGCGGTTAGCCTTGCGTTGCCGCAGCGAGCGCGGCGAACTCGACTTTGTCATAGATCTCGGCCAGCGGCAATGCGGTGTCAAAGGCCGGCAACGGGATGGAGCCGCGTGGATCAGTATAGGTCGAGAGCAGCCAGTCGCCGCCGGGTTGGCGCAGGAAGAGTTCGGCACTGACCCGGTGCTGAGACAGTAGCAGATAGGCCCGTAGGCTGGGGAGTGATCGGTAGTAACCAAACTTGTTGCCCCGGTCATAGGCTTCGGTGCTGTCGGAGAGGACCTCGACGATCAGGCCGGGGTTGATGATGATATCCCGGTGGTCGTCCCAGAACAGCCGCTCTCCGCAAATCGCCATAACGTCCGGGTAGGTGCCGAGGTTGGCGGACTCGATCCGGACTTTCATGTCGCTGGTGTAAACATAGCAGGGACGGCCCTTGAAGCGGTTGCCCAGTTCGCGCAGCACGTTGCCGCAGATCAGGTTATGGGCCTCGGTGCCGCCCGCCATGGCGAAGACCTCGCCGTCCACATATTCAGTGCGGCCCTGGTCCGCCGCCCGCTCGGCGGCGAGCCAGTCCGCAAAATGCAGTCGGAGTTTGGGTTGAACGGACATGGTTTAAGTTCCTGGTCGGGGCGGCAAGATGTTTGATCAGCGGTGACGCTTGATGTTTTGAATCCGGGCTTCGCCTGGCGTCACACCGTCTGGGTTGCCCCTTCCGGGCCGTCCGGCGCCGGACGCGTGGGTTGACCACCGAACCAGGTCACATAGAGCGTTGGCAGGAACACCAGCGTGAGCAGCGACGCGACCAGCAGACCCCCCATGATGGCATAGGCCATGGAGCCCCAGAACACCGTCGGCGCGATCGGGATCATGCCGAGCACGGTCGAGAGCGCGGTCAGCATGATGGGACGGAAGCGCGAGACGCTGGCCTCCACCACCGCGTCCCAGACGGTCTTGCCCGCGGCCCGTTCGGCCTCGATCTGGTCGATGAGGATGACCGCGTTCTTGGCGATCATGCCGATCAGGGCGAGGATGCCGAGGATAGCGACAAAGCCGAGCGGTTTGCCCGACAGCAGCAGGGCGGCGACCACGCCGATCAGGCCCAGGGGGACCAGGCTGAGCACGATGAACAGCCGCGCGAAACTCTTGAGCTGGAAAATCAGGAGCGAAAGCATCAGCAGGATCATCAGCGGCACCACCGCGAACACCGAGGCGCGTGAATCCGTACTCTCCTCCACCGAGCCGCCGAGTTCGATGCGATACCCCGCGGGCAGGGTGGCGTTCAGTTCGGCGATGGGTGCCTCCAGGTCGGCGACCACCGTCTCGGGCATCGCGCCCGGTGCCACGTCGGCCTGCACGGTCAGTGTCGGCACCCGGTCGCGCCGCCAGACCAGCGGATAGTCCTGACCGTACTCGAAGAGGGCGAACTGGCTGAGCGGGATGGTCCGTCCATTGGGCAGTGACACCGGCAGAGTGCGCAGGGTCTCCACCGACAGGCTTTGCCCGCCCAGTTCGCGCGCCACCACATTGACCAGATAGATGTCGTCGCGCACCTGCGTAATGGTGGTGCCGGAGATCGTGGTGTTGAGCGCGGTCGACACCGCCTGACTGCTCAGCCCGAGCTGGCGGGCCTGATCCTGGTCGATGCGGATGCGCAGTTCCCGCTCCGGCTCCATCCAGTCGAAGTTGACCCGGCGTGTTCCCGGATGGGCGGCCACGCGATCGGCGAGCTGCATGGCGATATCGCGCAGCTTAATGGGGTCCGGACCCAGGACGCGGTACTGCACCGGCCAGCCGACCGGCGGCCCCAATTCCAGTGGCGAGACCCGCCCCACCACTTGCGGGAACTGTTCTGCCAGCAATTGTTCCAGTCGCGGTTGCAGCCGCTCGCGGGCCTCGATGTCCTTGGTGACGATCACCGCCTGGGCGAAGAAGGGGTTGGCCAACTGCACGTCGAGCGGCAGATAAAAGCGGATGGCGCCCTGGCCGATATAAGTGCTCCAGCGTTCGATCTCGGGCGCGAACTCGGGGTCATCGCGCAGGACTTGCTCGAAGGTATCGACCAGCCGCTCGGTCGCATGGATCGAGGCGTTCTGCGGCAGCCGCAGATCGACCAGCAATTCCGGGCGATCGGAGGACGGGAAGAACTGGCGTGGAACCTGACCCAGACCAACGATCGCCGCGACGAAGATCGCGAGCGTCAAGGCGATGGTGAACCAGCGTGCGCGCATCGCGAGTGTCAAAAAGCCGCGGTAGATCGCCACCGTGCGGTTTGGCTTCTCCGCTTGATCGGCCTTGGGCGGACGCAACAGCACCATGCCGATCAAGGGGGCGAAGACCATGGCGACGAACCAGGAGGCGATGAGCGCGATGCCGACCACCGCGAAGATCGAGAAGGTGTATTCGCCGGCGGAACTCTGGGCGAAGCCGATCGGCACGAAGCCGGCGATGGTGACCAGGGTGCCGATCAGCATCGCAAAGGACAGGTGCTGGTAGGCATAGGTGGCGGCGGCCACTTTGTCGTCGCCCGCGGCCAGCCGGCGGCTCATGGCGTCGATGGTAGTCATAGCGTCGTCGACCATCAGCGCCAGCGCGATGATCAGTGCTCCCAGCGAGACACGCTGCAGGTCGATATCGACGATGTCCATCAGCGGAAAGACCACGGCGAGCGTGAGCGGAATGGCCACGGCGACGACGGTCCCGGCGCGCACTCCGAGCGCGACGAAGCTCACCACCAGGACGATGGCGATGGCCTGCCACAGCGATTCCGTGAACTCATTGATGGCCAGGTCGACCGTCAACGGCTGATCCGCCACCAGCCGCGGCTCGATGCCGTGCGGCAGGTCGGCCTTGATGGTGCTGATGGCGTGCGCGACATTGCGGCCGAGCGCCAGGGTGTCGCCGCCGTCGCGCATGGCGATGGCCAGGCCGATGGCGGGCTCGCCGTTGATGCGGAACATGGGCTGCGGCGGGTCGCTGAAGCCGCGGCGCACATCGGCGATGTCGCGCAGCCGCAGCATCCGGTCGCCGATGGCGAAGGTGACCTCGGCGATGTCCTGCTCGGAGCCGAAGGCGCCGGTGACCCGCAGGGCAATGGATTCGTCGCTGGTGCTCAGCACGCCCGCGGGGCTGACGATGTTCTGCGCGCGCAAGGCCGCGATCAGCGTGCTTGGGTCGAATCCCAGCCCGGCGAGCCGCTCGGCCGAGAAGTCGATGAAGATGATCTCGTCCTGGGCGCCGAGAATATCGATCCGCGACACGTCGGGGACTTGCAGCAGTTCGGAGCGGACACCCTCGACGGCGTCGCGCAACTCCCGGTGCGTGAACCCATCGGCGGTGAAGGCATAGATGATCCCGAAGGTATCGCCGAACTCGTCGTTGAAGAAGGGGCCGACGATTCCCTGCGGCAGGGTGTGGCGCATGTCGGCCACTTTCTTGCGCACCTCGTACCAGGCATCCGCGACCGCCCGGCCCTGGGTACTTCCGATCAGATCGACGAAGATGGTCGTGGTGCCGGCGCGGGTGAAGCTGCGCAGGTTGTCCAGGTTCGGGACCTCCTGCAGCGTGCGTTCCAGGCGCTCGGTGACTTGTCGGATGGTCTCGTCCAGAGTGGCACCGGGCCAGACGGCCCCGACCACCATGGTGCGGAAGGTGAACGGCGGGTCTTCCGCGCGGCCAAGCTGGTAGAAGGAACTGATCCCGGCGATCAGCGCGGCGAGCATGATGAAAATGGTGACCGAGCGGTTGCGGATGGCCCAGTCGGAGAGGTTGAAGCCGCTCATGGCTGGTTCCCCGGCGCGTTCCTGAGCGGGTCTCCGAGCAGGCGGACTTGTTGGCCGGGCCGCAGTGTCTGGACGCCCGCGGTCACCACCAGTTCACCGGGCTCCAGACCCTGGGAGACCAGCACCCGGTCCAGTTCATAGCGCACCACATTCACATTGCGCAGGGCCACGGTGTTCGACGCCGGGTCCAGGGTCCAGACCGCCGGTGCGCCGCCGGTCGCGGTCAGCGCCGAGGTCGGGATCTTGATGCCCGCGGTCCCGCCCAGCGCGATGGCGCCGGTGACGGTGGAACCGAGCCGCATCGCCTCCGGGGGGGTGGCGAGACCCACCCGGACCTTGAAGGTCCGCGTCACCGGGTCGGCCTGGGGTGAGACCTCGCGGACCCGGCCGGTGGTGGTGACTCGGGGGTCGCTGCTCAGGGTGACGGTGACCAGGTCCTCGACCGACGCGGCTTCGATCACCCGCGCCGGCACATCGAAGACCGCATCGCGTCCACTCTGGCGGGCGAGCCGCACGATCATGGCCCCGGCCGCGACCACCTCACCGGGTTCGGCCCCCCGCGCGGTGACCGTGCCGGGTCCATCGGCGGCCAGGGTCGTGAAGCCGAGCTGGTTTTCGGCCGTGTTGACCTGGGCCTGGACCGCGTCCACCTGGGCCTGGGCGGCGTCGCGCGCTTCCACGGCCCGATCGAACTGGGCGCGGGCGACAAAGCCGCGGGCCAGCATGGGCTGGTAACGCGCGACGGTGTTGCGGGCCTCGACCAGACGCGCCATGGCGCCGGCCAGATTGGCCCGCGCCGCGTCCACGGCGTTGCGTTCGTTCACGGCATCCAGGCGGGCGACCACCTGCCCGGCCCGCACCCGATCGCCGACGTTGACGTTGCGCTCGATCAACTGGCCGCCCACCCGGAAGGCCAGGGCCACGTCGTCTTGGGCCTGGATGTTCCCGGTCAGGGTCACGGTCTCGCCGCCCGGCAGTTTTTCGACGGTCAGCACCCGCACCGGCCGGACCGGTTCAGGTATGGGCTGGATCTCTTCGCTCGGTTGGCAGGCCGCCAGGACCGCGGTCAGGGTTAGCGTGCAGGATAAGAGGCGTCCGACCCGCAAAGCAGCGTGCACCGTGCGGCGGTGGATGGACATGACTGACATTTCCAAGAGAACACCCCTATAGGTTGAATCGCGAGCGGAATCGTAGCCTAATTCGGGCGCCTGTTCCTACCATTCCAGCATCGGCCGCGGCGAGCGCCCCGGCCCGCGGCTGGATCGATGAGCCGTAACACCATGTGCCTAGCCATCCTGTTTCAACGTCCGGCGGGTCGATTCGCGGGACTCTGCATCGGTCTGCTCCTCGGCGGCTGCCAAGCGCTGGTACCGTCTCAGACGCCATCGATTGGTCCGAGTCTGGACGCCGCGGTGCAGGTTCTGGCCTCACCGGGCAGCAGCGAGCGGACACGCGCCGCTGCCGCGACGGACTATCGGGAACTGGTCGCCGGCCGTTTGCCGAGCCTGCTGGAGGATGCGGCCCGGCCGTCCGACATCTTGGGTCCGACGGTGCCTGCGCAGCAGGTGCCGCCGGGGGTTCAGGCGCCGGATGCCTTCACCGATCTGCGGCCGGTGACGCGCTCGCGGGTGACCGTCCCCGGCTTGCATCGGCTCGGCCTGGGCTTGCCGACCATCGTCCGCCTTGCGTCCACCGATCCCAACGCCCCGCGGGCGGGCTACCAACTCCCGCGGACGCTGATCGCACTGCCCGCGGACCCCGCGGCGACCTGCTGCACCGCGGCACTGGTGCAGCCGGACCAGATCCGGTCGGTGCGCACGGCCCACGGGGAGACCGCGGTGGCGATGGACCTGGAGGCGCCACTGGATGCCACCCGCGCGACCGGGCCGAGCCTGCTCTCGGGACTCGTCAACCTGGTGCGGCCGGGACGCTTTCTCGGACAGCCGCGCATCGTCTTCCTGGAACCCTTCGATCCGGTCAAGCGTCCACTGGTGCTGGTCCACGGGCTGATGTCGACGCCGCAGGTCTGGGCACCGCTGGTCAAGGGTTTGCTGGCCGATGATCAGGTCCGCGCCAACTATCAGTTCTGGTTCTATTATTATCCAACGGGGAAACCGGTGCCGATCTCCGCGCTCCAGTTGCGCCAGGCGCTGGACGATGCCGTGACCCGGTATCGGCCCAAGCAGCCCATGGTCCTGATCGGTCACAGCATGGGCGGCATCCTCTCCCGCGCCCAGGTGTCACGGGTGACTCTGGAGGACGCCGCGACCGTGGTTCCGGACATCGGGATCCTGCCCGATTACAGCGCGACGCGCCGCGCCCTGATCTTCGCGCCGCGGACCGATGTGAGCCGGGTGGTCTTCATGTTCACCCCGCACCGGGGCAGCCGGCTCGCGACCAGCGGTTTGGGTGCCTGGGGGACGCGCTTGATCCGGCTGCCCGACACGCTGTTGCGCGAGTTCGGCACCTTGGCCGACAGCCTCGTCGGCTCCTATGGCGGGCGTCTGCCGAACAGCATCCATGGGTTGTCGCCGGAGTCGGGCTTCCTGCGCGTCCTGGATGCGACCACACCGCAGGTACCGGCCCACACGATCCTCGGCGACCGCGGGCGCGGCAACCTGGCGGCCAGCTCGGACGGGGTGGTGACCTATCGCAGCGCCCATCTGCCGAGCGCCCAATCCGAGGTCGTGGTTCCGACCGGGCACAGCGGCGTCGGCCATCCGCTTGCTATTCAAGAGCTGCTGCGCATCCTGCATCAGGAACTTAAAGCAGGATCAGTGCCACGCCCGCTACCATCAGCGCGCCTGCCGGTAGCCGCCGGATGAGACCAGTCTCCCGAAAGAGCAGGGCGCCGTAGAGGATGCCGAACAGCAGACTGACGCGTTTCACCGCGATCATATAGGCCACTTCGACCTGCGCGATGGCCAGGAAGTGGGTGTAGGCCATGATCGCCATGAGCGCGGCGACCGTCAGGACCGCCCAGGGCCGGCGGGCGAACTTGCGGAACACCTCCGGCCGCCGCACGGCAAAGACCAGCGTGACCGTGAGACCCAGCACCCCGAAATAGAATGGCCCGAATTGCTCCGGCGCCATGTACTGCATGGCGGCCTTTCCCATGGTGGAAGTCAACGCGAAGATGGCCGCAGTCGCCAGCATCATCCGTGACCCCGGTTGCTCGACCACGGCCCGGAAGGGCTCGCCCCAACTGCGCCAGTCCTGTGCCTGCGCCCGCTCGCCATTGAGCAGCCAGGCCCCGGCTACCACCAGGAAGACGCCGCCGGCCCCTTGTAGGGTGACCGCCTCGCCGAGCAGGACCCAGGCGATGCCCATGACGAAGACCGGGGTAAAGGCCAGGTAAGGCAGGGTGAGCGACAACGGATGGTCGCGGATGGAGCGCATGTAGAGCAGCATGGCCAGCAGTTCCAGCGGCACCAGCGCGGCCAGCCACCACCAGAAAGCGGCCGGCAGCCCGGTGAGCGGCGGCAGATCCCATAGCAGTGGAGACAGCAGCAGCCCGGTCAGGCCCAATCGGACCACCGCCAGTTCCCGGGCCGAGAACTCCTGGAGCCACGCCTTGGTCGCCGCATCCGCACTTGCCAGGGCAAGCGCGCAGATCAGGGTCAGCGGCAGCCAGTGCAGCAGCACGTCTATCCGACAGCCGGGCTCAACCCGGCACCGTCTCGACCGCTATATCGCCGCTCCTGAGTGGGCCAGGGTCGCCGTTCCGACCAAAGTGACCGCCCGGATTTATCCACAGATGTCACAGATGTTCACAGATGAAGAAAAACATCCGTGTTCATTTACGGACAGTCGATCGTCGCTCGGCTCGACGTTTGCGGGATCGGGCGGCAGGGCCGCGATCAGCACCTCCGGCCCGGCGCCGGGTCGATGGGCGTGCTCGCTGATGTGTCGACGCCAGGCACGGGCGCCGGGTTGGCCCTGAAAGAGCCCCAGGAGGTGCCGGCTCATGGCGCCGAGTGGGACGCCGGTTTGCAGTTGCCGCTCGACATAGGGAAGAAAACGCTCAAGCACGGCGTGACGGGTCGTAACAGCAGTGGTATCGCCATAGATTAGGCGGTCCGCCTGGGCCAGCATCCAGGGGTTTTCATAGGCCGCCCGGCCGATCATCACGCCATCCAGATGGGTCAGAAAACCGACCGCCGCGTCCAGTGTCAGAATGCCGCCATTGATCACGATGGTCAGCGCCGAAAAGTCCGCCTTGAGTCGGGCGACCACATCGTAGCGCAGCGGCGGGACCTCGCGGTTCTCCCGCGGGCTCAGACCCTGGAGCCAGGCCTTGCGGGCGTGCACGATGAGCGCGTCGCAACCGGCCGCGGCCACGGCGGCGACGAACGCGGTCAGTTCCTCGTAGCTGTCCCGATCATCGATCCCGATCCGGCACTTGACTGTCACCGGCAGCGCGACCGCGTCTTTCATGGCCGCCACGCAGTCCGCCACCACCTGGGGTTCCGCCATCAGGCAGGCCCCGAACCGCCCGTTCTGCACCCGATCCGAGGGGCAGCCCACGTTGATATTCAACTCGTCATATCCCCAATCCGCTCCCAGCCGGGCGCATTGGGCCATGGCCCGCGGGTCCGCGCCGCCGAGTTGGAGCGCCAGCGGGTGTTCCGCCGGGTCGAACCGCAGGTGTCGATCCTGATCGCCGTAGATCAAGGCGCCGGTGGTGACCATTTCGGTGTAGAGCAGGGTGTGCCGGGTGATCAGTCGCAGGAAATACCGGCAGTGCCGATCGGTCCAATCCAGCATGGGGGCAACCGACAACCGCGAGCCTTTGTATTTTCTCGAATCGCCCTCTGTTGCTGGATTTCCTGTCGCTGCATTCGTCATTATTTAGCACTATTCCGCGTGATTCGGTTGCCGCGGTGCGACGGGAGTCTTACATGGCGCGGCTTGTAGCACCGACACGAGCCAGCGCACCCATGGCCACCATCGTAGCGCGCCAACGCGCCAACGCGCCGACGGCACCCCCGCCTGCACGGCACAGATTCGGCTCAAGCATGCGGTGCTGCGCGAGTATGTGGCGTCTCGATAAATGAAGCCAATCGGCGCGTCCGCTGTGCAGATCGCGTGGGCGGTCCCGCGATCATCCTGGAAAGGACGCTGAGGCTCCAGCGGCGTGCCGCTGGCTTTGTCGCGCGCTTGCGGGTTCAATGGCTGACTCAGTCAGCCGACCTTGGCCTCTCCAGTGGAATCAGTCGATATCCTCAGCGTGTTGTTCCTGGTGGCCTTGCTGGCCGGGTTCGTCGACGCGATTGCCGGGGGCGGCGGTCTGCTGTCGATCCCGGCGCTGCTGTGGGCCGGCCTGAGCCCGGTGGAGACCCTGGCGACCAACAAGGCGCAGGCGGTCTTCGGCAGTGGCACGGCGGCGGCCAATTTCATCCATCAGGGCCAGGTGGACTTGCGCGCGGCCGCCTTCGCGGCGGCCTGTACCTTTTTCGGTTCCGCCGCCGGGGCGCTCCTGGTCCAGCGTTTGGACAGCGCCCTGCTCGGTCAGTTGATCCCGCTGCTGCTGATCGGCTTCGCCCTGTATTTTCTGTTCTCGCCGCGGGTCTCGGAGTTGGACAGCCGGCAACGCCTGGCGGCGCCCCTCTTTGCACTCACGGTGGGGTTCTGGGTGGGCTTCTATGACGGGTTTTTCGGTCCGGGGGCCGGGACTTTCTTCGCGATGGGTTATGTGGCCTTGCTCGGGTACAACCTGCGGCGCGCCACGGCGCACAGCAAGCTCCTGAACTTCGCCAGCAATCTGGCGGCACTTCTGATCTTTCTGCCGGCCGGGCAGATCCGCTGGCCGGTGGCGGCGGTGATGGCGGTCGGCCAGTTGTTGGGTGCCTGGCTGGGTTCTCATCTGGTGTTGCGCCACGGCGCGGCCCTGGTGCGGCCGGTGCTGGTCGCGTCCTCGCTGCTGATTTCAGCCAAGCTCTTGTTCGATCGTTGGGGCTGAGCGGCCTGATCAAGCATTGGGTTACGAAGAACGAAGAACGATAAACGAGAAACCGACAACGAAGGGTATAGAGCGGATCTGCGGTGGGTCAAGGGCGTTTCTATATTTACAACACTTACCGGTGTTTCTAGAATGACAACATGCCAGCCGTCGCCATCCATGACATCCGCCGTACCCTGACCGCCGAGGCGTTCGTCGAACTGAAGGTCTGGGAGGTTCCGGAGCCGGTGCGGGGCAGCGACCACCAGTACAAATACCGCTTGGTCTTGGTTGTGAATGAACGCTGCGTGCTGCGCTATGACAACGAGGCCGGCAAGGGCGACCACAAGCACGTCGGTGCGGCCGAACTTGAAGAGCCGTACCACTTTGTCTCGCGGCAGCAGTTGCTGGACGATTTCTTTGCCGATGTCGCCACCCTGCTGCGATGAGGACCAGACGATGAGAACCCTGATGATCAATGTTTGCGATCTGGAGACCACCAAGGCGCGCATGTTGGACGCGCTGGCAGGCCGCGGGTCTGACGATGTGCTGTCCTTTCCGTCCGAGGAACTGCTGTTCACGGTCCTGACCGCGCGCCGCTGGCCGGTGCTGCGGGCCTTGACCGGTGCGGGACCGGTGGGTGTGCGCGCGCTGGCGCGGCAGCTTGGGCGCGATGTGAAGGGTACGCACACGGACGCCCAGGCGCTGGTCAAGGCGGGCGTGATCGAGAAGACCGTCGACGGCAAGCTGCATTTTCCGTATGACGCGGTACGCATTGAGCTGGGTTGGCGGGCAGCGGCCTAAGCGCGCCGGGGCGCTTTCGATTCTCGCGGGGCTGGCAGAACACCACGAGCCCAAGTCTGTGTGTGGGCCTTGATCATCGTTGTGCGACACGAAGTCGCGTAAGTGAATGTTCTACAAGAAGTCGCTAGGAGGCGGCCTGATAGAACCGACGGTTTCTCCCGTCGTAGCCTAGGAGCACATGCGGGACTGGTAACGGTCCG
>NZ_CAIZIZ010000159.1 GCF_903933125.1 uncultured Lamprocystis sp. | reverse complement strand
CGAAGGTGTCGCGAATCTGTTTGATCATGACACCCGCCGTCAACAGCGGCAACTCGGCCGCAGCGGAAGTGACCATGGGACTCTCCAGTCAGATCTGAAAAGCCCTTCATAACATCATGGTCTTAAATTTGGAACTGCTGGCCCCGGCGGAGCTGAGTTGCGCGTTGCGCCGCCGCGTGGCGAGGGGTACTTTTGTTGCTTATCGCTCAAAAAGCGCCCTCAATATGAGCGATAGCCGCTCCCCTTATGCCTCATGCTCTGGAACTGGCAACAACCCGACTGGCCCCAATTCGCCTACGACAGCGTGCGACTCGCGCCCCTGGAGGCGCGCCTGCTGCACGAATCCGGATTCCTGTTCGGGGCCTTCGCCCATCTGAGCGACGCCGAGCAACGAGCGCTGACGGTCGAATTGATCGGCGACGAGGCGCTGATGACCGCCCGGATCGAGGGTGAGCTTCTGGACCGCGACAGTCTTCAGTCCTCGCTGCTGCGCGAATTCGGTTTGGCCGAAGACCCGCGCCGCATCGCCCCGGCCGAGGCGGGGATGGCGGAGTTGATGGTCGATCTGTATCGGCACTTTCAGGAACCCCTGTCGCACGCGCGTCTGTGGGCCTGGCAAAGCATGCTGATGGCGGGGCGGCGGGATCTGCGCGAGGTCGGGGGCTATCGCACCCTGGAAGAGCCGATGCAGGTGGTTTCGGGCGCCGTTTATGCGCCCCGGGTACATTTCGAGGCCCCGCCCGCCGGGCAGGTGCTCGCGGAGATGGAGCGCTTTCTTGCCTGGCTGGAGCGCAGCGCCCCGACCGGCGAGCACCCGCTGCCGCCACTGACACGCGCGGGCATCGCCCATCTGTATTTCGTGATCCACCCCTTCGAGGACGGCAACGGCCGGATTGCGCGTGCCATTGCGGAGCAGGTTCTGGCGCAGGGTCTCGGGCAACCCACGCTGATCGCCCTGTCGCACACCATCGAACGGCACAAGAAAGCGTATTACAGCGCGCTGGAGCGGGCGAACAAAACCAATCGCATCGACGATTGGCTGGAGTATTTTGCCCATACCGTTTTGGATGCACTGGATTCCAGCCGCGCGCGGGTGGTCTTTCTCATCGGTAAGGCGAAGCTCTACGACCGCCTGCGGGGTCAATTGAACGCGCGCCAGGGCAAGGCGCTGGCACGCCTGTTCCGCGCCGGACCGGAGGGCTTCGTCGGGGGCTTGAGCGCCGAGAACTATCGCGCGATCACCGGCAGCGCGCGGGCCACCGCGACCCGCGATCTTCAGGATCTGGTCGCCAAGGGGGCGCTTGTTCGCAGCGGGGAGCGGAAGCATACCCGGTATGCCTTGAATCTCTCGCCGAGTCAGTAAAGGCACATAAGTGTTCGCCCGGATTTGTCCACAGATGTCACCGATGAACACAGATGAAGAAAAAATCTGTGTTCATCGGTGACATCTGTGGATTACTTTCAGCTCCAAGGCCTGGGCCTGGGCGGAAGCTGGCCGGAATGATGATCAAGGCCCGGTGAGGCGCTGATCGCCATCGAGCCAGCGGTAGACCGCCGCCGCAAGGCGGCTACTGGGACCGCCGACAGCCTGTCGGCCCCGGCGCGAAGTGCCTTTCATCGGTTCCGAATGCCGCCTGACGGCGGCGGGCCGGCAGGTTGCCGGCGGTCCTGCACGCGGCTTCGCCGCAGTGTTGGCGGTTTCAAGGCTCAAACCCCAGGGCACGCAACCGTTCGGCCAGTTGCTCCGCACGCGCGTGTTCCTGCTCGGCACGGGCACGCTCCTGCTCGGCACGCGCGCGCTCCTCCTCCGCACGGGCACGCTCCTGCTCGGCACGCGCCGCCTCGTCGCGCAAGCGCGCGGCCAGTTCGACCGAGGTCAAGAACGGTTGCCCCTGAGGATCGAAGATCTCCAGCGTCTCGCCGCTCAACGCAAAGCGGATACCCAGCCGCGGGCTGATCCAGCCGTTCAGATGCGACATCCGCCGCAGCCGCCCGTCCTGGCGCAGCCGGATCTCCAGCGTGTTGGCGGACGGATCGTAGACGTAGTATTCCTCGACCCCGTAGGTGTCGTAATAGGCCAGCTTATCAGT
>NZ_CAIZIZ010000158.1 GCF_903933125.1 uncultured Lamprocystis sp. | reverse complement strand
GCCCATTTCGTGGTGTCAACAAGGTCTATCTTCAGCAGTATGTCGCCATTCATGAATGGGCTCACAACATCAAAATATGCTGCATAGAATTTCTCCGAATGCTGTGTGGCGTCACACAGTTGGCCCCATGAGCCAATCGGCCATATTAAGGCGGCGTCGGGCGGCACCTTGTTTCTCGACGAGATCGGGGACATGCCATTGGAGTCGCAAGGGGTTATGCTGCGGTTTATCGAGGACCAACTGGTCACCCCGCTCGGCAGCACGCAGAGTTCGCTGGTCGACGTCAGACTGGTCGCCGCAACGAACCAGGACCTGCAAGCGGCTATTCGCGATCGACGATTTCGCGCCGATTTGTTCTACCGGTTGGCCGTGTGCGTTGTTCGCACCCCGAGCTTGTGCGACAGAGAGGGCGACATCGAGTTGCTTGCCAAGCATTATCTCGATGAGGCCATTGTGGCCTTTGGTCGCACACCGGGTGCCAGCTTGTCAAACGCTGCGCTCGCCGGTTTGTATCAGCACCCTTGGCCCGGAAACCTGCGCGAGCTGCGGAGCACGATATTTCAGGCGGTCATCGATGGCGGGAGCCGACACATCGGTCTGGAGGACTTGAACGTAGGTGGGAAATCGCATCGCGCCGACGCTCAAGTGCGGCGAGACCGGGGGTCCCTAAAAGACGCCCGTCACGTTTACGAGAAACGCAGCCTTGAGACGTCTTTGGCGCGTAACCGGTCGAACGTCGCGCAGGCAGCCAAGGATCTGGGAATATCACGAATGACACTCTATCGACTCATGGCCAAACACGGCGTCTCGCGTGACAACTCCGGGAATCTTCGCTGAGCTCAATTTAAGCACTATGCGCAAATTCGCGGCATTATGTAGCAACCGCACATGACTCGGACCGGCCCAGCCGGGAGAATCTCACCCAGCACGAATCGACTTGGGCGGGGATCATGGCGGAATCGCATGTAGTGAGTGGACTGGTCGCCAAGCGGGGCGAATTGGCCGGGGAAGCGCAACACTGTCGCCGGGAGTTGCAGCGGCTGGCCGATGCGTTGGGCCATCTGGACGCGACGATCCGGCTGTTCGACCCGGACTACGACCTGGGCGGGATTCAGCCGAGGAAGCGGCGCCGCGGCCAGCGCTGGGTTGCTCCGGGGGAATGCCAGCGGCTGGTCTTGGAGGTCCTGCGCGATACCGCCGGACCGTTGTCGGATCAGGGTGTCGCGGTGGCGGTGGCAACCCGCAAAGGCCTGCAGGACCGCCCCGAGGCCCAGGCGGCGCTCCAGAAGACGACCCTGGCGGTCTTGCGGCGCCTGGCTGGCAAAGGGTGCGGCGCGCGCCCGCGGGCTGGTCGGCGGGGTGCGGGCCTGGGAGGGGGCGTGAGGACTCAGGCAGCCAGGCGCTCGGGGCGGCGCGTATTGCCCTGCCAATAGCCGCACCAGTCGCGATGCGGGGGCGTGTGGGCACATTTGGTCAGGATGTCGCGGAAGATCTCCCCATTGGGTAGCCGCCGGGTATCCTCGCGATAGGCTGCCTCGTTGGCATAGTTGGCGAGGTGGGCCAACCCGAAGTGGTGGTGTTGGCCGAGCTGCATGCGCCGAAACCGCGAGATGTAGGATTCGGCGTGG
This sequence comes from uncultured Lamprocystis sp., assembly GCF_903933125.1. Lineage (GTDB taxonomy): Bacteria > Pseudomonadota > Gammaproteobacteria > Chromatiales > Chromatiaceae > Thiodictyon. Next base: position 887 of record NZ_CAIZIZ010000158.1, on the reverse strand, counting down.
TTGTTCGTGGTCCCATCGGCGGCCCGATACTCGCGTTGATGATTGACCCGGTGGGTCACATCACGCCCCGGCAACAGATCGTAAGCGCCCGACTCATCAGTGGAAATCGTCGTCCCTGGGGCAATGAAGCGGGCGGCCAGCGTGCCCACATCGACTTGGTTCTCCTGGCCGATGATGAAGGTCAGGGTCCGTTCGCCCCCGACCCGCTCCAACAGGTCATCCGCCGGGTAGGTCTCGCGCATCACCAGGACACAGCGTTTGTCCGGGTTCTGGTGCTTTACCAAGCAGTCGATCGACGCGCTCATCGGCCTGGTTGGCGGGACGGATCGCGCCGCCGACATAGCCGCCGTCAATCTGCACCGCGCCCGCCAACGGCGTCTCGTCGCGCTGGTCCATGAGGCTCTGCCGCAGCTTGTGCATCAACACGAAGGCGGTCTTGTACTGCACATCCAGATCGCGCCCCAGCTGGAGCGCCGACAGCCCTTTCACCGCGTTGGTGTAGATCACGATGGCGGCCAGATAGGTCGACAGGGGCAGCTTGTGGTAGGCGAAGATCGTCCCGGAGGTCACCGAGAAGGTGTGTCCGCAGGCGCGGCAGCGCCACTGCTGACGACCGGCTTGGTTCGGCTTTCAGCGTGCCTCTTCGCGACCCTCTGTGCTATCATTTCTGTGTGTCGCCGTGGCGCTAAGTGATTGAAGAGCCTCGCCAAGGTTGGGGTCGCGAGTTCGAGTCTCGTTTCCCGCTCCAAATTAAGAACGGCGGCCTTGTGCTCGACTTTGGCCATTTTTGCCTGAGGCCGGGCGCTGTGCACGGGTGGGCTGGACCAGGGCCGGCGGCTCCTGCGGAGGTGGCGGCAGCGGGAGACCGGCGGTATCGTCTGAAGTCG